>NZ_NIBE01000026.1:88814-100846 GCF_002205115.1 Pseudomonas sp. DrBHI1
GGGTGAGCGGGCCGTCGGTCTGGCCCAGGTGCACGCCGACGCCCAGGCGCGCGGCCAGTTCGGCGTCGTCGTTGATGATCAACTGAGTGCCGTAGCGTTCGCAAAGCTTGGTCAGCGCTTCAGCTTCGCGCAGGCGACGTCCGGCGTCTTCGCTCTTGTCGCGGTACTGCAGCAGGCAGACACCGCCTTCGAGTGCTGCCTCGACATGGCTCAGAAAACGGCCGGCGAGCAGCTGGCTGTCGGTGATGGCATACAGACCGCGGAGCGTCATCGGGTAGCCTCGAGTCAGGAACAGAAATCCAGGGGCAGGCGGCGCGGCACGTACTGGCCCTTGCCCAGTTGTTCGGCGTCGCGCAGGGTCCGCCAGGTGTAGTCCAGGGCGCTGCGCACGGCGCTGGTCAAATTTTCGCCCAGGGCCAGGCGGCCGGCCAGGGCGCTGGCCAGGGTGCAGCCCGAGCCGTGGTAGCTGCCAGGCAGGCGCTGGCAAGTCCAGGTGTGCTGCTGGTCGTCGCGGCTATACAGGCGGTTGTGAATTTCCACTTCGTCGCCGTGACCGCCGGTGATCAGCAGGTGTCTACAGAACGGCAGCAGCTTTTCGGCGCATTCGTCCGCGGTGCCTTCAGGCAGTTCCGCCAGGATACGCGCCTCCGGCAGGTTCGGCGTGGCAATGGTGGCCAGCGGCAGCAGGCGTTCGCGCAGCGCGTAGCCGACCTCGTCCTTGCCCAGGCGACCGCCGCCGCCGGCGCGCAGCACCGGGTCGCAGACCAGTGGCAGGTGCGGATGGGCGGCGAGCAGTTCGGCGACGGTGTCGACCATCTCGATCGAGCCGAGCATGCCCAGCTTCACCGCGGCCACCGTGGAATCGGCCAGCACGGCGTTGGCCTGGGCCAGGACCCACTCGCGGTCGAGCACGCGGAAGTCGGAAACGTTGACGGTATCCTGCACGGTCAGGGCTGTCACGGCGGGCGCGGCGTGACAGCCCTGGGCGATCAGGGCTTCGATATCTGCCTGCAGCCCGGCGCCACCACTGGGGTCGTGGCCGGAGAGACAGAGGACAACGGGGCGGGAGCTGTAGGTATTCATGGTCGGCGAGCTTATCACCAAACCTTTTTCTGCGGTTCGCTCGCGGCGAGAGAATTGCTGATCAAGTGGTCAGTTTGGCCTGGCTGTATATTCTGAAATATGCATTCTAGAGCCTCTGCGTTCAAAATCTGGGTGGCTCATTGCCAGTGCTGGAGGCTATGCTAGAGTGCTCGGATAACTCGATAAATGGGTTCTGCTGGATCACGTCGTCTCAAAGGGATGGGAGGCAACCGCGACGCGACCGGACAGGCCATGCTGGGGCTGTATGCGCTATTTGCTGATTGTGCTTCTGGGCTGCTTGCCCGTGCTGGCCGGAGCGGTCGAATTCGACGACGCCACCGGACGCCTGCCGCTGGGTCGGTACATGCAGGTCTATGAAGACCACGATGGCAGCGCCAGCATCGCCCAGGTCAGTTCCGCGGCGTTCGCCGGGCGCTTCCAGGCGCATCAGGACGACGTGCTCAATGCGGGCTACTCCACGTCGGTGTTCTGGCTGCGGGTCGATCTTGCCTATGCCGCCGCCCCTTCGGCTGCGCCACGCCAGTGGCTTCTGGAACTCGCCTATCCGCCGCTGGATCACCTGGAACTCTACCTGCCGGATGCTCAGGGCACCTATCGCCTGGCCCGGCGCACCGGTGACGCGCTGCCCTATGCCAGCCGGGAGATTCGCCAGAACAACTACCTGTTCGAATTGCCGCTGCAACCCGGCCAGGCGACCACCGCCTACCTGCGCCTGCACAGCCAGGGCTCGATCCAGGCGCCGCTGACTTTGTGGTCGGCCGAGGCCTACCTGGAGGACCAGCCCACACGCCTTTACGTGCTGGGCATGATTTACGGCGTGCTGCTGGTGATGCTGGTGTACAACCTGTTCATCTACCTCAGCGTGCGTGATGTCAGCTACCTGTACTACATCCTTTATATCGCTTCGTTCGGTCTCTACCAGGTGTCGGTCAACGGCGCTGGCATCGCCTATTTCTGGCCCGACAGCCCGTGGTGGGCCAACGCCGCCACTCCGTTGTTCATCGGTGCCGCCGGGCTGTTCGGCTGCCAGTTCGCCCGCCACTTCCTGCAACTTGGCAGCCTCAGCCGGGGCTTCGACCGCCTGCTCAAGGGGTTGATGGCCGGCGGCGCGCTGGTCATGGTGCTGGCAGTGAGCTTGCGCTACGGTGTGGCGCTGCGCATGGCCACGGTGTTGGCGCTGCTGTTCACCGTCGGTATCTTCAGCGCCGGGCTCTATGCCTGGTGGCGCGGTTTGCGCGTGGCGCGCTGGTTCATCATCGCCTGGACCGCCTTCCTCGTTGGCGGGTTGGTCAACACCCTGATGGTGTTGGGCTACCTGCCCAACGTGTTCATTACCATGTACGCCAGCCAGCTCGGCTCGGCACTGGAGGTAGCGCTGCTGTCGCTGGCCCTGGCCGACCGCATCAACAGCCTGCGCGAGCAGCAGGCACAGACCCTGCGCGAGACCGGGCGCACCCTGGAACAACTGAACCTGCAACTGGCGCGTAGCAACCGGCTCAAGGACGAGTTCCTGGCCACCGTGACCCATGAACTGCGCACGCCGATGAACGGCGTGATTGGATCGCTGGAGCTGCTGCATACCTTGCCCATGAGCGCCGAGCAGGCCCAGTACCATCGCACCGCCACAGGTTCCGCCCAGGACATGATGGCGATGGTTGACGACATCCTGATCCTCACCGAACTGCAGGCCGGGCGCCTGCGCAACCAGGGCATGGCGTTCAGCCTGCGACGCCTGCTCCAGGAACTGCGCGCCGGCTATGCCAGCCAGGCGCTGGCCAAGGGCCTGTACCTGAGCCTGGACATCCCCGCCGACCTGCCCGACAGCCTGGTCGGCGATGCGCAGAAGCTCGCCCGCTGCCTCGCCTGCCTGGTGGATAACGGGCTGAAGTTCACCCATCAGGGCGGTGTCACCGTGCAGGCCCGTGGCCGGCGCACCGGGCCGGACAGCTTGGTCCTGAGCCTCACGGTCAGCGACAGCGGCATCGGCTTCGACGACCTGGACCAGGCGGTGCTGTACCAGCGCTTTTCGCAGGTGGACGGCTCGATGACCCGGAGTTACGGCGGGCTGGGCATCGGCCTGTCGATCTGCCGGCAACTGGGCGAGTTGATCGGTGCGCAGCTGTCCCATGAGTCGACGCCGGGGCTGGGCAGCCGCTTCGAGCTGACCCTGGCCCTCGCGGTGGCGCAGGTGCAGATACCGCCGACGCGTGCCGTTTCGGGGCTGGAGCGCTTCTGACGAGTCCGTTGGTTACAGGGACTGCGCAGGGTTTGAGGGCGCGAAGCGCCCCCATGTAGTCCGTTTTGTCACTTTGACTCGAGGGCCTGCGGTGCTTCACTGGGTTATCCAGGCATGACCCGATCCAGGAGGCCGCCGATGAACCTGCACCAGTTCGCTGAAACCCACGAAGTCACCAACCAGCCGCCGTCCCTGGACAGCGCCAACCTGTATCGCCTCGATCAGCCCCTGCAGGAGTGGTCGCGCCGGTTCGGCGCCGGCTGGGCCGAATCGCGGATCGACGCCTACGGCGCCCTGGCCGGTGGTCCGCTGATGGCTGCGGGTTTCCTGGCCAATGCCCACAAACCCGAGTTCAGCAGCCATGACCGCTATGGCCACCGTATCGACCTGGTGGAGTTTCATCCCGCCTATCATCAGCTGATGCGCACCGCCGTCGAGCACGGCCTGCCCTCGCTACCCTGGGCCGAGCCAAGGGACGGCGCCCATGTGGCGCGGGCCTCGATGACCTACCTGCACAGCCAGGCCGAAGCCGGTACCGGCTGTCCGCTGACCATGACCTTCGCCGCCGTGCCGGCCCTGCGCTTGCAACCCGAGCTTGCCGGCTACTGGCTGCCGAAGGTCCTGGCCCGTGAATACGACCCGCGCAACGTCGGCGACCGGCACAAGGCCGGTGTCACCATCGGCATGGCCATGACCGAGAAACAGGGCGGCACCGATGTTCGCGCCAACACCACCCGCGCCTACCCGGTGGGCACGCCCGGCCCGGGCCAGCCCTATGAGCTGGTGGGGCACAAGTGGTTCTGTTCGGCGCCCATGTGCGACGCCTTCCTCACCCTGGCCCAGACCGAAAAGGGCCTGAGCTGCTTCCTGCTGCCGCGCCACCGGCCCGACGACAACCGCAACCAGTTCTACATCCAGCGCCTGAAGAACAAGCTGGGCAACTGTTCCAACGCCTCCAGCGAGGTGGAGTTCCGCGGTGCCCTGGCCTGGATGATCGGCGAGGAGGGGCGCGGCGTGCCGACCATCATCGAGATGGTGGCCATGACCCGCTTCGACTGCATGGTCGGCTCCAGCGCCCTGATGCGCCAGGCCCTGACCCAGGCCGCGCACCACTGCGCCCACCGCAAGGTCGGCGGGCGCGTGCTGGCCGAGCAGCCGCTGATGCAGAACGTGCTCGCTGACTTGGCCCTGGAGAGCGAGGCCGCCCTGGCCCTGAGCCTGCGCATGGGCCAGGCCCTGGACCGCCTCGACGACCCGCAGCAGGCGCACTTTGCCCGCCTGGTCACGGCCGTGGGCAAGTACTGGATCTGCAAGCGCGCCCCCGGGATGATCAACGAGGCCGCCGAGTGCCTGGGCGGCGCCGGCTATGTCGAGGACAGCATCCTGCCGCGGCTGTACCGCGAGGCGCCGGTCAACTCGACCTGGGAGGGCTCGGGCAACGTGCAGTGCCTGGACGTGCTGCGGGCCTTGTCGAAGGAGCCGGGCGTGCTCGAGGCGCTGTTCTGTGAGTTGGGAGACGGCCATGGCGATCCGCGGCTGGCGGCGTTCATCGGCAACCTCAAGGGTGCCTTCGCCGATACCGGTGATATCCAGTACCGCGCCCGGCAACTGACCGAGGACATCGCCGTGGCGCTGCAGGCCAAGCTGCTGCTCGAGGCGGGCAATGCCACGGTGAGCGATGCGTTCATCGGCAGTCGCCTGGGCGGCGGCGGGCGGGTGTATGGCGCGTTGCCACGCGGCGTGGACGCCGAGGCGCTGGTGGCCAGGGCCACGCCGGCGTGGGCCGGGTAACGCCCTCGTGGGGGTGTATTTGCCCGGCAACGCAGGCAAGATGGCTGTCATGCATCCCCTAAGACAGGAAGCCCAGTGTGAGCCAAGCGTTTGTAGTCGTTGATACCCCCGAACAGGCCGTCGACCGTCTGGCGGCCCTGCATGAACAGGCCACCGGGGCCTTGAGCCAGGCCCTCAAGCGCTACCTCAAGGACCGCACCGAGCCGGGCGACGAGGAGCGTGCGTTGTTCCGCTACCCGGCACTGCGCCTGACCTACTCCAGCCAGGGCGAAGTCGCCGCCACCACCCGCGCCTACGCCAAGGTCCAGGTGGACGGCACCTACAGCGTCACCGTCACCCAGCCCGCGGCGTTCCGTGGCTACCTGCTCGAGCAACTGCGCCCGCTGATGCACGACTACACCGTGACCGTGGAAGTCGGCGTCAGCGAGCAGAACATCCCGTACCCCTACGTGGTCGACCAGGGCGACGAACTGGCCGGCAGCGGTATCACCGCCGCGCAACTGGCGCGGGTGTTCCCCAGCACCGACCTGTCGGCGGCCACCGACAACATCGCCGATGGCCTGTACGACTGGGAAAGCGCCGAGACCCTGCCGCTGGCGCTGTTCGACGCCGCCCGCGTGGACTTCTCCCTGCGCCGCCTGGTGCACTACACCGGCAGCGACTGGCGGCACATGCAGCCGTGGATTCTGCTGACCAACTACCACCGCTACGTCGACCAGTTCATCGCCCATGGCCTTGAGCAGTTGCGCGAGGACCCACGCTTCGTGCGCATGGTCCTGCCGGGCAACGTGGTCATCGAGAAGGGCATGGACAACGGCGAGGCCCAGGCCCTGGTCGCCAGCGTGGTCTGGCACCGCTACCAGATGCCGGCCTACCACCTGATCGCCGCCGACGGCGATGGCGTGACACTGGTCAACATCGGCGTCGGCCCGTCCAACGCCAAGAACATCACCGACCACCTGGCGGTGCTGCGCCCGCACTGCTGGCTGATGATCGGCCACTGCGGCGGCCTGCGCCAGTCGCAGACCATCGGCGACTACGTGCTGGCCCACGCCTACATGCGTCGCGACGGCATCCTCGACCGCGTGGTGCCGCCGAACATCCCGATTCCGGCCCTGGCCGAGGTGCAGCTGGCGTTGCAGGAGGCGGCCGCGCAGGTCACCGGCGAGCGTGGCGAGCAGCTCAAGAAGCGCCTGCGCACCGGCACCGTGCTCACCTATGACGACCGCAACTGGGAACTGCGCTGGGCCCAGGAACGTCCGTTGATCAACCTGTCCCGCGCCGTGGCGGTGGACATGGAAAGCGGCACCATCGCGGCCCAGGGCTACCGCCTGCGCGTGCCGTACGGCACCTTGCTGTGTGTCTCCGACAAGCCGCTGCACAGCGAGATCAAGCTGCCGGGGTCGGCCAACGCCTTCTACAACCGCGCGGTCAGCCAGCACCTGAAGATCGGCATCGCCGCCCTTGATCTGCTGCGTACCGAGCTCAACTCGCTGCACTCGCGTAAACTGCGCAGCTTCGATGAGCCGCCGTTCCGCTGAGGATCCATGTCCCTGCCACCCCGTAGCACACCGCGCCGCCCTGCGGCGCGGCCCACCGGCCCGCGTCGCCAGCCCAAGGCGCCGCCGGCCGAGCCGCGCTTGATCCTGTTCAACAAACCGTTCGATGTGCTCACCCAGTTCAGCGACGGCGAGGGGCGGGCCACGCTCAAGGACTTCATCGACATCCCCGGCATCTATCCGGCCGGGCGCCTGGACCGGGACAGCGAAGGCCTGCTGCTGCTGACCAACGACGGGCGCCTGCAGGCGCGCATCGCCGATCCGAAGCACAAGCTGGCCAAGACCTACTGGGTGCAGGTTGAGGGTGAGCCGAGCGAGGAGCAGCTAAAGCGCCTGCGTGATGGCGTCGAGCTCAACGACGGGCCCACGTTGCCGGCCCAGGCGCGTCTGCTCGAGGAGCCCGAGCTGTGGCCGCGCAATCCGCCGGTGCGTTTTCGCAAGAGTGTGCCGACCGCCTGGCTGGAGCTGGTGATTCGTGAAGGACGCAATCGCCAGGTGCGGCGGATGACGGCGGCGGTGGGATTGCCCACCTTGCGCCTGGTGCGAGTGCGGATTGGCGACTGGACGATCGAGGGACTGGAGCAGGGCTGCTGGCGCGAGGTGCCAGCGAAGCTTTGAGCCGCACGCGTCCCCCGGCAATTTCTGCCTTGATGCTGAAATCTGGGGCTGCTTTGCAGCCCTTTCGCGACACAAGGCCGCTCCTACAAGGAAGGGGGGCGTCAGGCCGCTACACCCCTTCGATAAACCCCACCACCACGCTCTTGATGATGAACGCCAGCACGCCAAGGCCCAGTACAAAGAACAGGATCAGCGTGCCAAAGCGCCCGGCCTTGGACTTCTTCGCCAGGTCCCAGACGATGAAGCCCATGAAACCGATCAGCACGGTGACCAGGACGATCATCATCCATTCTTCGAATACTGCGGGATCCATCGGTTCACTCCAGGCAGGTTGAGCCCCCGATCATACGCTGCACGCGCGAGGATTCAACGCAGGTGGGTCAATGGCAGTTCGGTGCTGGCCAGCACCTGGTTGAGCACGAAGCTCGAGCGCACGCTGGTCACCCCTTCGATACGGGTCAGGCTGCCCAGCAGCAGCTTTTGGTAGTGGTCCATGTCCGGCACCACCACCTTGAGCTGGTAGTCGGCGTCCATCCCGGTGACCAGGCTGCACTCGAGTACCTGAGGCAGGCTGCGAATCGCCGCCTCGAAGGTCTCGAAGCGCTCGGGCGTGTGCCGGTCCATGCCGATCAGCACATAGGCGGTCAGGCTCAGGCCGAGCTTCTTGCGGTCCAGCAGGGCCACCTGGCGCGAGATGTAGCCGTCGTCCTCGAGCTGCTTGACCCGACGTGAGCACGGGGAAGGCGACAGGCCGATGCGTTCGGCCAGTTCCTGGTTGGAGATGCGCGCATCGCGCTGCAATTCGGCGAGGATGCTCAGGTCGTAGCGGTCGAGCTTGCTCATGGAAAAGGCCTTTTCTGTTCGGATTGCTGCGAATTATCGATCCTGAGTGAAAAATTGCGCAAGCGCTATTTATCAGAGCAATCTTCGCAATCCTCTGCCCCGGCGTCTGGCCTATCTTTATCACCAGAATCACTGCCCGGACATCAGTCCACGGCGACGCGCCCTAGGCGGGCGGTCGCGGCCAGCCATCCAACAGGATCCGCCAGGCCCCCGGGCTACGCACTGTCCAGAAGACGGCGCGAGGTGAGCCGGTGCCACAAGCGCCGAGCACGGACGACAATTCCCGAAGGGAGGCCGCAAGGCCTCCCTTTTTTATTGCGCCGCAGGCTACGCTTGCCAGGCCAGCGAGCAACCCATTCAGGCCTTTGAGCAATTGGCGCACCAGAATGTCGGCTAATTTAATCTGCCGGTCGCGTTCTGCGGAGTAGACTGCCGACGATAATGGCGGGTGTTTGCATCGAGAGGAACAACATGAGTTCGCGCATCTGGCGGTTGGCAGGTGTTGGTTTGCTGGGCCTGGGCATCAGCCTGGGCGCCCTGGCCGAAGGGCCTGGAGAAGGGCATGACGGTCATGGTGGCCAGCAGGAGCAGGGCGGTGGCGAACGGCGTGGCTCGCCGCTCAATTCGCGTGACGAAGTGCGTCAGACGCAACCGCCACGCCAGGGCTATTACCAGGACATTCCCCGTCGCTACGGCGATAACCGTCACTGGGAAGCGGGCGGTCCGGGTCAGCGCCCCGGTGGCGACTGGTCAGGTCGGCCCGACGGTCATGGCAATGGCTGGGGGCCAGGGCCGCAGTACCATCCCGGGCATACCGTCGACCGCTTTCCGGATCGCTATTGGAAGGTGCCGTACCGCGGACAGGACTACTTCTACTCCGGCGGCTACTGGTACCGCCCCCATGGCGGCGGCTACGTGGTGGTCACACCGCCCTACGGCGTGCGCGTCGGCTACCTGCCGCCCTACGCCCGTGAAGTGTGGCTGAGCGGTGCGCTGTTCTTCCTGGTGGCCGACACCTACTACCAGTACCTGGCCGACAGCCGCGAGTACGTGGTGGTCAACCCGCCCGCTGTGGCGCCTGCGCCAATACCGCAGCAGGGCGGCGGCTACGATGTGATCGCCTATCCGATGTATGGCCAGGGGCCGGAGCAGCAGGAGCAGGACCGCTATCAATGCCATCGCTGGGCGGTGAGCCAGTCGGGATTCGATCCGGCGACCGCCACCTATGCGCCGCCGGCCAATGTGGCGGACAACTATCGACGGGCCTTGGGGGCGTGCCTGAGCGGGCGTGGCTACAGCATCAATTGATGGCGCTTTTGCGATAACCGGCTACACCGGGTCGGCGTGGACCATCACATCGGCCCGTGGATAGCGCTGGCGAATGACCTGCGAGGCCTGCACGCACAGTTCATGAGCGGCATGCAGCGGCATGTCGCCGGGCAGCTCCAGATGCAGTTGCACGAACCACTGGCTGCCGGAGACCCGTGTGCGCAGGTCATGCACCCCCCTTACCCCGGGGATCGCCAGCACCACTTCGAGCATGCGCTCGCCGATATCGGCGGGCAGTTCCTTGTCCATCAGGATCGCCGTGCTCTCGCGGGCGATCTGCAGCGCGCTCCACAGGATGTACAGGGCGATCCCCAGGCCGAACAGGGCGTCGAGCTGAGGCCAGCCGTAGCGGGCCAGGAGCAGCGCCAGCAGGATGCTGGCATTGAGCAGCAGGTCGGAGCGGTAGTGCAGCGAGTCCGCGCGCACGGCGGTGGAGCCGGTCAGGCGGATGACCTTGCGCTGGAGCGCCAGCAGCGCCACGGTCAGCGCCAGGGAAAGCAACATCACCGCGATGCCGACCGCGGTATCGCCCAGGGGCTCCGGCGACTTCAGCCGCTCCACCGCCTGCGCCCCGATCAGCACCGCGCTGACCCCGATGAACAGCGCCTGGGCCATGCCGGCCAGGGCTTCGGCCTTGCCATGGCCGAAACGGTGGTCGTCATCGGCCGGGCGCAGCGCGTAATGCACCGCCAGCAGGTTGAGGAAGGAGGCGGCGGCATCCAGCGCCGAGTCGGTCAGCCCGGCCAGCAGGCTGACCGAGCCGCTCAGCCACCAGGCCACGGCCTTGCTCAGCACCAGGATACAGGCGACGCTCAGCGAGGCGCGGGTGGCCAGGCGCAGCAGGCGTTGGTGTTCGGCGGTGGCGGTCATGCGCAGGGGATCATCCGGATCAGGTCAGGCCGCGGGTACCAGGCCGTAGCTGGCCAGTTGCTCGACACTGCCGCGGTGCTGGATCAGCCGCGGGTCGTTCAGCGGCAGGCGCTGGCCCAGTTCGCTCTCCAGGATAGCCTGCAGCTTGGCCCTGTCGACCTGGCCATCGGCATTGATCGCCGGCTTGAGCTTGGCCGGGTCGATCTGCGCGCTCTTGCCGCCAGGGTAGTAGATGGCGCCGGTGGCAAAATCGATGCCGAAGGCGATCAGGCCGGGAATCACGTAGAACAGGATACCGATGGCGTCCATGGCCGCGACCACGGGGTCGATCTTGCCTTCGATCTGGCCGCGACGGTCAGGGTAGAACAGGGTGCCGCAGGCCGTCAGCTGGGTCAGCAAGGTGGCGATCAGGGCGCCACCGATGACGCGGGAAGGGATGCGCATGTGAATCTCCGGAAGATAACGACAAACAAGGGCGCGGCAATCGTGCACGCCTGAGGTTAAGACCATGATAGGGCAGCCTCGGTTCGCCGTTATACTCGGTCGATTGTTCGAGGACCACCATGATTTCATTACCGATCGATGCCGTACTGTCCGACCTGCGCCAGGCCCTGGCCCAACGTGACGAAGCGGTGCTCGAGGCGCCTCCCGGCGCCGGCAAGACCACCCGCGTGCCCCTGGCCCTGCTTGATGAGCCCTGGCTGCAAGGACAGAGCATCCTCATGCTCGAGCCCCGGCGCCTGGCCGCCCGTGCCGCTGCCGAGCGCCTGGCCAGCGAATTGGGCGAGAAGGTCGGCGAAACCGTGGGCTACCGCATCCGCCTGGACAGCAAGGTCGGCCCGAACACGCGCATCGAAGTGGTCACCGAGGGCATCCTCACCCGCCGCCTGCAGGCGGATCCTGCGCTGGAGGGGGTGGGGCTGCTGATCTTCGACGAGTTTCACGAACGCAGCCTGGATGCCGACCTGGCCCTGGCCCTGAGCCTCAACGGCCGGGCGCTGCTGCGCGACGAGCCGCCGCTGAAGGTCCTGCTGATGTCGGCGACGCTGGAGGGCGAGCGGCTCTCGCGCCTGCTCGACGACGCGCCGATCATCAGCAGCCAGGGACGCATGCATCCGGTGGAGATCCGCTGGAGCCGGCCCTGGCAGCCTGGCGAGTTCGTCGAGTCGCGGGTGGTCGACTGCGTGCTCCAGGCCCTGGCCGACGAGTCCGGCAGCCTGCTGGTGTTCCTCCCCGGACAGGCCGAGATCCGCCGTGTGCACCAGGCCCTGCAGGAGGCCGTGGGCGAGCGTCCGGACATGCTGCTCTGCCCGTTGCACGGCGAGCTTGACCTGAGCGCCCAGCGCGCCGCCATCGAACCGGCGCCCAAGGGCCAACGCAAGGTGGTGCTGGCCACCAATATCGCGGAAACCAGCCTGACCATCGACGGTGTGCGCGTGGTGATCGACGCAGGTCTGGCGCGGGTGCCGCGCTTCGATCCCGGCAGCAGCATGACCCGCCTGGACACCCAGCGCATTTCCCGCGCCAGTGCCACCCAGCGTGCCGGGCGTGCCGGTCGCCTCGAGCCCGGCGTGTGCTATCGACTGTGGTCCGAGGCGCAGCACGATCAGTTGGCGGCCCATGGCAGCGCCGAGATCCTCCAGGCCGACTTGGCCGGGCTGGCCCTGCAGCTGGCGCGCTGG
>NZ_NIBE01000146.1:0-39832 GCF_002205115.1 Pseudomonas sp. DrBHI1
GGGCCTGAACCTGCTGACCTGGACCCCGGAACTGCGCCAGTGGCAGGCCCGCGTCGCGCTGCTGCGTCAGCTGGATCTGGAAAAGGACGGTCGCAGCGAGTGGCCCGATCTGGGCGACGAAGCCTTGCTCGCCAGCCTGGAAGACTGGTTGCAACCTTATCTGGGCAAGGTGTCGCGGCTGAGCCACTTCGCCAACCTGGACCTGCCCTCGATGCTGCGCAACCTGCTGCCCTGGCCGCTGCCCCAGCGTCTGGACGAGATGGCGCCATCGCACCTGGCCGTGCCCTCGGGCTCCAGCATTCGCCTGGATTACAGCGAGCAGCCACCGATCCTTGCCGTGCGCCTGCAGGAGCTGTTCGGCCTGGCCGACACCCCGCGCATTGCCAATGGCCGCCAGCAGGTCAAACTGCACCTGCTGTCACCGGCGCGCCGGCCGGTGCAGGTGACCCAGGACCTGGCCAACTTCTGGCGCACCACCTATGCCGAAGTGAAGAAGGACCTGAAAGGGCGCTATCCCAAGCACTACTGGCCGGACGATCCGCTGGTGGCGGAAGCCACGGCCAGGGCCAAGCCAAGGAAAGCCTGACGCTTGGTGAATGCCGGTCTCAAGCGCCGGCTTCACCTTCGAGCAGCATGAACAGGCGGTACAGCACCACGGTGCTGAACAGCTGCAGGAAGCCGCTGAGACTGTCCAGGGCCAGTTGCACGCCAGGCTGCGGCTCGGGGAACAACTGCAGCAGCAGACCGTCGATCAACCACAATGGCGCCAGCACCGAAAGCATGCAGACCATGATGCGCAGGAAATGCCCAGTGGTCATGCGCGCACTGGTGCGCATCGACTCGATCACCGGCAGGCCGCGCAGCACCAGCAGGTACTCGGCGAACACCAGGTTCACCATGATCCACACGCCGGGGAAGATCAGCAGCGCCAGGCCCGCCATGATCAGCAGCGAGCTGATCACGATCAGCAGGGCCAGCATCGGCCAAAGCTGCAGCGCGCGGGCGAACAGGTCGCGCTTGGCGGTGTCCTGGCCGTTGCTGCGGGTGTCGAGGTAAAGGATCAGTGCCGCGCTATACAGCGGGTAGAACAGCAGGCTGACAAGCATGCCGTAGACCGGCGAGGCCTGCTCGCCCAGCTGGCTGTAGAGCAATTGGGTGCCGAGGGCCTCAAGCACGACCAACGGCAGGCACAGTTGCAGGATGCTCGTCAGGTGACGGCGGAAGAAGTACAGGGAGTCGCGCAGAACGCTCAGCGGATTCATCGGTCAACATCGCATGGCAGAAAAAGCAGGGCGTAACTTTAGCCCAGTCGGCCCGCTTGCTGAAAAAAGTTTCATGGCCCGGACAATTGAATCGCGACATCCGGGCCTCCATCTTTGACGCTGTCCGATGTCCTGTTCAGCGCACGAGGTTGCCCCGATGAACACTGAAGAACAAACCCTGATCGACGGCCTGTTCGGCCGTCTCAAGCAAGCCGAGGACCCGGCCCAGCCGCGCGATGCCCAGGCCCAGGCGCGCATCGAGGAGCACCTGCGCCAGCAGCCGGCGGCGCCTTACTACATGGCCCAGGCGATCCTGGTCCAGGAGGCGGCGATCAAGCGCCTGGACGAGCAGAACAAGCAGCTCGAGGCCGAGCTGCGCCAGGCGCGTGCGCAAGTGGATGCGAGCCGCCCCAGCAGTGGCGGTGGTTTCCTCTCCAGTATCTTCGGCGCGGGAGCCCGCAATCCAGAGCCGCAGCGCCCGGCCGCGCCGCCTACTTCCTCGGGAGGCTGGCGTGAACCGGCGCCCCAGGCGTATGCCCCGCCACCGCAGCAGCAGGGTTTCGGTGCGCCACCCGCGCCGGCGCGCAGCGGCGCCAGCAGCTTTCTCGGTGGCGCCATGCAGACCGCCGCAGGCGTGGCCGGTGGCGTGTTGCTGGCCCAGGGCATCAGCAGCCTGTTCAACCATCACTCGCAGCCTGAAGAAATCGTCGAGGTGATCAAGGAGGAGCCGGCGCCAGCCAGCGACGCTGGCGGCTGGAACGACCAGGACAGCCAGCGTCAGGTGGCGGACAACGGTGGCTGGGGCAATGACCAGGGTGGTTATGCCGATGCCGATTACAGCGGTGACGATGGCGGCTTCTTCTCGGACGACGATTACGTCTGAGGGCTCTGGCATACTGCTGCTTCCTATCGCGGGGCAAGCCCGCTCCCACCATGGCGTGGGAGCGGGCTTGCCCCGCGAGCGTTTACCACTGCCAGTGAGAGGCTCCAGGTGAAGAAAATCGCGCTGTTCGCCGATGTGCAGAACCTCTACTACACGGTTCGCCAAGGTCATGGCTGCCACTTCAACTACGCCGCGCTGTGGGCCGAGGTCAGCCGCGAAGGGCAGATTGTCGAAGCCGTGGCCTATGCCATCGACCGTGGCGACAGCAAGCAGCAGCAGTTCCAGCAGATCCTGCGCAACCTGGGGTTCGAGGTGCGCCTGAAACCCTTCATCCAACGCGCCGATGGCTCGGCCAAGGGCGATTGGGACGTGGGCATCACCCTCGATGTCATCGAGGCGGCGGCGCGGGTCGACCAAGTGGTGCTGGCCTCGGGCGACGGTGATTTTGACTTGTTGCTGGAGCGAGCGATGCAACGCCATGGCGTGGAAACCGTCGTATACGGTGTGCCGGGCTTGACCGCGTTGTCGGTGATCCGCGCCGCAAACCGTTACGTGCCTATCGAAGGCCGGCTACTGCTGCGCCACTGATCTGTGATGCTGCGAGCCGCGCACGTATAAGGGAGTGGGCTTCAGCCTTTCTTGCCGTTGCTGTCCAGATGCCCCAGCGGCACCCGTCGCGCCACCGCGCTCGACAGGATGATCGACGTCTTTGTGAAGCCCAACTGAGATACGCGGTTGATCAGCGCCTCCAGCTCGCCCATCGAGGTGACGGCCGCCTGCATGATCACGCACGGGTCGCCGGTCACCCGATGGCATTCGGTGAGTTCGGGGATTTTCTCCAGGGCCTCGTAGGCCTGCTGATTGCCATGGCTGGCCAGGCGCAGTTCCATCACGCACTGGATCGGCAGGCCGATCTTCTCCAGGTCGACCTTGGCCGTGTAGCCGCTGATCACGCCGCAGGCCTCAAGCTTGGCCACCCGCTCGGCCACTGCCGGGGCCGAGAGATTGACCTGGCGCGCCAACTGCGCGTATGTGGCCCGCCCGTTTTCCAGCAGGGCGGCGAGGAGCATGCGGTCGTACTTGTCCATGGGGACTCCTGCTGACTTTGTAATCGATTGGAAAGGCGCCACATAACCATGCATTACAAAGTGTTTCGGTATTTTAAACGTGTTTTGTAACTTAAGTTTGCGCCTGGGCCTTTCTAAACTAATCCACCCGTAAACGGATTTCGAGCCCTTGCCATGTCCTCCTCCCGTCGCTTCCCGTTGTTGCTTGTCGGCGCCTTTCTCGCCCTGTACCTGGTCTGGGGCTCGACCTATCTGTTTATCCGCATCGGCGTGGAATCCTGGCCGCCAATGTTGATGGCCGGGGTGCGTTTCCTGATTGCCGGCAGCCTGTTGTACGGCTTTCTGCGCTGGCGCGGCGCACCTGCGCCGACCTGGCCTCAGTGGCGTGCGGCCGGAGCGATCGGTTTCCTGCTGCTCAGTTGCGGCAACGGCGGGGTGACCCTGGCCGAGCACGCCGGGGTCGCCTCGGGCGTGGCGGCACTGGCGGTGGCCACGGTGCCGCTGTTCACCCTGGTGTTCGGCCTGTTCTTCGGCCATCGCAACTCGCGCCTGGAGTGGGCGGGGATCGCTCTTGGGCTGGTCGGCATCGGCATGCTCAACATGGGTTCGAACCTGCAGGCCAGCCCCATGGGCGCGGCGCTGATCCTGTTCGCCGCGGCGGCCTGGGCCTTCGGTTCGGTGTGGAGCAAGAGCCTGCCACTGCCCCAGGGCCCGATGGCCAGCGCCGCTGAAATGCTGGTGGGCGGTGCCGCGCTGCTGATCGGCAGCGCCGTCAGCGGCGAGCGCCTGACTCAGATGCCCACCGCCGCTGGCTGGGGCGCGCTGGCTTACCTGGTGTTCTTTGGCTCGATCCTGGCGTTCAGTTCCTACATGTACCTGCTCAAGCACGTGCGTCCGGCGGCGGCCACCAGCTATGCCTACGTCAACCCTGCGGTGGCGGTGCTGCTGGGGATCGTCTTCGCAGGCGAGCAGATCGGCGCCGAGGAATGCGTGGCGATGGCGGTGATCATCGGCGCGGTAGTGCTGATCGGCCTGCCGCAGTGGCGCAAGGCGCCGGAGTCGCCCGTGCCGCTTAAAGAAGGGGTGTGCAAGTAAATACCGGCCACCGTGGCACTGGGGTAAACTTGCCGCCTTCGCTGAACCCCCTGACGGTATTGCCATGAATTTCGCCCAACTCGGCCTGATTGAACCGCTGCTGCGCACCCTGCAGACGCTGGACTACACCACGCCCACCCCGGTCCAGGCCAAGGCCATCCCCGCCGTGCTCGCCGGCCGCGACCTGATGGCCGCCGCCCAGACCGGCACCGGCAAGACCGCCGGCTTCGCCCTGCCGGTGCTGCAGCGCCTGGCGCTGGAAGGGGAGAAGGTCGCCAGCAACTCGGTGCGTGCGCTGGTGCTGGTGCCGACCCGCGAACTGGCCGAGCAGGTCCACGCCAACGTGCGTGAGTACGCCGAGAACCTGCCACTGTCCACCTACGCGGTGTACGGCGGCGTCAGCATCAACCCGCAGATGATGCGCCTGCGCCGCGGCGTCGACCTGCTGGTGGCCACCCCGGGCCGTCTGCTCGACCTGTTCCGCCAGAACGCCATCAAGTTCGGCCAGGTGCAGACCCTGGTGCTCGACGAAGCCGACCGCATGCTCGACCTGGGCTTCGCCGAGGAGCTGCAGGCGGTGTATGCGGCGTTGCCGCGCAAGCGCCAGACGCTGCTGTTCTCCGCCACTTTCTCCGACCAGATCCGCCTGCTCGCGGGCCTGGCGCTGAACGACCCGCTGAGCATCGAAGTCAGCCCGCGAAATGCCGCTGCCAACACGGTCAAGCAATGGCTGGTGCCGGTGGACAAGAAGCGCAAGGCCGACTTGTTCTGCCACCTGCTGCGCAAGCAGCGCTGGAAGCAGGTGCTGGTGTTCGCCAAGACCCGCAATGGCGTGGACCAACTGGTCGAGCGCCTGCTAGCCGAAGGCGTGAACGCCGACGGCATCCACGGCGATCGCCCGCAGGCTACCCGCCAGCGCGCCCTGGACAGCTTCAAGGCCCGTGAGGTCCAGGTGCTGGTGGCCACCGACGTGGCCGCCCGCGGCCTGGATATCGATGACTTGCCACTGGTGGTCAACCTCGACCTGCCGATCGTCGCCGAGGACTATGTGCACCGTATCGGCCGCACCGGCCGCGCGGGCAACAAGGGCGAGGCGATCTCGCTGGTGTGCGCCGACGAGGTGCAACTGCTGGCATCGATAGAGACCCTGATCCGCCAGGTGCTGCCGCGCCATGAGGAGCCGGACTTCATCCCCGATCACCGGGTGCCGGTGACCGACGCCAGTGGCCAGGTGCTGAAGAAACCGAAGAAACCCAAGAAGCCGAAAGAGAACAGTGCCAAGCGCGGCCTAGGGCGTTGGATGGACAGCGAGGAGGCGGGGGCTTCGGCACCGGCGGTCAAGGCGGTGCGCAAGGTGCCGAGCTTTGGCGGCAAGCCTGGCAAGCGCAAACCTTGAAGTCACCGGGGCTGCGTAGCAGCCCCGGCATTGCTCAGGCCAGGCGCGCCAGCCAATTCGCCGCCGCATTTCCCGCCCGCAAACCACTGGCGAAACACGCCGTCAGCAGGTAGCCCCCAGTCGGCGCTTCCCAATCCAGCATCTCGCCCGCGCAGAAGACCCCAGGCAGGTTGCGCACCATCAGCCCTTCATCCAACCCTTCGAAGCGCACGCCACCGGCACTGCTGATCGCCTCGTCCAATGGCCGGGTCCGCACCAGCATGATCGGCAACGCCTTGATCGCCGCCGCCAGGCGCTCGGGGTCGGCAAAGGTCGCCTGGTCGGTCAGCTCGCGCAACAAGGCCGCCTTTACACCGTCGATCCCCAACTGGCCGTGCAGGTGCTTGGCCATCGAGCGCGATCCCCTGGGCTTGGCCAGGGCCTGTGCAATCTTGTCCACAGGCCGGTCCGGCAGCAGGTCGAGCAGCAGCGTCGCCCGCCCGTCGCGTTCGATCGCTTCGCGCAGCGCCGCCGACCAGGCATACACCAGGCTGCCCTCCACCCCTTGGGCGGTGAGGATGAATTCGCCCTTGCGCGAGGCGGTGCCGGGCATGCCGAGGGCGATGTTCTTCAGCGGGGCGCCGGCGAACTTGTCCTTGAGCAGATCGCTCCAACCCTCGACCTCGAAACCGCAGTTGCTCGCCCGCAGCGCAGAGATATCCACACCCCGCTCAGCCAGCAGCGGCACCCAGGCGCCGTCCGAGCCCAGGCGCGCCCAGCTGCCGCCACCCAGGGCCAGTATCACGGCATCGGCCCGTACCTGCAGCTCGCCTTGTGGATAACTCATCCGCAGGGCGCCTTCGGCTGTCCAGCCCAGCCAGCGGTGCCGGGTGTGGATAACCACGCCGGACTCGCGCAGGCGCTTGAGCCAGGCGCGCAGCAGTGGCGCGGCCTTCATGTCGCGAGGGAACACGCGGCCCGAGGTGCCGACGAAGGTTTCGATGCCCAGGCCGTGAATCCACTGGCGCAGGGCCTGGCCATCGAAGTCGCGCAGCAGGGTGTCGATATCGCCCTGGCGCGCGCCGTAGCGGCCGACGAAGGCGGGGTAGGGCTCGGAATGGGTGATGTTCATGCCACCGACGCCGGCCAGCAGGAACTTGCGGCCCACCGAGGGCATGGCGTCGAACACTTGCACCGCCATCCCGCGCCGGGCCAGGGTCTCGGCGGCCATCAGGCCGGCAGGGCCGCCGCCGATCACGGCGACAAGGGGGCTGTAAGCGAGGCGGGGATCGTTCATGGCGGGCGACAGGCTGTGGAAAAGGCCGCGCATTCTACCTCAGCGGGGCCTGCCACGACACAGCTCAAAAAACGATCAATTCTCTGCAGCTCAGGAAGCTAAAGGGCTGGAGCGGCTTTCCCGCAGGTTATCCACAAGCGGTTCCACAGTCATTGTGAACAACCGAGCACCCGCGCCGCGCTGTGGTGGAGGATACCGTGGCGCCGGGCGAGGGCTTCGCGGTCCTTGCTGTAGCCGCCGCCGATCACGCCCACCACCGGGATGTCGCGGCCCAGGCACTGGCGCAACACGTGTTCGTCGCGGGCGGCCAGGCCTGCGTCAGTCAGGTTCAGATAGCCCAGGGCGTCGTCCTTGTGCACATCGACGCCGGCGTCGTACAGCACCAGGTCGGGCTGGTACAGCGGCAGCAGGTAGTTCAGCGCGTCCTCGACCACCTTGAGGTAGGCGCTGTCGTGCATGCCGCGGGGCAGGGGGATGTCCCAGTCGCTCTGGGCCTTGCGTGCCGGGAAGTTCTGCTCGCAGTGCAGTGACACGGTGATCGCTTCCGGAGTGTCCTGGAGCATGCGCGCGGTACCGTCGCCCTGGTGCACGTCGCAGTCGAAGATCAGCACCCGGTGCACGCGACCGGCCTCCAGCAAATAACGGCTGATCACCGCCAGGTCGTTGAAGATGCAGAAACCGGCCGGGTGGTCATAGTGGGCGTGATGGGTGCCGCCGGCCAGGTGGCAGGCGATGCCGTGTTGCAGCGCCTGCTCGGCGGTCAACAGCGAACCGCCCACGGCGCGCACGGTGCGCCGGGCCAGGGCTTCGCTCCAGGGCAGGCCGAGGCGGCGCTGGTCCTCGCGGGACAATTCGCCGTTCATGTAGCGCTCGATGTAGTCGCGGTCATGGGCCAGGGCGAGGATGTCGTTGGGGCAGATCTCCGGGCGCAGCAAGGCGGCGTCGGTGGTCAGGCCGCTGTCCACCAAGTGGTCGCGCAACAGGCGGAACTTGTCCATCGGGAAGCGATGGTCCGGCGGGAACTCCGGGCTGTAGTCGTCGTGGTAGATCAGCGGCAGGGGCATGGTGTCGACGCGATGGGGGCGAGCACCGATCTTGCCAGCTTTGGTGGCTCCGATGCCAACCGAATCTGGGCCTGCTATTCGCTCATTGACCTGCCGATGCCAGCACCCTCTGCCAGTCCGGCTCGTTCATCCGCCCGAGGATCCGCGCCTTGCCGTTGCCATCCACCGACACGAACAGCGCACTGACGTAGCCGCTCTCCCGTTCGCCGCCCGGTACATGCTGCTGGCGGGCGAAGTGATCGATGCAACCGTTGTGAGTCACCAGCACCAGGTTGTGCCCGGGCCGTTTGCGGGCCATGGCCTCGGCCGGGAACGGGTGCTCGCAGCGCTCCAGCCAGTCTTCGCTGGTCACGGCCTGGCCGAGGATGAAGTGCGCGGTCTGGCGGGTGCGCAGCTTCGGGCTGCTAAGCAGGTCGGCGCCGGCCAACCCCAGTTGCTGCAGGCCCTGGCCGACCCGTTGCGCCGCCTGGCTGCCGGACACGGTGATGCCGGTCGGATCGTCCAGGCACGGCCCAGGGGCACTGTCGCAGCGTTCGGCGTGGCGGATCATCACGATCACCGCACCTTCCTTCCAATCCTGCAGCAGGCCGCTGTCGCTCAACTGTTGCTCGTTGCCAAGGTTCACGATGTGCGTCCTCGTCGCTAGCCAGGTGCTGGCCCCGGCCAGTGCCAGGAGCAGGCCGATGGCGGCGCCGACCGCGGTGCGCGAGCGGCGGCGTTTGCGGGGGGCCAGCAGGGCCGGATTGTGCAGGGTGTTGCTGGGGTGCATGCGTCACTCCGATGGCAGTGCGGCGTCGACGAAGGCCGCGGTAGGTGCCGGCATTGTGCGAAGCGGCCTGTCGGGGGGCGGTGAAGCCGATGTGAAAAAAGCATCGGTTGACTGATGCGCGCGGCCTACGCTGTACACTGCCAGACCGTGATTTCGGAGCCGTGCCCATGACCCCCCTTCTCGAACTGGAAAGTCCGCGCCTGGTGTTGCGCCAATGGCAGGACGACGACCTGCGCGAGTTCGCTGCCCTGTGCGCCGACCCGCAGGTGATGCGCTACTTCCCCGCGCCGATGACCCGGGTCGAGGCGGCGGCGCTGATTGGCCGGATCCGTGGCCATTTCAACGAGTACGGCTTTGGCCTGTGGGCCCTGGAGCGCAAGGACAGCGGCGCCTTCATCGGCATGACCGGCCTGCTCCACGTCAACTTCGACGCCCCGTTCGGCCCGGCGGTCGAGATCGGCTGGCGCCTGGCCCGCCGCCACTGGGGGCTGGGCTTCGCCAGCGAGGCGGCCTGGGCCTGCCTGCGCTGTGCCTTCGCCCAGTTGCACCTGGACGAGGTGGTGTCGTTCACCACCGAGGGCAATCTGCCGTCGCAGAAGGTGATGCAAGCCATTGGCATGGTCCAGGACCTGGCGGGCAGCTTCGAGCATCCGCGCCTGCCCGTCGGCGATCCACTGCGCCCCCATGTGCTGTACCGCATCGACCGTGATCGCTGGCAACAGAACCTGCGCGGCTGAATAGGTCGCCATTCGTACGACGGGACGAACGGCAAAACCCTGTATCATTCGCCGGTATAACCGCGCCGTATTGCCTTGCCAGGAGAACCCCATGAGCCATGTACTCGACGATCTGGTCGACTTGCTGAGCCTCGAGTCCATCGAGGAGAACCTGTTCCGCGGACGCAGCCAGGACCTGGGCTTCCGCCAGCTGTACGGTGGCCAGGTGCTCGGCCAGTCGCTGTCGGCGGCCAGCCAGACGGTCGAGGACGCCCGCCATGTGCATTCGCTGCACGGTTACTTCCTGCGCCCGGGCGATGCCAGCATGCCGGTGGTCTATTCGGTGGACCGTGTGCGCGACGGCGGCAGCTTCAGCACCCGGCGGGTCACGGCGATCCAGAAGGGCCAGCCGATCTTCACCTGCAGCGCGTCGTTCCAGTACGACGAGGAGGGTTTCGAGCATCAGGCGCAGATGCCGGACGTTGTAGGCCCGGAAAACCTGCCCAGCGAAGTCGAGCTGGCCAGCGCCATGGCCGACAAGCTGCCCGAGCGCATCCGCGAAAAGGTGCTGTGCGCCAAGCCCATCGAGATCCGCCCGGTCACCGAGCGCGATCCGTTCGATCCCAAGCCCGGCGAGCCGATCAAGTACGCCTGGTTCCGTGCCGACGGCAACCTCCCGGACATCCCGGCGCTGCACAAGTACCTGCTGGCCTACGCCTCGGACTTCGGCCTGCTGACCACCTCCCTGCTGCCCCATGGCAAGTCGGTGTGGCGCAAGGACATGCAGATCGCCAGCCTCGACCATTCGCTGTGGTTCCACCGCAACCTGCGCGCCGACGAGTGGCTGCTGTACGCCACCGACAGCCCTTGGGCCGGCAATGCCCGTGGCTTCTGCCGTGGCAGCATCTTCAACCGCGCCGGGCAACTGGTGGCCTCGTCCACCCAGGAAGGCCTGATCCGCCATCGCAAGGACTGGGCATGAGCCTCCGGGATATTCGCCACTGGGTATTCGACATGGATGGCACCCTGACGGTCGCCGTGCATGACTTCGCGGCCATCCGCGAGGCGCTCGACATTCCGTCCGACCACGACATCCTCACCCACCTGGCCGCCTTGCCGGCGGAGGAGGCGGCGGCCAAGCATGCCTGGCTGCTGGAGCACGAACGCGACCTGGCGATCGCCTCCAAGGCCGCGCACGGCGCGGTGGAGTTGGTGCGTGAGCTGGCCGGGCGTGACTGCCGGCTGGCCATCCTCACCCGCAATGCCCGCGAACTGGCCCATGTCACCCTCGAGGCCATCGGCCTGGCTGACTGCTTCCCGGTCGAGCATATTCTGGGGCGCGACGAGGCGGCGCCCAAGCCCAGCCCTGACGGGCTGCTGCAGATCGCCAGGGCCTGGGGCGTGAGCCCCGCTGAGATGGTGATGGTCGGTGACTACCGCTTCGACCTGGACTGCGGCCGGGCCGCAGGCACCCGCACTGTATTGGTCAACCTGCCGGACAACCCATGGCCGCAGTTGGCCGACTGGCATGCGGCCGATTGCCGGGCGCTGAGGGCGTTGCTCGGCTGACATCCCTCATGCCCTGCGCGCTCCCTCTGAGCGGCCTTGTGCCGCGAAAGGGCTAAGCTGCACTGCACCTTTTGCCACGATGGAGACCTCACCCATGAACACCAAGGCCCTTTATGTCCTGCCCGGCGGCGGCTACGACAAGGTCCAGGTCGGCACTTGCGAAACCGCCGCGCCCAAGGCCGGCGAGATCACCGTGCGCCTGCATGCCAGCTCCCTCAACTATCACGATTTCGCCGTGGTCAGCGGCATGTGGGGGCCGAGCGAGCGGCGCATTCCCATGGCTGACGGTGCCGGCGAAGTGGTCGCGGTGGGCGCCGGGGTCAGCGAGTTCCAGGTCGGCGATGCGGTGGTCAGCACCTTCTTCCCCGACTGGCTCGATGGTCAGGCACTGGTCGAGGGTTTTGCCAGCGTGCCGGGCGACGGCATCGACGGCTATGCCCGTGAACAGGTGACCGCCCGGGCCAGCTCCTTCACCCTGGCGCCCAGGGGCTACAGCCATGCCGAGTCGGCGACCCTGACCACCGCCGGCCTCACCGCCTGGCGCGCCTTGATGGGCGATGACCACCTCAAGCCCGGCGACAGCGTGCTGGTGCAGGGTACCGGCGGCGTGTCGATCTTCGCCCTGCAGTTCGCCAAGCTGGCCGGCGCCATGGTGATCGCCACCTCGTCCAGCGATGCCAAGCTGGAGCGTCTCAAGGCACTGGGCGCGGATCACCTGATCAACTACAAGACCACGCCCGCCTGGGGCGAGAAGGTTCGTGCGCTGACCGGCGGACGCGGTGTGGACCATGTGATCGAAGTCGGCGGCCCGGCCACGCTGGAGCAGTCGATGGTTGCCGCCCGGATCGGCGGGCATGTGTCGCTGATCGGCATCCTCACCGGCGTGGCCGGGCAGTTGCCGCTGGTGCAGGCGCTGGTGCGGCAGATTCGCCTGCAGGGCGTGCTGGTAGGCAGCCGCGCTCAGCAGCAGGCGATGGTTCGCGCTATCGACGCCAATGGCCTGCGGCCGGTGGTGGACAAGCATTTCGAGCTGGAGCAGATGGTCGAGGCCTTCAAGTACCAGGAGAGCAACAGGCATTTCGGCAAGATCTGCCTGACCTGGTGACGCTCTCCCCAAGGTGTTGGAGTGAGCAAGCGCCTGGTTTGGTGTGGGGCGGGGGCGCGTCGATGCTCCCACGCAGCCCCAATACCCTTTCAGGTGTGGGACAGCAGCGGAAACATCAGCACCTGTCCATCGACATAGGTTTTCGATGCACCCCAGACGAACAGTGCATCATCGTTATCCACAACCCGCGCCGCGAAGCCCTCGCTGCTCAGCGGCGCAAACCCCAGCAGCACCTCCCGGGTCGTTGCCCTGACCAGTTCGGCCACCACATCGGCCAGCACCAGTTCGCGCTCGCAGAATACATCCACCAGCACCATCCGTTCGCCGTCGTGCTCCACCACCACGTATGCCTCGTGTCTTGAGGAATGGAACAAGGCTTCTCGGTAGGGGCCGTCACAGTAGAACATTGTCAACGGTACATTCGGCACGAGGCTCAACCGTGCCTGTGGGCAACTCTTCATTACCGCTGCCATGAAGTGTTCACGTTGTGTGCTGTCGCCAAGATCCACAGGATGGAACGTGCTGACTTCAGGGGGCGTCGACCTGGCTTGGAAATATTCGTGTTCGATCACCCGGCGGAAGCCGAACCGGGGATAGAGATCCAGCACGGTGCTATTGGCGAACAGGTACAACAGGTCACATTTACCTGCCCAACGCTCTACAAGCACTTCCATCAGGTAGCGGCTGTAGCCACGGCCTTGTGCCGCAGGCGCTGTCATCACCGTGCCGATCTGCACACAACGCAGAGGCTGGCCATCGAGGGTGAAGTCGAGCAGGTTGGCCGAGGCGTTGGCCAGCATTTTCCCGCTGCGAACCAGTGAGCACGGCTGGTTGTCTTCTTGCCAGAAGCCAGCCTGGTACCAATCTTCGAAGTCGAAGCCGTAGGTCTGACGGGTGAGGGCATTGAGTTCGGCGCGCAGGTGCGGGTCGTCGCGATAGTGCTCGACTTGCGCGAGGGAGGGGTCGTCGGCGAGGAGTGCCATGGCGTCCATACCTGTCCGTAAATTGAGGGTGAACGTTAACCGTTGCGCGGATGAAAAGTTGTAAGGGTTTGTGCCATCGCGGTCGGCGGCAGGCGCGGAAAGGTGGCCGCCCGCACCGAGGTCAGGGGGTGGTCTCTGTTTACACCGCAGTTTCACCCCCTGCATACACCACCACCGCCGCCCGCAACTTGCGCCCGCCGAACAGGCTCATGCGCTGGAACGCCTGGTGGCTGACCGGCAGGTGCTGGCAGTCCAGGGCCTGGCGGTGACGAGCGTGGTCGGTGTCGGGATCGTGCAGGTAGACGAAGTCGTCGTCGCAGGCGGTGACCAGCACCCAGTGCGGTGCCTTGCTGCCGGTCAGCCGGTAGTTGCTGATCAGCACCAGCGCCAGGCCGCCTTCGGCCAGCACCCGAGGCAGGTTGGGCGCCTGACGCGCGATGACCACGTCGCTGTCCTGCAACTCGGCGCAGAAGTCCTCATGGACCAGGCGCATGACCTCCTTCTTGCCGGGCTGGCGCACACCGTCGAGAAACAGCGGCCCTTCGGTATTGAGCAGCAGCCGTACGCGAAAGCCCCGGCGCCAGGCGGCCAGGGCCAGGCCATGGGGGCTGCAACCGCCGTGACCGGAGGTCATGAACACGGTGGTCGCCTCGCGCCACAGGCGCAGTTCCTCGCGCCGGCTTGGCGGGCGCAGCGGTTGCAGGGCGGCCATGGCCATCAGCAGGCAGGCCGGGCCGCAGGTGAAGTCGGTGGTCTGGGCGTAGTAGGGGACCAAGCGCGTCTCGCCCGCCGGGTGCGGGAGGATGCGCTTCTCGTAACGCAGGGCGCTGGTGTGGTCCTCGTAGTAGTCATCGACCAGGGCAAAGCGGCGATAGCCATGGCGTTCATACAGGGCGATGGCCTTGGGGTTGTCGGTGCGTACCTCAAGACGCAGGTAGGCGCGGTCATGCTCCAGGGCGCAGCGCTCGGCCTGTTCCAGCAGCCTGGCACCAAGGCCATGGCCACGCGCCTGTTCGGCAATGGCGATGGAATACAGCCGGGCCAGCGAGGTGCCACGGTGGAAGAGTAACAGCGCATACCCCATCAACTGGCCGTCGCGTTGCGCCACCAGCAGGCTGGCGTTGGCGTGGGACAGCATCCAGCGAAAGCTGCGCGGGGTCAGCCGGTCGAGCGCGAAGCACTGGTTCTCCAGCGCCAGCAGGGCCGGCAGGTCGTCAACAGTTGCCAGGCGAAATTCGATGTGCATAGGGCCGCCGTAAAAGTTGCGTAATGAAACGGGACATCCGAAAAACTTCGTGCTTAATAGAAGCCGTGTCTACCCAACACAGGGCTTAAAATATGTCATCGTTTCAGGAACCCTTACCTGGCTGGCCCGGGGAAAGTTCACACTCACGTACGGCTGGTGTTATTTATCCACTGACCCTGGATAACAAGTCAAGTCAGCTGGTTATCATCGTGGAGCGGCGTGAGGACTGGGCTTCGTACCTGCCCAGCGAGGATGTCGTGACGGCCCAGGAATACCTGGAGGCCCCACGCGAAGCCGATAACGGCAAGCGTGTCCAGGTAATAAACCTATGCCGTAATTATAAGTATCTAGGCCACGGTTACTATTGTTCGTTGTTGGCCGAGGCGCGCGGACATAAAGTCATTCCTTCGGTCAGAAGTATCAGTGAATTGACCCGCAAGTCGTTATATGGATTGGCCCTGGACGACATGGCGCGCAGCTTGGAAAGTGCCCTGGCCAATCACCCCTACGGCGAAACCGAAGGGTTCACCCTGACCCTGTATTTCGGCCGTACCGATCTGGAACCGCTGCAAGACATTGCCCGCCAGCTGTTCGAAAGCTTCCCGTGCCCGATCCTGCTGGTGGAGTTCCGCAAGACCAGCACCTGGCATATCGCCGGGGTCAAGGTCGGCGCGCTGCACAAGTTGCGTGAAGACCAGCAGGACCCCTTCGCCAATGCCCTCGATGGCTTCAGCCGGCGGATCTGGCGTCAACCGCGCTCGCGGCGGGTGGCGCGCTACGACCTGGCGATCCTCCACGACCCTGATGAGGCGCTGCCGCCGTCGAACCCCAAGGCGCTGGAGCACTTCATTCGCGCCGGTCGCCAGCTCGGGGTCGACGTCGAGCTGATCGGCAAGAAGGACTACGCCCGCCTGGCCGAATACGACGCGCTGCTGATCCGCGAGACCACCAGCGTCGACAACCACACCTATCGCTTTGCCAAGAAGGCCGAGAGCGAAGGGCTGGTGGTGATGGACGACCCGGCGTCGATCCTGCGCTGCACCAACAAGGTCTACCTGACCGACCTGTTGCGCAGTCATCGCCTGGCCATGCCGGCCAGCGAAATCCTCTACCGCGACAACCCTCAGGCGCTGGAAGGTATTGGCGAGCGGCTGGGCTTTCCACTGGTGCTGAAGATCCCTGACGGCTGTTTCTCGCGGGGCGTGATCAAGGTCAAGGACGCCGCCGAACTCCAGGCCGCCACCGCCGAACTGTTCGAGCACTCGGTGCTGCTACTGGCCCAGGAATACCTCTACACCGAATACGACTGGCGCATCGGCGTGCTCAACCGCAAGCCGATCTTCGCCTGCCAGTACTTCATGTCCAAGGGCCACTGGCAGATCTTCAACCATCAGGCCCAGCGCGACGAGGTCAACGGCGAATGCCGCACTCTGGCTGTGCACGAAGCGCCACGCGCGGTGGTGGATCTGGCGGTGAAGGCCGCCAATCTGATCGGCGATGGCCTGTACGGCGTCGACCTCAAGCAGGTCGGTGACCGGGTGGTGGTGATCGAGGTCAACGACAACCCCAACCTCGACGCCGGCATCGAGGACGCCTACCTGCACGACGACCTCTACACCCTGGTGCTGGAGGAATTCATCCGCCGCCTGGAGCAGAAGCGCCGGGGGCAAGCCTGGTAACGAGGTGCTGGCATGATCGAAAGCTACAGCCTGGCCCATGGTCAGTTGCGCAAGCGCGAGGGGCTCGATCGCGAGGTGCTGCTGTTCGTCGAACCGGACAGTGCCGAGCGTGAGCTGCTGCAGGCCTGGTTCCACCTGGATGCCCATGCCCTGGCTTCGGCGCTGGATCCGGACGAGGTGTCGCGTATCGAATTGCATCGCGATGGCCTGTTCCTGATCTGGAAGCGTCCGCAGAGCTACACCGGTGGCGACAGCTTCGCCTTCCAGGTGTCCTCGTTCGGCATGCTGATGGTCGACGGCCACCTGGTGCTGATCGCCCCGGATGCCTCCCTGCTCGATGGCCTCGGGCAGCGCCATGCGCTGCACGATCCGATGGATGTGCTGCTGGCCATCCTGCTGGACAACCTGCATCACTACCTGGGGCACCTGAAGGTGATCAAGATGGTCGCCCGCGAGCTGCAGCAACGCTTCGAGCAATCGCTGGAGAACCACCACCTGATGCAGATGTTCAACCTCAGCGAGAGCCTGATTCACTACATCAACGCCATCCACAGCAATGGCGCGGTGCTCTCGCGCCTGCGCGCCCATGGCGAGAAGCGCCATTTCAACCCTGAGGTGCTGGCGCTGATCGACGACCTGGTCATCGAGAACGACCAGTGCCACAAGCAGGCCGAGATCTACTCGACGGTGTTCGCGGGCTTGATGGACGCCCGTGGCAACCTGGCCAACAACGCGATGAACGAGACTCTGCGCAAGCTCACCCTGATCAACGTGGTGTTCCTGCCGCTGAACCTGATCGCCAGCATTGGCGGCATGTCCGAGTTCAGCATGATGACCGCGGGCGTGCCCTGGTGGCTGGCCTATGCCTTGCTGGTGCTGGCGATGGTGCTGCTGGGCGTGCTCATGGTGCTGGCGCTCAAGCGTCTGGCCCGGGGGCGTCGCCCTGTCGCGTCCCCTGCGCAAACCGAGCGCCCTGCTGTGCGGCCCACCCCTTCATTCCCTGGAATCGCCAGTTGGAGAACACCATGAGCAATCTGCAGATCGGCCTGATGATCGTCACGGTGATCGTGGTGTTCGCGGTGGTGAACTTCTACTGGCACTACCGGCGTGACCGCGACTGACGCAAACAGGCACGTCCGGGGGCTTGACTGACGTGCGTGGGCACGCGGTGTCGTGATCGAACAGTTGTCTGACGTTTTCGAGCATTTTGCTCGCGCCGCGCACGGCTTAAAGTGAAGCCCGCATCCCCACGGTGCGTTGCCCGGGCGCGTGAAAAGGCCGTAACAGAGCGTGCGCAACGTACTCCGCCCTTTGCCGAGGAGACCGTTTCGCCTGCCCCTGCCCGTCCCTTCCTTGTGTCAGCAAAAAGAGAACAAGACCAATGAACACCGTGGGAACTGATGGCAACCTTGCTCAAGGTTTCAAGCCACGTCACGTAACGATGCTGTCCATCGCCGGCATCATCGGCGCGGGGCTCTTCGTCGGCTCCGGGCACGCCATCGCGGCGGCCGGCCCGGCCACCATCCTCTCCTATTTCGTGGCCGGCACCCTGGTGGTGCTGGTTATGCGCATGCTCGGCGAAATGGCCGTGGCCCACCCCGACACCGGCTCGTTTTCCACCTACGCCGACCAGGCCATCGGTCGTTGGGCCGGCTACACCATCGGCTGGCTGTACTGGTGGTTCTGGGTACTGGTGATCCCCATCGAGGCGCTGGCCGCCGGGCATGTGCTCAACGCCTGGTTCCCCCAGGTGGACAGCTGGATCTTCGCCCTGGCCTCGGTGCTGCTGCTGGCCTGCACCAACCTGTTCAGCGTGGCCAAGTACGGTGAGTTCGAGTTCTGGTTCGCCATTCTCAAGGTCACCGCCATTCTCGGCTTCATCGGCCTGGGCTTCGCCGCGCTGCTGGGTTGGTTGCCTGAGCGCGAGGTCAGTGGACTGAGCACGCTGATGGACGAGCACGGCGGTTTCGCGCCCAAGGGCTGGTCCGCGGTGGTCGGTGCCTTCATCACCGTGATGTTCAGCTTCATCGGCACCGAGGCGGTGACCATCGCCGCCTCCGAGTCCAGCGACCCGGCACGCAACATCGCCAAGGCCACCCGTTCGGTGATCTGGCGTATCAGTACGTTCTATATATTGTCGATCTTCGTGATCATCTCGGTGGTGCCGTGGAATGACCCGCAACTGGCGGTAGTGGGTTCCTACCAGCGTGCGCTGGAAATCATGAACATCCCGAACGCGGCGCTGATGGTCGACATCGTGGTATTGATCGCGGTGACCAGCTGCATGAACTCATCGATCTATATCGCTTCGCGGATGATGTACTCGCTGGCCAAGCGTGGCGATGCCCCGGCCTTGCTGAAGCACACGTCCAAGGTGGGTGTACCGCGCGCCGCGGTATTCGGCAGCACCCTGATCGGCGCAGCCATCGCCATCCTCAACTACTTTGCACCCAAGGGCGTGTTCGAGTTCCTGCTCGCCAGCTCCGGCGCCATCGCGCTGCTGGTGTACCTGGTGATCGCCATTTCGCAACTGCGCATGCGTGGTCGGCTGGAGCGCGAGAACGCCAACCTCAAGTTCCGCATGTGGCTGTTCCCCTGGCTGACCTGGGCGGTGATCCTGTTCATCAGCGGTGCCCTGGCCGTGATGATGTTCACCGAGGAGCACCGCGCCGAGGTGACCGCCACCTTGAGCCTGGCGATCGTGATCTCGTTCCTGGGGATCGTCACCACCCGTGGACATTCCCGCAGGGCCGTGGGAGCGCGTTCGCTGGGTTGAGGTCATTGCGACGGCGTTGACCGCCACTCGGAGGATTTGCCGGATCCTTCGAGTCGCCCGATTCTTCATCCAGGTGATGTATCCGTGCCATCATTTTTTGCCTTACACTCCCGGCAACCAGCTCGCAAGGGAGTGCGCAACATGCTTCACGGTATCCGTCTGGCTTTGACCCTGTGTGTGTTGCACCTGCCGCTGGCGCATGCCGACGAGTCGCCTGCCGACCCCTTGCTCGACACCGCCTCCAGCAGCAGCGCCGAACAGAATCCCCGTGGCGTGCTGCGGGCCCGTGACCAGGCCGTGTTGTCCAGTGAGCTGGCCGGGCGCATCGTCGAAATGCCTTTCGCCGATGGCCAGGACTTCAAAAAGGGCAGCACCCTGGCCCGCTTCGATTGCAGCGCCTATCAAGCCCAGCTCAACGCCGCCCAGGCCGCCGTGCGTGCCGCCAGTGAGGAACTCAGGCACAACCGCCAGTTGGCTGCCCTGAAGTCAGTCGGCCAGTTCGAAGTGTCGCTGGCCGAGGCCAAGCAGGCCCAGGCCCAGGCCGAAGCTCAGGTGTACCAGGTGCAGATCAAACGCTGCGTGGTCAGCGCGCCGTTCGACGGGCGGGTGGTGCAGCGCCGAGCCCAGCCCCATGAAAGCGTGCCCAGCGGTGCGCCGTTGATCGAGGTGGTGGACAATCGCTCGCTGGAAATCCACCTGCTGGTACCCTCACGGTGGTTGGGGCGGCTCAAGCCCGGTCAGCCGTTCGAATTCGTTCCGGATGAAACCGGCAGCCCGCTGCAGGCGCAGGTCAAGCGTGTCGGCGCGCGGATCGACGAAGGCAGCCAGACCCTGCAACTGATCGGTGAACTGCCCAGCGACAGCCAAGGGCTGCTGGCCGGCATGAGCGGTACCGCCCACTTCGCGCAACAGCCATGACCGCCGCTGCCGCAGGTGTGGCCGAGCATGCCTTCGCCCACTTTCTCGGTTTGCAGCGCCAGGCGCGCCAGGCCGCCAGCACCGAGCAGTTGGCTTACAGCATGGTCAATGACGGCCAGGCGTTGTTCGGCTTTCGTCATGCCGCGCTGCTGATCGCTGGCAAGGTTCGGGCGCTGACCGGCATCAGCGTGGTGGAGCCCCATGCGCCGTTCGTGGCGTTCGTCGAGCGCGCCGCTCACCGTTTGCAAAGGGCTGGATTGGCTGCTCAGGCCGCCGTGGTAGACCCGGCCAGGCTGGATGACCAGGCACTGGCCGACTGGCAATCATTGTCGGCCGCTCATGCCTATTGGTTGCCGCTGCTCGACCGCAACGGCGACGTGTTCGGTGGCCTGTGGCTGGCCCGTGATCAAGCCTTCACACCCGCCGAGCAGGCCCTGCTCAACCAGTTGGGCGATACCTACGCCCATGCCTGGCTGGCCCTGCACCCGGTCCGCCCCTGGCGCCTGCGCTGGCCACGGCGGCGTCTGCTGACGGTGGCCGCAGCACTGTTGCTGGTATTGCTGGTGCCGGTGCGCCAGTCGGTGCTGGCACCGGCCGAGGTCGTGCCACGGGCGGGACGGGTGGTCGCCGCGCCGCTGGACGGGGTGATCGCCGAATTTCTGGTCAAGCCCAACCAGACGGTCGCCGTTGGCGACGTGCTGGTGCGCTTCGATGCCACCACGCTCAAGGCCCAGGCCGACGTCGCCGGGCGCGCCCTTGGCGTGGCCGAGGCTGAGCTCAAGGCCAGCACCCAGCGCGCCTTCAGCGACGCCGAGTCCAACGCACGCCTCGATCTGCTGGCTGCTCGTGTGGAGCAGAAGCGTGCCGAGCTGGATTACGCCCGCCAGCTCCTCGGCCGCAGCGAGATCCGCGCCGAGCGCGCGGGGATCGCGGTGTTCGCCGATGCCGAGCGCTGGACCGGCAAGCCGGTGCAGACCGGCGAGCGGCTGATGCAACTGGCTGATCCGCAGCAGGCCGAGCTGCGCCTGGAACTGCCGGTGGGCGATGCCATCGCCTTGCAGCCTGGCGCCGAGGTGGCGCTGTTTCTCGACAGCGATCCGCTGCATCGCCATGGTGCTCGTCTGCAGCGCGCCGCCTACGAGGCCCAGGCGACTGCCGCCGGGCAGCTCGCCTACCGGCTTGATGCCGGTTTCGAGGAGGCGCCGCCGCGGATCGGCCTGCGCGGGACCGCCAAGCTGTATGGCGAGCGCGCGCCGCTGGTCTACTACCTGCTGCGTCGACCACTGGCGGCATTGCGCCAGGGGCTAGGGCTATGAACCTGCCGCCGCTGCGGGCCGACCTGCAACTGTCCGCGGCGGCGCCTGGCCACGATGGCGCGCCCCAGTGGACCCTCGCCGACCCGTTGCGCGGGCGCTACTTCAAACTCGGTGCCATTGCCGTGCGCTTGCTGCAACACTGGCGCCTGGGCGACCCGCAGCATGTGCTGGCGGCGGCCAATGCCGAACCCGGCCTGGCCGTCGACCAGCAGGCGCTGGAAGAACTGTTGCTGTTCCTCGGCCAGCACGATCTGATCAGCGCCGAGGACGCCCGCCAGCGCGACAGCTATGCGACCAAGGCCGCCGCGAGCCGTCAGAGCCTGTGGACGCGCGTGCTGCACCAGTACCTGTTCTTCCGGATTCCGTTGTGGCGTCCGGACGCTTTCCTCAATCGTGCCTGGCCGGTACTCGAACGTCATGGCGGCTGGATGGTGCGCGTGGCCCTGCCGCTGCTGCTGGCGTTGGGCGTGTTCTTGGTGGCGCGCGACTGGTCGCGCTTCATCGCCACCTTCCCGCACCTGTTCAGCCTGGGCGGCATCCTCGCCTTCGGCTTGGCGCTGGGGTTCGCCAAGCTCTGCCACGAGTTCGGCCATGCGTTCATGGCCAAGCGTGCCGGCTGCCGGGTGCAGAGCATGGGGCTGGCGTTCATGGTGCTGCTGCCGATGTTCTATACCGATGTCAGCGATGCCTGGCGGGTGCGTGACCGCCGTTCGCGGCTGCTGATCGACGCCGGCGGGGTGTTCGCCGAGCTGGTGCTGGCGGTTTTGGCGCTGCTGGCCTGGTCGCTGTTGCCCGATGGCCCGGCGCGCACGGCGGCATTCATGCTGGCCAGTGCCACCTGGATCACCACCTTGCTGGTCAACCTCAACCCGTTCATGCGCTTCGATGGCTACTTCCTGGTGAGTGACCTGTGGGGTGTCGAGAACCTGCAGCAGCGCGCCTTCGCCCTGTGTCGCTGGCGTCTGCGCGAGGCCCTGTTCGGCTATGGCGAGCCGGCTCCAGAAGCCTGGCCGCCGGTGATGCGCCGGCGATTGCTGGTCTGGGGGTATGGCGCCTGGCTATGGCGCGCGGTGTTGTTCTTCGGTATCGCCCTGGCGGTGTATCACCTGTTCTTCAAGTTGTTGGGCATCTTCCTGATGCTGGTGGAACTGGTGTGGTTCATCGGCCTGCCAGTGTGGAAGGAGCTGCAGCAGTGGTGGCTGCGCCGTGGTCAGGCGGCGCCGGGCAAGGCATTGCGGGGCGCAGCCGTGCTGGCGCTGCTACTGGCCGTGCTGGTGGTGCCCTGGCGCGGCGCGGTGGACGTGCCGGCGATGCTCGAGGCGTCCCGGGTCAGCGCCTTGCACGCGCCCGTGGCGGCTCGGGTGAAGCGTCTGCCGGTGCGTGAAGGGCAGGTGGTCGCCCAGGGGGAGTTACTACTGGAGCTGGAGTCACCCGACCTGGCTTCGCGCCAGTCCATCGTGCGTCGCGAGATCGACATCCTGCAGTTGCTGTTGCGGCGTCAGGCCGGCCGCAGCGAGACGGCGGGCGATGCCGGCGTGCTTGAGCAGCAGTTGGCCGAGGCCGTAGCCGAATACCGCGGGCTGGCGGCCCAGCGTGAGCGCCTACAGCTGCGGGCGCCGCGTGCGGGGGTACTGCGTGACCTGCCGACCGACCTGGCCCCAGGACAATGGGTCAGCCCGGCACAGACACTCGGCCGTGTGGTCGAGCCAGGCCTGCGCCTGCGGGGCTATCTGGCCGAGGCCGATCTGTGGCGCGTGGCGGTTGGCAGCGAGGGACGTTTCATCGCCGATGACCCGGGGCGGCCGGCGTTGCCGGTGCGCGTCGAGCAGGTCGATGCCACTGGCGTGGCGGTGCTGGAGCTCGAGGCGCTGGCGTCCGATCGCCATGGGCCGGTGGCCGTGCGTCGCGATGCCCAGCAGCGCGCGGAGCCGGTGCAGGCGCAATACGGCGTACGCTTGAGCCCGCTGGCCGAGATGCCCGACGTGAACCAGCCACTGCGCGGGGTGGTGGTGCTCGATGGGGCCCGGGAGTCGCTGCTGGGCAGCGCCTGGCGTCGGCTGGCGGCATTGGGCGTGCGCGAGAGCGGTTTCTAGTAAGCATTCACTGCGAGGGCGCTGCATGAGTGAGGTCACGTTGCCGCGTTGTTCCCGACTGGCTTTGGCCACGGACTTACCGGCATTGCTGCAAGCATTGGCCCGTACCCGGGCCGAGGCCTGGCAGGCGCATTTCAACAGGGGGTATCACGAGGGGGACTGGAGTGGTGTGGCCTTGGTCACCGCCGAGGATGCCTCGGTGCCACTGGCTCCTGGCCTGGGCGCTCCCAAAGACCTGATCTGGTGGCAGGGCGAAGCAGCCTGGCAAGCAGTGCTGGCGCCGTTCCAGTCCTCGCTGCGCGCCGCCCGTCTGCTGCGCCTGGGGGAGGGTGCCAGGATCCACGAGCACCGCGACCCCGACCTGGGGCGCCCCGGCGGCTGCCTGCGCCTGCACATTCCTTTGATCAGCCCGCCCGGCGTTGAATTTCTGGTGGACGACCTGCAGGTGCCGATGTGCCCCGGCGAATGCTGGTTCATCGACCTGTCGCGACCTCACCGAGTCAACAACCCCGGGCCCGGCGAACGCATCCACCTGGTGCTCGACTGCACGCCAGCCCCTTGGCTGCTGGCACTGATCGAGGAGGGGCTGGCGCGCACGCCAACGTTGCAGGTGGGCAGGGCGGGGCAGGCATTCGAACGGTTCCGTCAGCAGGTGGCCGAGTCTGCGGCGTTGGCCGCACGCCTGCAGGCACTTGAGGACCCTCGAGCATTCGTCGCCGAGGCCGTGCGATTGGGCGCCGAGCATGGGCAGTTTTTTTCCGACGCAGAGGTCTTGGCCGCCATGCGCCGGGGCAAGCAGGCATGGAGCGATCAATGGCGCGTATGAATACTCCGCTGGACTTCCAGGGCTGGCTGCCCATTCGCCTCTGGCAAGGCGACGCCGGCTGGCGGGTGGACTGGTGCTGGTTTGGCGAGCGGCGCCTGACCCGGCCATTCTTTCGCGACGATGTCGACCTGGCGCTGCGCCTGCCGTTCAACCAGGCGATGCGCCGTGAAACCGATGTCCAGGCGCTGCTCGACGGGTATGCACGCAGTCCGGGCCTGAGCCCCACGGCCCTGCTGTTCCACGCTTCACGTTGTGGTTCGACCCTGGTCGCTCAGTTGCTGGCCAGCCAGCCCCGTAACATCGTGCTGTCCGAACCTGCGCCGCTGGACAACCTGCTGCGCGCCGCGCGCCAGGATCCAGCCGCTGCAAGCTGGCAAGCCGAGGCCCTGCGCGCACTGTGCTCGGCCTATGGCCAGCGCCGCCAGGGTGACGAGCAGCAACTGCTGATCAAGCTCGACGCCTGGAACATCTTCGACGCACCGCTGCTGACGGCGCTGTATCCCGATGCGGCCCGGGTATTCCTCTACCGCGACCCACTGGAAATCGTTGTCTCGCAACTGCGCCAGGCGGGCATGCATCGGGTGCCGGGGCTGCTTGGTGCTTCGGGCCTCGACAGCCTGCTGCCAGCCCCCCAAGCCATGGGCACGGTGGAATACACCTGCCGGATGATTGGCGAAATTCTCGCGGCTGGCCTAACGTTGTGCGAACGCCACGGCGCCATCGCCGTGAACTACAGCGAATTGCCCGACGCCGTCTGGGGACGCCTCGGGCCACTGTTCGGCATCCAGCCAGGCGATGTGGCTGACCTGCGCGCCGTCGCGGCCTTCGACGCCAAGCAGCCGGCCATGAACTTCAACGCCGACAGCCAGCGCAAGCGCGAGGAGGCCGACGACGAAATACGGGCTGCGGTCATCCGTTGGGCCCAGGCGCCTTACAACGCGTTGGAATCCATACGGTTGCGAAACGTCTAGGAAATGGCGTCAAACGACCTCGAACGGGTGTTTGAGAAAAAAGTTGAAAAGACCCTGTTTGGGTAGTGGCTATTTGCCTTGCTCTTCGGCTACGCTGCTGCAGATTGTGTAGGACAATTCACTTGGATGTGCGCCCCTCACCATGGGGTAACCTTATGCAGGGAAGCCATACCCGATGTCCATTTCCGAGGTGAGCCTCCGTCCCATCGTGGACGTCGACCGGGCGTTCCTGCGCACCCTCTACGGCACCACCCGTGCCGCCGAAATGGCCCTGCTGCCGTGGCCCCAGGCCGCCATCGATGTGTTCCTCGACCAGCAGTTCCAAGCCCAGCACGACTATTACCAAGCCCAGTTCGCCGACGCCGACTTCTTCATCATCGAAGTGGCGGGCGAGCCCATTGGCCGCGTCTACCTGCACTGGACCGACAGCCACGTGCAGTTCATCGACATGGCCCTGCTGCCCGCCTGGTGCGGGCGCGGCATCGGCAGCCGGTTGCTCGTGAAGTGGCTGGCGCAAGCCGATGCCGACGGCCTCAGCGCCGGCCTGCATGTCACCCCTCATAACCCGGCCTTGCGGCTTTACCAGCGCTGCGGGTTCGAGGTGGTCGGCGAGACCGGCCTGTCCCTGAAGATGCGCCGAGCGGCGCTCACCACTGCCATTCGTGCCTGAAGGACCAGATCCATGCATGCCATGCCCACGTTCGACGCACTGCAACAGGCCACCGGCAGCCACTTCCAGCTGTGGGTCAGCGACGAGCAGGCGCTCGAGGCGCAGCTGCTGGCCGTGACCGAGGGCCAGGCCATGTCGCCGCGTCACCAGCGTTATGCGGCGGAATTCGCCCTGCCGGCCGGCACCGAGCTGCCGCAGGCGGTGTTCCGCCTGTCGCCGCCAGGCGAGCAAGGTTGGCTGCTGTTGATGACGCCGGTGAGCCCCGATGACGATGGGCGCCCGGTGCTGGAAGCGATTTTTCACGTAGACCGGCCGCTCTGAGGGCGTCCGCCACACGCGTCATGTCCGGCGGGCCATGGGGCCCGTCTTCGCAGTGTTGTCATAGGAGAGCAGCAAATGAGTGAGCCGTTCCTCGGTCAGATCACCTTGTTCGCAGGCAACTTCGCCCCTCGGGGCTGGGCCTTCTGCCAAGGTCAGCTTCTGAGCATCGCCCAGAACACCGCGTTGTTCTCGATTCTCGGGACGACCTACGGTGGCAATGGCCAGACCACTTTCGCACTGCCTGACCTGCGTGGCCGGGCGCCTATCCAGCAAGGGACGGGGCCGGGGTTGCCGAATGTCGTGCTAGGGGAGGTGGCAGGTGCCCCAACGGCCAGCCTGACGTCACTGAACATGGCCTCGCAACCCGTGATCATCCCGGCCAGCACGGTGTCGGTCGCCATCCCCGCAGCGGAAGGCGATGCTGACCTGCCCGCACCTTCGACCAGTGGCGTGCTGGCCAAGCCCAAGGACACCACGGGCTCCGGTGCTGCGATCGACATCTATGCCTCGACCGCCAGCGACACGACGCTCAAACCGTTCAACCTCACCATTCCGGCCAGCACCGGTGCGACCACGGGGCAAAGCCAGCCCTTCTCGATCCGAAACCCCTACCTGGGTATCAACTTCATCATTGCAGTGGAAGGGCTGTTCCCGTCCCGCAACTGAGGCCGGGTAGGCAACAAGCAGGGCTGCGGGGCGCACATCGGCGCCCCGTCGTCCGTTCAGGATTTTCCAACAAGGACAGGCCGTCCTCACCCGCAAGGGCGGCACGCACAACCAGCCCCAGGGCTGAGCGAGGGCATCATGGCATTCTGGAAACGCGGCAAGGACACCCACACACCCAACGTTTCCACGAGCCGCCCGAGCCTCATCCAGGCCCTGGAGCCGCGCATGATGTTCGACGCCTCGGTGGGCGTGGTCGCCGACCAGGGCGCCCAGGCGGTCGAAGCAGTCGCAGCCGCCAGCGTGGCCAAGGACACCAGCGCCGCGAGCGATGCGGCCAGCACCCGCGACAGCGCCACCCACGAGCCCGTCCACGAGGCGGCGCCCGCCACCGCGCCGGTCACGGCAGCTTCGGGCAACCACGAAGTCGTGTTCGTCGACTCCGCCGTCAGCGACTACCAGAAGCTCATTGCCGGCCTGCCCGCCGGGGTCGAAGTGGTGGTGCTGGAGAACGGCAAGGATGGTTTCAAGCAGATCGCCGATTACCTCGATGGCCGCAACGACGTGACCTCGATCGATATCATCAGCCACGGTGACAAGGGCTATGTCTACCTGGCCGGCAACGCCATCTGGGCCAACCAGCTGGCCAGCCATGGCGCGGACCTTGCGCGTATTGGCAGCAGCCTGGCGCCGGGCGGTGACATCCGGTTCTTTGCCTGCAACACCGGGGCCGGCAGCGACGGCCAGCTGTTCGTCAACGAAGTGGCGCGGCTCAGCGGTGCGGATGTAGGCGCTTCGTCCGACGCCACCGGTAACCGCGCCGGCGAGGACTGGGCGCTGGAGACCGTCTCCGGGGTGGTTGCAACGGACGTCGGCGTGCAGCGTGGCAACCTGTCGGCTTTCAACACTTCGCTTGCGACCATCACCGTCACCACCACCGATGCTTCGGCCATCACCAACGATGGCCAGGTGTCCCTGGCCGAGGCCATCCAGGCCGCGAACACCGACACCTCGGTGGACGGCTCGGCCGCAGGCAGCGGCAGCGACATCATCGTGTTCCACCAGAACCTGAAAGGGCAGACCATCCGCTGGTCCTCGGCCACGGCACTGGCGGTGACCAGCAACATCACCATCAACGGTGATGTCGACGGCGACGGCAAGGGCGACATCATCTTGAGCGGTGACGTCAACAACAACGGTACCCGCGATACCCTCGAAGCCTCGGGCCTGCAAAGCAACGGCGGGGGCGTGCTGACCGTGCGCAACCTGGATTTCCGTCATTTCTCCAGCAACATCGCTGGCGGCGCGATCCGCGCCAACGGCGGCTCGATCACCGTCGAGGACTCCAACTTCGAGAGCAACGCCGGCACGGTGATCAACTCGGCGACCACCGCAGGATCCACCGTGGTGGTGCGCAACACCACGATCCACGACAACAGCGCCAGCATTGTCGGCGGCACCGCCATGTCGACGCTCGTGCGCCTGGGCGGCGCCAACAACCACGTGCTGGAAAACGTCGCCATCTACAACAACACCGGCACCTACGGCGCCACCGGCACGGTGGCGGCCGGCTCGATCATCGTGCTGAGCAACAGCGGCGGCACGGTGCGCATCACCAACAGCACCATCGCCAACAACGTGTTCCTCAACACCAGTATCGGTAGCATCGCCTCGGGCGGCCTCGGCTGGGTCAGCGGCCAGGCCGGCACGGTGACGGTGCAGAACAGCATTTTCACCGGCAACACCGTGAACGGCACCCAGCTCGATGCGGCCACCAATGGTGGTGTTGGCGGCGGCTACACCAGCACCACCAACTTGATCGGTACCGCGGTCAACTTCGTCAACACCGCCACCGGTGACTACCGGTTGGCCAGCACCGCCAGCAACGCCATCGATCAAGGCACCCTCGTCGGCGCACCGCTCACCGACCTGCGCGGCTTCGACCGGCCCCGTGGCGGTGGCGTTGATATCGGCGCCTACGAGGTGCTGTATTCGGCGCCGCCGGTGGTCGACCTGGACACCGGCACCGGCGGCAACGACAGCACGGTCAACTTCACCGGCAGCCCGGTGGCCATCGTGCCGAACATCAGCCTCACCCAGACCGACGGCGACACCCAGGTCAGCGGTGCGACCTTGACCCTCGGTGGCGTGCTCGACGGCGGCAACGAAACCTTGTCGCTCAGCGCCGGGCAGATCGCCACCGCGGCCAGCTACGGCATCACCATCAGCGGCTCCGGCACCACGGTGCTGTCGCTCAGCGGTGTGGCCACCCTGGCCCAGTACCGCTCGATCCTCGCCGTGGTCGCCTACGGCAACAGCACCGGGGCATACACCAGCGGCACCCGCAGCGTGACGGTCAGCGTCAATGACGACATGGGCAGCACAACCCGCACCGCTTCGGTGGTGGTCCAGCCGCCCAATGCCGCCCCGGTGATCGCCAACCTCAACGGCGACAGTCAGACCTTCACCCAAGGCGCAGGCTCGGTGCTGCTCGACAGCGGCGGCAATGCCACCGTCACCGACAGCGACTCGGCCGACTTCGCCGGCGGCAACCTGACCGTGGCGGTGAGCGCCAACGGCGTAGCCGGCGAAGATGTGCTGGGCATTCGCAACCAGGGCAATGGCGTCGGGCAGATCGGCGTCAGCGGCAACACGGTCAGCTACGGCGGCGTGGCCATCGGCACCTATACCGGAGGCACGGGGGGCGCAAACCTGGTGCTGACATTCAACGGCAATGCCACGGCGGCGGCGGTCCAGGCGGTGGTGCGCAACCTCACCTACGACAACAGCAATGCCGCCAACAGCATCGGCCAGGCCACCCGTACCTTGTCGGTCACGGTCAACGATGGCGACGGTGGCACTTCGAGCGCGGCATCGGTGTCGGTGGCCATCCACGAGACCGTCCCGCCCACCGCCACCATCACACTCAGCGACACGGCCCTCAAAGTGGGCGAGACCGCGACGGTGACGATCACCTTCAGCGAGGTGGTGACCGGCTTCACCAATGCCGACCTGACGGTGGCCAACGGCACCTTGAGCGCGGTGTCCAGCAGCGATGGCGGCAAGACCTGGACCGCCACCTTCACCCCGACCAACAACCTCACCAATGCCAGCAACGTCATTACCCTGAACAACGCGGGCGTCACCGATCTGGCCGGCAATGCTGGCGCCGGCACCACCAGCTCGGCCAACTACAGCATCGATACCGTGCGCCCGACCGCGACCATCGTGGTCAGCGACAGCAACCTGACCATCGGTGAAACTTCGCTGGTGACCATCACCTTCAGCGAGGCGGTGACCGGCTTCACCAATGCCGACCTGACGGTGGCTAACGGCACCTTGAGCGCGGTGTCCAGCAGTGATGGCGGCATCACCTGGACGGCGACCTTCACGCCGACCAGCGCCATCACCGACGCGACCAACCTCATCACCCTGGACAACACCGGCGTGACCGACCTGGCGGGTAACGCCGGCAGCGGCACCACCAACTCGAACAACTACGCCATCGATACCGTGCGCCCGAGTGCGACCATCGTGGTGGCCGACAGCAGCCTGAGGATCGGTGAAACCTCGCTGGTGACCATCACCTTCAGCGAAGCGGTGACCGGCTTCACCAATGCCGACCTGAACGTGGCCAACGGTACCTTGAGCGCGGTGTCCAGCAGTGATGGCGGCATCACCTGGACGGCGACCTTCACGCCGACCAGCGCCATCACCGACGCGACCAACGTCATCACCCTGGACAACACTGGGGTGACCGATGCCGCCGGCAACGCTGGGGCCGGTACCACCGACTCGAACAACTTCGCCATCGACACCCAGCGCCCGACCGCGACCATCGCGGTGGCCGACAGCAACCTGGCCATCGGCCAGACGTCGCTGGTAACCATCACCTTCAGCGAAGCGGTGACCGGCTTCACCAATGCCGACCTGAGCGTGGCCAACGGCACCCTGAGCGCGGTGTCCAGTAGCGATGGTGGCATCACCTGGACGGCGACCTTTACCCCGACCAGCGCCATCACCGACGCGACCAACGTCATCACCCTGGACAACACTGGGGTGACCGATGCCGCCGGCAACGCTGGCGCCGGGACCACCGACTCGAACAACTACGCCATCGACACCCAGCGCCCGACCGCGACCATCGTGATGGCCGACAGCAACCTGACCGTGGGTGAGACCACCACGGTGACCATCACCTTCAGCGAAGCGGTGAGCGGCTTCACCCTGGCCGACCTGACGGCGCCCAACGGCACCTTGAGCGGGCTGTCCAGCAGCGACGGCGGCATCACCTGGACGGCCACCTTTACCCCGACGGTCAACGTGCACGACACCACCAACGTCATCACCTTGAACAACACCGGGGTGGCCGACTTGGCCGGCAATACCGGTGCCGGTACCACCAGCTCCGCCAACTACACAGTCAGTACCCTGCAGCCCACGGCGACGGTGGTGGTGAGCAACCCGGCCCTGCGCGTGGGCGACACCAGCCAGGTGACCTTCACCTTCAGCGAGGCGGTGACCGGCTTCACCAATGCCGACCTGACGGTGGCCAACGGCACCTTGAGCGCGGTGTCCAGCAGCGACGGCGGCATCACGTGGACCGCCACCTTCACCCCGACCGGCAACATCACCGACAGCACCAACCTGATCGTCCTCGACAACAGCGGCGTGGTCGGCGCGAGCAGCGGCAATGCTGGCTCCGGCACCACCAGCTCGAACAACTATGCCATCGACACCCAGCGCCCGACCGCCACCATCGTGGTGGCCGACAGCAACCTGGCCATCGGCCAGACGTCACTGGTGACCATCACCTTCAGCGAGGCGGTGACCGGCTTCACCAATGCCGACCTGACGATCGCCAACGGCACCCTGAGCGCGGTGAGCAGCAGCGACGGCGGCGTGACCTGGACCGCGACCCTGACCCCGGCCGCCGGTATCACCGACACCAGCAACCTGATCACCCTGGACAACACAGGTGTGACGGATATCGCGGGCAACGCCGGCACCGGCAGCACCGATTCGAACAACTACGCCGTCGACAGCCAGCGCCCGACAGCCACTATCGTGATCGCCGACCCCAATCTGACAGCGGGGGAGACCACCACGGTAACCTTCACCTTCAGCGAAGCGGTGACCGGTTTCACCAACGCCGACCTCTCGGTGGCCAGTGGCACCCTGAGCGCCGTGAGCAGCAGCGACGGCGGTATCACCTGGACTGCCACCTTCACCCCGAGCAATGGGGTGAGGGACCTCAGCAATGTGATCACCCTGAACAATACCGGTGTCAGCGACCTGGCCGGCAACGCCGGTGTCGGCACTACCTCGTCGGCCAACTACACAGTCGACACCGTCGTCCCCACGGCCACCGTCGTGGTCGCCGACACGGCCCTGCGCGTTGGCGAGACATCACTGGTGACCATCACCTTCAGCGAAGCGGTCAGCGGTTTTACCCTGGCCGACCTGAGCGTGGCCAACGGTACCTTGAGCGGGTTGAGCAGCAGCGATGGCGGCATCACCTGGACCGCGACCCTGACCCCAACCAGCAATGTCGAAGACACCAGCAACCTGATCACCCTGGACAATACCGGCGTCGTGGGTGCGAGCTCCGGCAACGCCGGTATAGGCAGCACCGACTCCAACAACTATGCCATCGACACCCGCGCCCCCAGCGTGACCAGCGTCGGAGGCCCGGCCGGGGTTTCCTACAATGCAGGCGATGCCCTGGTGTTCGTGGTCAACGTCAGCGAAGCTGTGCAGGTGGCGGGTTCGCCGCGCCTGGCCCTGGACATCGGCGGCCACACGGTGTTCGCCGACCTGGTGGCTGGGGCCGGCACCACGACCCTGGTGTTCCAGTACACCATCCAGCCCGGCGACAACGACAGCGATGGTGTCACCGTCACCGGTCTCACCGCCAATGGCGCGACCCTCACCGACGCCGCGGGCAACGCCATGAACCTGACCCTCAATGGTGTGTCCGACACCCATCAGGTGCTGGTCGACACCCAGGCGCCGACAGCGGTCGGTATCGTCACCCTCGACCCGTCGCCGAGCAATGCACAGAGTGTGCGTTTCACGGTGACTTTCAGTGAACAAGTCAGCGGTGTCGACCTGGCCGACTTCACGCTGGTCGGCAGTGGCTCGGCATCCGGCACGCTCAGTGGCCTGCAAGCGCTGGGCGGCGGTGTCTATGTGATCACCGTCAGCGGTGTGAGCGGGACCGGTACGTTGGGCCTGAACCTCAATGGCAGTGCGACCGGCATCACCGACGTGGCTGGCAACGCGTTGGTCGGGGGGCTCACCGGTGCCGTGTACAGCATCGACCGCGATGCCCCCACGGTGGGCAGTGTCAGTGTGCCGGTCGGCGTCCTCTACAACACCGGCGATGTGCTCACCTTCGTGGTCAACACCAGCGAAGCGGTGGTGGTCGACGGGGTACCCCGTCTTGCCTTGGATGTGGGCGGGCGCACGGTGTACGCCGACTTCGTGGCCGGCTCGGGCACGCCGACACTGGTATTCCAATATCAAGTCCAGGCCGGTGACAACGATGCCGACGGCATCCAGGTGCTGGGGCTGTCGGCCAACGGGGCGAGCCTGAGGGACGCCGCCGGCAACGCGCTGACACCGGCTCTTGAAAATGTCGGTGACACCCATGGTGTGGTCGTCGATGGTACGCCACCCACCGTGGTGTCGATCGTGGCCAACCCCTCGCCGACACCAGGTGGCCAGTCGTTTACCGTGACCTTCAGTGAGGATGTCAGCGGTGTCGACCTGGCAGACTTCGAGCTGGTGGGCAATGGCAACGCCAGCGGCACCCTGCAATCGCTGGTGCGTCTCGACGGTCGCACCTGGCAAATCAACGTTGGCGGTGTGGCCGGCGCCGGCAGCCTGGCCCTGGCGCTCAGATCCAGTGGTACCGGCATTACCGATGCTGCGGGCAACGCGCTGGTCGGCGGCTTTATCGGGCAAGGCGTGGCCCTGCAGTCGAACGATGGTGATCCGGAGTTCCGGGCCTATCCGCCCGCGCAGCCGGTGCAGGTCAGCCCGGGCATGCCTGTGTCGGTCTCGCCCCTACCGGTGACCGCGCCATACCAGTCACCGCTGTTGCCACAACCGTTGTTCGAGGTTCCGACATCGGGTGGCGGGCTGCCAACCTTGGGCAACCTGTTCATCCACAACGGCGCGCTGGCGCCGAGCTATCTGGCCCAGGTATTCGCCGGTCACCAGGGTGACAGTGCCATCGGCAATGGTTCTGGGGCCGGCTTCCTCGGCTTTGGCGGTGGGGACGCCAATGTCTTCGGGGCCAGCAGCCTGGCCAACATCTTCGACAAGACGCTGCCGGATGACGGTGGCCAGTTCGAGCTCAGCGGCGGCAAGCCGTTCCGCCAGGGAGCGGAGGCAGAGAAGGGTTTGACCGGGGCTCCAACCCTGGGGCAGCAACTCCAGGCCTTCCGGGAGGGGGAGCAACGTCAGGCCAGGCAACTGGCGCAGGCGTTGGGGCAGGTAGAGGTACCCGCGCCGCAGGCATGAGCCAGCGGACGCAAGCTATCCATTAGAAGAACAGCAGTGCCGTACCAAGGGGGCGGACAGGGATGAGCAAAGCATCGAGGATTTTCGCGGTAAGCGTGCTGGCGTTGGCGGTGACGGGGTGCGCGGTCAAGACCCAGCCCATTGACCGCAGCGTCAGCGAGCAGCGGGCAAAGGCCGACCTGGCCAGTATGTTCAAAGGCCAGGAGGCGCTGCACGGGCCGCTGACGTTGCACCAGGCCATGGCCAGGGCTGTCAAGTACAACCTGGAAGCCCGCCTGAAAGTCATGGAGGAGGCCCTGGCCCAGCGCCAGGTTGACCTGGCCAGCTTCGACATGCTGCCACGCATGGCCCTGTCGGCCGGTTATGCCGGGCGCAGTAACGTCAGCGCGTCGAGCAGCCGTAGCGTGCTGACCAACACCCAGTCCCTGGAGCCGTCGACCTCCCAGGACCGTGACCGCGACGTGGCCGACCTGACCATGGTCTGGAACGTTCTCGACTTCGGCGTCAGCTACGTCAGCGCCAAGCAGCAGGGCGACCAGCGCCTGATCGTGCAGGAGCGTCGGCGCAAGGTGGTGCAGACCATCATCCAGGACGTGCGCTCGGCCTATTGGCGGGCCGTGGCTGCCGAACGCCTGCTCAAGCAGATCGATGCGCTGATGGTGCGCGTCGACCAGGCCAGGGACAACAGCCAGCGTCTGGGCGAGCAACGCATCGGCGATCCGATCCAGGCGCTTGGCTACCAGCGCGCGCTGATCGAGGCCACCCGCCAGTTGGAAGAGCAACGTCGGGCCTTGTCGCTGGCCAAGACCGAGCTGGGCGCGTTGATCAACCTGCCGCCCGGCACCGAGCTGACCCTCGCCGCCACCGACGACTACAGCGTGCCGGAGCTCAAGGTGGGCCTCGAAGCGCTGGAGCAGCAGGCCTTGGCGACCCGTCCCGAGCTGCGTGAGCAAGACTATCAGGCACGTATCAGTGCCGCCGAGGTGCGCAAGTCGATGCTGCGCATGTTGCCGGGGTTGGAGTTTTCGGCCGGCGGTCACTACGACAGCAACAGCTTCCTGATCAACCAGCATTGGGCCGATTATGGCGTGAAGGTCACCTGGAACCTGTTCAACGTGCTGTCGGGGCCTGCCTCCATAGATGTGGCCAAGGCCGGCGAGCAGGTGGTCGAGGCACGCCGCCAGGCCATGTCCATGGCTATCCTGGCACAGTTGTACGTGGCCAACGCCAACTACAATGAAGCCCGTCGCCAGTTCACCACCAGCCAGCAACTGGTGAGCCTCGACCAGCAGATCGTCGAGCAACTGCGTAACCGCCACCAGGCACAAGGGATCGGCGAGCTCGAGCTGATCCAGGGCGAGTTGAACGCGCTGCAGGCCGACCTGCGTCGCGATTTGGCTTATGCCGAGCTGCGCAACAGTTATGGCCAGCTGTTCGCCAGCGCCGGCCTCGACCCGCTGCCGCAGAGCCTGCCGTCCAATGAGCTGGCCGATATTGCCCAGGCCTTGAGCAACAATGAGGCGCGCTGGCAGCGTGGCGATATCGCCCCGGGCAGCTGAGCGCAACCAGCAGGCGCGGGGCCAGCCCGCGCCTACTGCAGTTGGTACAGTACCCGCTGCTGTACGTACGCCAGCAGTTGCGCCGTTGCTATCGACAGCGGCACGTGTGCCGTCTCCACCACCAGCTCCGGCCGCTCCGGCACTTCGTAGGGCGCATCGATCCCGGTAAAGGCCGCCAGCTCTCCCGCTCGGGCGCGGCGATACAGGCCTTTGGGATCGCGGGCCTCGCAGGTGGCCAGATCAGCGTTGACGTGCACCTCGTGGAAGCCCGCCTTGCAGGCCTGGCGTGCGGCGGCGCGCCCCGCGCGATAAGGTGAGATCAACGCGGCGATGCATATCAGCCCGGCATCGGCGAACAGCGCCGCCACCTCGGCTGTGCGGCGGATGTTTTCATGGCGATCCTCGGGTGAGAATCCCAAGTCGGCATTTAGCCCTGTGCGTAATACATCACCGTCGAGCACGTAGCAGCCATGTCCCTGCTCATGGAGCTCTCGGGCCAGGGCCTGGGCCAGTGTCGACTTTCCCGCGCCTGAGAGTCCGGTAAGCCAGATGACCGCGCCAGATCGGGCACGTGCCGGTGGATGTTCATCGCTTCCTGCGTGATGCACCTTGGGCGTCTCCGAAAGGGGGAGGGGCCCAGTGTACTGCGCGGCGTGGTGGTATGTCAGTGGCCGGAAAACAGCAGTTGGGCAACGCTTGGATCGGTCAGCAGGTGGGTGGGGTCATGGCCAATGCCCGGCAGTACGTACTGGCGATGCGCGAGCGCTATCGACCAGCGCTGGGAAAGTAAAGCCTCGTAGCGCAGGTAGTTGAGTTGCCGCTCGACCCGGTCACGGCCCTGGGCCTGGGCTGCACAGCTGCGGTCCATGATCCGGCTGTGCGGGTGACGGTCGCGCTCGCCGACCAGGTAGGTCACGTCGCGTGCGGCGTAGCGGCTGAGCACCTGGCGGGCATCGAGATGCTGCGTGGCGAAGTAGTCCGGTGCGCCCGGCAGGCCATAGCGGTAACGGTCGTAGTCGGGGCACTGCGCGGCAGCTAAAGGGGCGAAGCCTTCGCCAAGGGGGCGGTTGGCATCCAGGTACAGGTAGGTGGAGGGGCTGGCGACAATGTAGCGCACGTGGATCCCAAGGGCTCGCAGCGCCTGGTCGCCCGTGCCGAGCAGCGTGTAGCGCTGCAACAGTTGGCCGCCGGCGGAATGACCGATCAACGTGATGTCTTCAAGGTGTGGAAATCGATGACGATCGCCAAGGTAGGCGAGAAGGTCGTCGAGCACCGCGAATGCTGAGATGCCGGTGCGTCCGGCCACGGACTCGTGGCCCTGCAGCCATTGGTTTTTTACCCACAAGGGCGCAGTGGGCGTTGTCTGGGGATCGTCTTCGCTGAAGAAGCGGGGGGCCAGCAGCAGCGTGTCGTCCTGGGTGAGTCCCGCATTGCCGAGCAGGATCAGGCCGTTGCGATAGTAGTGGTCGGCATCACGGTGCACGCCATGGAGCACGATCACTGCGTGTTGGACCGGCAGGCGGATGTCGAGCCTGACATTGGCATAGGTGAAGAAAGGGTAGGGCGCAGGCTTGCCCAGCGCCATCGTCTGCATGGCGTCGCCGGCCCACGCGGGCCAGGCCAGGCAGGCGAGCAACGCCAGCAGCACTCGATAACCGGTACGTAGTTGATCATTTGGCACCTTGGCTCACTCCTTCTATATAGCGCAGCACTGCGGGCGACTTTTCGAAGCGGCGGTGCACCAGGCTCAGCCATGAACTTGCCTGGGCGTCGGCGATGGGCCGGTAGTTGACCTGGGGCAAACTGATACGCTGGACCACCGACGCCGGTACCACGGCCACGCCCTGGCCCAGTGACACCAGGGTGAGTACCGCCACCAGGCTGCCCGGTTGCGGCCCCAGGCGCGGGGTGAAGTTGCCCTGGGTGGCAATTGCCAGTGTGCCGGAGATCTGCTCGGGCAAGATGAAGGTTTCGTCGGCCAGGCGTGAGGCCGGGATGGTCTTCAGTTCGTTGAGGCGCGAGCTGGCCGGTAGCGCCAGGACGAAACCTTCCTGATGCAAGGCGACGGCTTTCAGGGGCTGCGGCAGCTCCATCGGTGAACGCAAGTAGGCGAGGTCGAGTTGCCCCTCGTCGACAAGAGAGGGGAGCTCGAGCATGGGCACTTCGCGAATGTTCAGCTGTACGTCGGGATAGGCCTGGACAAACCGACTGACCTGTTGCTGCAGGGTACCGGAGTAAGCTGCCGAGGCAACGTAGCCGAGTTCGATCCTCCCACTGTCGCCGCGACCTGCACGCTGCGCACCCAACTGTGCTGCGTCGAACTGCTGCACCGCCTGTTCGGCCTCGGTAAGCAAGGCACGGCCGGCGGCGGTGAGGCTTACCTCGCGCTGGCTGCGTTCGAACAGCCGCACTCCGAGCTCACGCTCCATGTCCTGGATCTGCCGGCTCAGGGTCGGCGGGGCGATGCCCAGTTGCTCGGCGGCGCGGGTGAAGTGGCCGTGACGGGCGACGGCAAGGAAGTAGCGGAAGTGACGTATCTCCATGGGGACTCGTTAGCCAGGCGCTAATGACGCGGGACGTGCTGGCTAACAAGCCAGTTGCCCGGCGGCGTTATGGTGAAGGCAACACTACAAGGCTGGCGTCGTGGCGGTAAAGCGGCGACGACCCGCCTGCTCTTTGTAACGGAGCCGTCATGCCTGCCGCCGCCTCACCACGCTTCACCCTGTTCACCGCCTCGGCGGTGTGCGCCTTGATCATCCTCGACACCAACATCGTCGCGGTTAGCCTGCCCAGCATTGCCCGTGATCTGTCCGGCTCGTTCAGCGACATCGAATGGGTGGTCAGTGCGTATTTGCTGGCGTTCGCTGCCTGTCTGCTACCCGCTGGCAGCCTGGCCGACCGCTTCGGCAGGCGGCGCATGCTACTGCTCGGCCTGGCGCTGTTCGGCGCTGCCTCGCTGGCGTGCGGCGCCGCGCCCAGCCTGTTGTTCCTTGATCTGGCCCGCGCAGCCAAGGGCATCGGTGCCGCGTTGTTGCTGACTGCCGCGCTGGCCGCCATCGGCCACCGTTTCCACGCACCGCAGGAACGCATGCGGGCCTGGGCCTTCTGGGGCGCCTGCATGGGCGCGACCATCACCTTCGCACCGCTGCTCGGTGGGCTGATCGCCAGTACCTTGGGCTGGCGCTGGATCTTCTATATCAACCTGCCGCTGGTGATCGTGCTGGCGTTCATGGTCGCAAGCAGTATCGAGGAGTCCCGCGACGGTTCGGCGGCGCGGTTCGATCCACTGGGCAGCCTGACTTTCGCCGGTGGCCTGGGCTACCTGACCTGGGCCTTGATCGACGCCAATCGGGTTGGTTGGGATAGCGCCCCCACGTTGGGGCGTCTGCTGATCGGCGTGTTCCTGCTTGGCTTGTTCGTGATGGCCGAGCGCAGCCAGGCGCGGCCGATGGTCGACCTCGGCCTGATGCGCAGCGGGCGTTTCATCGGGGCCTTGCTGGGGATGCTCGCCTATGCCGCCTGTGCGCAGGTGATGATGACCTTGCTGCCGCTGTACCTGCAGAGCGGCTTGCAGCTCTCGGCCCTGGCCGCGGGCGCGGGCATGCTGCCGTTCGCCGTGGCCATGCTGCTCACGCCTCGGTTGGGCATGCGCATGGCTGCGCGCCTGTCGCCGGCCCAGGTGTTCGCATTGGGGTTGGTCCTGGTCGGGGTGGGCAACCTGGCCTGCGCCTGGGCCACCGGCCAGAGTGGCTATGCCGCGTTCGCCCTGGCCAGTGTCGTGCTGGGCGCCGGAGCCGGGCTGCTCAATGGCGATACGCAGAAGAACATCATGGCCTGCGTGCCGCGTGAGCGCACCGGTATGGCTTCGGGGCTGAGCACCACCACGCGCTTCGGGGCCATCGTCCTTGCCATAGGCATTCTCGGCGGCATCCTTGCGGCGCGCAGTGGGCAACTGCTGCGCGATGCCCTGACGCTCCAGGCACCCGAGGCGTTGGGTGTGGCGGGGGAGATGGCTACGCGGGTGGCAGCGGGGGATCTGCATGCCGCGTTGGCGTTGCTCGACCCAAGGCTGAGAGAGG
>NZ_NIBE01000146.1:39869-40157 GCF_002205115.1 Pseudomonas sp. DrBHI1
TTGCTGAACAAGCCCTTGCCGATCGGGGAGGCTCCTCATCAGACAGCGCCGGACATTGCAAATATATGAAATAAACGGTTGACGGGCTTTCAGATCCCCTTATAATGCGCCCCACTTCCGACGTAGTCGAAACGGAAAAACTGTTGTTAATCAATAGGTTAAATGTTTCAGGTAGTGTCGGAGGTGCTTCGATCATCTGATCGGCAGCGGTGAAAAAGGCAGTTGACAGCAGGTTGTAACGCTGTATGATTCGCCTCCCGCTACGAGAGATCGCAGCGAGTCAAGTGT
>NZ_NIBE01000027.1:0-30026 GCF_002205115.1 Pseudomonas sp. DrBHI1
GGGCAGGTCACGCAAGGGTTTCTTTTTGGTTGGCATACATGCACCTCTTACTCATGTTATGCCCGAACACAAAATTTCTGACACCCTCCTGCAAAGCAGCCCCAGCATTACCGATACCCCGCCGCCTCCCGCTCCAGCCACGCCGCCAACTCCTTGCGCCGCACTTTCTCCACCCGCGCCCGCTCGAGCAACTTGAGCATGAAATCCCGCTTCGCCGGATCCTCCCCGGCTAGCGACAGCGCCAGGTCCCGGTCCATCCAGCGACGCATGCGCACATACAGCCACCCGTGAAAATACAGGCCGGCGATAGTCACCACGACGACGATGAAGTAATCCATGGCTATCCTTGGTCTCACGTTAAATGCCCGCCACATGGCCGGCATAGGCTGTACCTGGGCTGAATGAAAACAATTTTATAACGTTTGCGTCGTGACACCTGTCAAGGCGCGGAGTCTAATGAACACTTGTCTTCTGGAGATTGACCCCATGCGTAAATCCGCTTTGCTGCTGGCCAGCTTCACCACCGTGTCGCTGCTGCTGGGCGGCTGCCAGTCGTCGCTGACCGGCGACAGCTACTCCCGTGATGAGGCCCGCCGCGTGCAGACCGTGCGCATGGGCACCATCGAATCCCTGCGTCCGGTGAAGATCGAAGGCACCAAGACCCCGATTGGCGGTGGCGCCGGCGCCATCGTCGGTGGCGTCGCCGGTAGCGCCGTCGGCGGAGGCCGAGGCAGCATCGTTGCTGCGGTAATCGGTGCCGTGGCCGGTGGCCTGGCAGGTTCGGCCGCCGAAGAAGGCCTGACACGCACCCAGGGCGTCGAGATTACCGTACGTGAAGACGACGGCAGCATGCGCGCCTACGTGCAGCAAGTGCAGCAGAACGAGATCTTCCGTGTGGGCGAGCGTGTGCGCATCATGACCGTCGATGGCACCAGTCGCGTCACTCACTGATCACCGCACAAAAGAAACCCCGAACCGGCCTGGCCTGTTCGGGGTTTTCTTTTGCTTGCCCTGCAGTGGGATTACAGGCCGAGCATGTCCCGCGCCACCGCCTCGGCGATGCGGATGCCATCCACGCCCGCTGACAGAATGCCACCAGCGTAGCCCGCACCTTCACCCGCCGGGAACAAGCCCCTGAGGTTGAGGCTCTGGAAGCTGGCATCACGGGTGATGCGCAGCGGCGAGGAGGTGCGGGTCTCGATGCCGGTCAGCACCGCGTCATGCAGGTTGTAGCCCTTGATCTGGCGGTCGAAGGCCGGCAGCGCCTCACGAATCGCCTCGATGGCGAAGTCCGGCAGGCTCGGGGCCAGGTCGCCCAGGGTCACGCCCGGCTTGTAGGACGGCTCGACGCTGCCCAGCGCGGTGGACGGACGGCCGGCGACGAAGTCACCCACCAACTGCGCCGGTGCCTGGTAGTTGCTGCCGCCCATCACGTAGGCATGGGCCTCCAGGCGTTCCTGCAGCTCGATGCCAGCCAGTGGGCCGCCCGGGTAGTCGCGCTCGGGGTCGATACCGACGACGATGCCGGAGTTGGCGTTGCGCTCATTGCGTGAGTACTGGCTCATGCCGTTGGTGACCACGCGCCCCGGTTCGCTGGTGGCGGCGACCACGGTGCCGCCCGGGCACATGCAGAAGCTGTAGACCGAACGGCCATTCTTGGCGTGGTGCACCAGCTTGTAGTCGGCGGCGCCGAGCTTAGGGTGGCCGGCGTACTTGCCCAGGCGCGCCTTGTCGATCAGCGACTGCGGGTGCTCGATACGGAAACCGACCGAGAACGGCTTGGCTTCCATGAACACGCCTTTGGCGTGGAGCATGCGGAAGGTGTCGCGGGCGCTGTGACCCAAGGCAAGGACCACATGGCGCGAGTGCAACTGTTCGCCGCTGTCCAGTACCACGCCTGTGAGCTGTTCGCCGTCGATCAGCAGGTCGGTAACCTTCTGCTCGAAGCGTACCTCACCGCCTAGGTTGATGATTTCCTCGCGCATCTTCTCGACCATGCTGGTCAGGCGGAAGGTACCGATGTGCGGCTTGTTGATGTAAAGGATCTCTTCCGGGGCACCGGCCTTGACGAACTCTTCCAGCACCTTGCGGCCGTGGTGGTTCGGGTCCTTGATCTGGCTGTACAGCTTGCCGTCGGAGAAGGTGCCGGCGCCGCCTTCGCCGAACTGCACGTTGGACTCGGGGTTGAGCACGCTCTTGCGCCACAGGCCCCAGGTGTCCTTGGTGCGCTGGCGCACTTCCTTGCCGCGTTCCAGCACGATCGGCTTGAAGCCCATCTGCGCCAGCACCAGCCCGGCGAAGATGCCGCAGGGGCCGAAGCCGACCACGATCGGGCGCGCAGACAGCTCGGCCGGGGCCTGGCCGACGAACTTGTAGCTGACGTCCGGGGCCACGCTGATCTTGCCGTCGTCTTCAAAGCGGCGCAGCAGTTCGTCTTCGTTGCTGGTTTCAAGGTCGATGGTGTAGATGAACAGCAGCTCGCTGTTCTTCTTGCGCGCATCGTAGCTGCGCTTGAACAGGGTGAAACCGAGCAGTTGCTCATCGCTGATGCCCAGGCGCTGGACGATGGCGGCGCGCAGCTCGTCGTCGGAGTGGTCCAGGGGCAGCTTCAGTTCGGTGATTCGTAGCATGGCAGGGTCCAGTATCCCGGCCATGGGCGGCCGGCGGCTTTACACAAACCGCCAAGTATAAGCTGTTAGCCGCCCCGACTGGCAGGATAAAAGTGCCCGGCGATCAGAGGTCGCGGGCGCCACCGTAGTAGGCGCAGCCCTGCAGGGTCTTGCCGTCGATGCGCAGCTCGGCCTTGAGGTGGCGGATGGCACCGGTGGCGCCGTCGACGCAGCGCTGCGGCGCGACCCATAGCTCGACGCGCTGGCCATTGGCTTCGCTGGACAAGCTCAGGCCGCCGCCGGGCATTTCCTCCTCCAGGTAAGGCAGCGGCAGCGGGTCCTGGCCGATGCGGTTGAGCACCATGCCCTTGCCACTGGCCTTGATGTCCCAGTCCGGTTCATGGCCGCCGGCACGCAGGGTCAGTTGCTTGAAGTTCGGGTCTTCGCAGCCACTGTATTCGGAGGTTTCCAGTCGGTACAGGCGGGTCACGTCGAGCTGGCCGTCGCTGCCGGCCTGCTTGCTGCCGGTCATGCGCGCGCGGACGTCGGCGAACAGTTTGTCACCGGCGTCGTCGGCCAGGTTGGCGGCTTCCTGCAGGATGCCGGTGGCGGCGACGTCGTTGACGATGAAGCGACGGCTTTCGCTGCAGGGCTTGAACAGCAGATGACCGCCGGCCGCGCTCAGCTCGCCTTGCATGCGGGTGGTGCCCAGGTTCGGGTCGACCGGTTTTTCGGCCAGCATCTGGCAGCCGGCGAACAGCGGCAGCAAGGCGGTGAGCAGCAGTGAAGGGGTGAGGCGCATGGGGCGTGCTCCGGGAGACGTTGCAAAAGAGCTGGCCACGTTACGCAGGGTGCGCTGGTATCACAAGGGCCTCATCGTGGGGCAAGAAAAAAGGGCCCGAAGGCCCTTTGATCATTCAACCCCCGAGGTACGCGTCGCGTACCTTCGGGTCGGTCAGCAACGCTTCACCGGTACCCTGCATCACCACCTTGCCGTTTTCCAGCACATACGCCCGGTCGGCGATCTTCAGCGCCTGGTTGGCGTTCTGCTCCACCAGGAACACCGTCACGCCATCGCGGCGCAGCTGTTCGATGATGTCGAAGATCTGCTGGATGATGATCGGCGCTAGGCCCAGCGATGGCTCGTCGAGCAGCAGCAGCTTGGGCTTGCTCATCAGCGCCCGGCCGATGGCCAGCATCTGCTGCTCGCCGCCGGACATGGTGCCGCCGCGCTGGATGTAGCGTTCCTTCAGACGCGGGAACAGCTGCAGGACTTTGTCCAGCTGTTCCTGGTAGTCGCCCTTGTCGGTGAAGAAACCGCCCATGGCCAGGTTTTCCTCGACAGTCAGGCGCGAGAACACGCGGCGGCCTTCCGGCACCACCGCGATGCTCTTGCGCATGATGTGCGAGGACGGCTGGCCGACCAGCTCCTCGCCCAGGTACTTGATGCTGCCGCTGCTCGCCTGGGGCGAGCCGCAGAGGGTCATCAGCAGGGTCGACTTGCCGGCACCGTTGGCACCGATCAGGGTGACGATCTCGCCCTGGTTGATCTCCACGTTGACGCTGTGCAGCGCCTGGATCTTGCCGTAGAAGGTGGAAACGTTCTCGAACTTCAGCATTTACGCCTCCCCCAGGTAGGCCTTGATCACATCAGGGTTGCCGCGAATCTCTTCCGGCGTGCCATCGGCCAGGGGCGTGCCCTGGTTGATCACCACGATGTGGTCGGAAATGCTCATCACCAGTTTCATGTCGTGCTCGATCAGCAGCACGGTCACGTTGTGGGATTCGCGCAGGTAGGCGATGAGGGCCTTGAGGTCCTCGGTCTCCTTGGGGTTCAGGCCGGCGGCCGGTTCGTCGAGCATGATGATCCGCGGTTGGGTCATCATGCAGCGGGCGATTTCCAGGCGCCGCTGCTGGCCGTAGGCGAGGGTGCCGGCGGTACGGTTGGCGAACTCGGTCAGGTTGACCTTCTCCAGCCAGTACTGCGCGCGCTCCATGGCCTCCTTCTCGCTGCGACGGAAGCCCGGGGTCTTGAACAGGCCGGCGAAGAAGTTGGTGTTCAGATGGCGGTGCTGGGCGATCAGCAGGTTTTCCAGCGCGGTCATTTCCTTGAACAGGCGCACGTTCTGGAAGGTCCGCACCACGCCCTTGCGGGCGATCTGATGGCCGGCCAGGCCCTGGATCGGCTGGCCGTCGAGCAGGATGGTGCCGCCGCTGGGCTTGTAGAAGCCGGTGAGGCAGTTGAACACGGTGGTCTTGCCGGCGCCGTTCGGGCCGATCAACGCCACCACTTGTTTTTCCTTGACGGTCAGGCCCACGCCGTTGACCGCCAACAAGCCGCCGAAGCGCATGCTCAGGCCGCTGACTTGCAGAATTTCGCGGCTCATCGAGGCAGCTCCATGTGCGGACGTTGCATGGGCAGCAGGCCCTGCGGACGCCAGATCATCATCAACACCATCAGCGCACCGAACATCAGCATCCGGTATTCGCTGAACTCACGCATCATCTCCGGCAGAAGGATCATCACGATGGCCGCGAGAATCACGCCCAGCTGCGAACCCATGCCACCCAGCACGACGATGGCGAGGATGATCGCCGACTCGATGAAGGTGAACGACTCCGGTGTCACCAGCCCCTGGCGGGCGGCGAAGAAGCTGCCGGCGAAACCGGCGAAGCAGGCACCCAGGGTGAACGCCGAGAGCTTGATCACGGTGGGGTTCAGGCCCAGCGCACGGCAGGCGATCTCGTCTTCACGCAGCGCTTCCCAGGCCCGGCCGATCGGCATGCGCAGCAGGCGGTTGATGACGAACAGCGCCAGCAGTGCCAGCAGCAGGGCCACCAGGTAGAGGAAGATCACCTTGTTGATCGAGTTGTATTCCAGCCCGAAGAACTCGTGGAAGGTCTGCATGCCCTCGGCGGCGCGGCGTTCGAAGGTCAGGCCGAAGAACTCCGGCTTGGGGATGTTGCTGATGCCGTTGGGGCCGCCGGTCCAGTCGGTGAGGTTACGCAGGAACAGGCGGATGATCTCGCCGAAGCCCAGGGTCACGATCGCCAGGTAGTCGCCGCGCAGGCGCAGCACCGGGAAGCCGAGCAGGAAACCGAAGGTGGCGGCCATCAGGCCGGCGATCGGCAGGCACACCCAGAAGCTCCAGCCCAGGTAGTGCGAGAGCATCGCGTAGCTGTAGGCGCCGACGGCATAGAAGCCGACGTAACCCAGGTCGAGCAGGCCCGCAAGCCCCACCACGATGTTCAGGCCCAGGCCCAGCAACACGTAGATCAGGATCAAGGTGGCGATGTCGACCGCGCCGCGCGAGCCGAAGAACGGCCAGATCAGCGCCGCCACGATCAGCCCCATGATGACCCAGCGCTGGGTCTTCGGCAGGGTGAGGAAGTTGGTCACCGAAGGTGGTACCAGCTTGCGCTCCGAGCGGCGGCCCATCACCGCGCTCCACTGCTTGTCGAACAACACGCGCAGGAACATCAGCACCGAGCACGCGGCGATGATGCTGATGGTGAACGAGCCCTGGCTGTGCACGATCAGGCTGATGCCGTCGATGCTGAGTTTCAAGCCCAGCACCGGGAAGGCCACGGCCCAGACCAGCAAGGCGCTGAAGAACGCCTGTTTGAGATTTCTGTTCATACTTTTTCAACCTCCGGGCGGCCCAGGATGCCGGTCGGCCGGAACAGCAGGACAAGAACCAAAAGACCGAATGCCACCACGTCCTTGTACTGGTCGCCGAAGATGTCGGCGCCGAACGCTTCGGCCACGCCCAGCACCAGCCCGCCGAGCATGGCGCCCGGGATGCTGCCGATGCCGCCCAGTACCGCCGCGGTGAAGGCCTTCAGGCCCACCAGGAAACCGGCGTTGGGGTTGATCACCCCGTACTGCATGCTCAGCAGCACGGCCGCCACCGCCGCCAGCGCGGCGCCGATGACGAAGGTCAGGGCGATGATGTTGTTGGTGTTGATGCCCAGCAGGTTGGCCATCTTGATGTCCTCGGCGCAGGCGCGGCAGGCGCGACCCAGGCGAGAACGGGAGATGAACAGGGTCAGGCAGGTCATGGCGACGAGGGTCACCACGAACACCAGGATCTGCATGTACGAGACCAGCACCTCCTCCGCGCCGCCCGGGCCGAACGAGAAGCTGCCGGGGATCAGGTTGGGGATGGACTTGTCCTTGGAGTCCTGCGACAGCAGGACGGTGTTCTGCAGGAAGATCGACATGCCGATGGCGGAGATCAGCGGGATCAGCCGGTTGCTGTTGCGCAGCGGTCGGTAGGCGACCCGTTCGATGCTGTAGCCGTAGGCACTGGTGACGAAGATCGTGGCGACGAAGGCCACGGTCATCAGGATCGGCAATGAGTGGATGCCCATCATGGCCAGCCCGGCGAGGGCGATGAAGGCCACGTAGGAACCGATCATGTACACCTCGCCGTGGGCGAAGTTGATCATGCCGATGATGCCGTACACCATCGTGTAACCGATGGCGATCAGCGCGTAGGTACTGCCGATGGTCAATCCGTTAACCAGTTGTTGTAGGAAATGGTAGATCTCAGGCATTACAGCGCTCCTAAAAACCTGATTTGCATTTCTCTGGCGGGGGATGACCCCGGCCCATGTTCTCGTGGTCTACGCCACGTGATCTTGTGCGGGCACAACCAGGAAACCGCGGGTGACGGTTTTAAGATTTTCAGGTGAACCGGCTCCCGGATCACGGGAATCAGGTCCATAGAACCTCGTAAAACAAAGCCCACTGCTCGCACAGTGGGCTTCTCGGTCAGCTATTAGTCACGCAGTTACTGAGGGGAGACTTCGGTCTTCGGCTTGCCGAAGTGCCATTCGTAGACCACGAACTTGAAGTCCTTCAGGTCGCCTTTCTCATCGTAGGACAGGTCGCCGGTCGGGGTCTTGAAGGTACCGGCGTGGATGGCGGTAGCCACCTTGTCGGTGTCTTCGGACTTGGCGGCCTTGATGCCTTCGGCGATCAGCTGGACAGCCGAATAGGCCGGGAACACGAACGGACCGCTCGGGTCCTTGCCGTCGGCCTTGATGGCGTCGACGATGGCCTTGTTCGCAGGGTCGGCGTCGAACGATTTCGGCAGGGTGACCAGCAGGCCTTCGGAGGCATTCTGGGCGATCTGCGAGATGGAGTCGTTACCCACGCCTTCCGGACCCATGAACTTGGCCTTCAGGCCCTTCTCTTGCGCCTGGCGCAGGATCAGGCCCAGCTCCGGGTGGTAGCCGCCGTAGTAGACGAAGTCGACGTTGTTCTGCTTGAGCTTCTGGATGATCGAGGAGAAGTCCTTGTCACCGGCGTTCAGGCCTTCGAAGACGGCGACCTTGGTGCCTTTCTTCTCGAGGGTGGTCTTGACCGCGGTGGCGATGCCTTCGCCGTACTGCTGCTTGTCGTGCAGGACCGCAACGACCTTCGGCTTGACGTGGTCGGCGATGTAGTTGCCGGCGGCCGGGCCCTGGGCGCTGTCCAGGCCGATGGTGCGGAAGACCATCTTGTAGCCACGGCTGGTGATGTCCGGGGAGGTGGCGGCGGGGGTGATCATGATCACGCCTTCGTCTTCGTAGATGTCGGACGCAGGCTGGGTGGAGCTGGAGCAGAGGTGGCCGATCACGTACTTGACGCCATCGTTGACCACTTTGTTGGCGACGGCCACGGCCTGTTTAGGGTCGCACGCGTCGTCGTATTCCTTGGCTTCGAGCATCTTGCCATCGACGCCGCCCTTGGCGTTGATGTCCTTGATGGCCTGTTTGGCGCCGACGAACTGCATGTCGCCGTACTGGGTCACCGGCCCGGTCTTGGGACCGGCGATGCCGATCTTGATGGTGTCGGCGGCAAACGAATGGCTGGCGACTCCGGCCAGAACCATCGCGGCAAACAGCTTGGAAATCTTGATCATAGTGCTCCACTCATTCTGTTGTAATTCTTATAGTCCTGAGGCCAGGGCTACAGACCGGGCGGGATCTACGGCCTGGCTACGCCATGCCGTGAGCCCACCTTCCCCCGGAACATGTCCCGGAACTGTACCGGTACAGTGTAGAGCGCCGTCCGAGCGCTTGAAAAGCGGGCGAAAAGCGTCTGTTTCGAGGGGTGTCGCCTGGTCGACATAAAGATACAGAAAAGCGCCATCACTTTGCCGGTATCCGCAGCCCGCCCCCACAAGTTCGGGCCTGATCGACCAAATTACGTATTTGAAACCAGGTTTTTCTGCAAAAATGCCGGCCTTTTTGTTGGACGATCTTTGCGCAGGTAGACCCATGACAGATCAAGTAAGCACCCTCTATGCCAAATTGCTCGGCGAGACCGCCGTCATCGAGTGGAAAGCCCTGGAGCGTTTCTGGGCCAAGGGTGACCTGATTTGGGTCGACCCCAGCCTCGACCTGATCACCGTTGCCGAGGCGATGGCCGAGAATCGCAGCGAGATCTTCGCCAAGTGGCGTAATGATGGCATTGTCGGAGCGGTGTCTGCTGAGCAGGCGCTCGACCTGCAAACCCGCGATCCAGAGATCTGGGCGGTGGTGGTTTCGCCGTTCATCGTGATCCAGGCGAAGAAAGCGGAATAAGCACGTGCTTTTTTAGTGCGCAAAAACGCGCATACGCCTCGTGATGGTGCGCGTTGACGCTCACGTAAGGTGGAAGTTGGTAACAGTGGCGGGGTGATTTGGCGGGGCGGTAACAGTTTACGGCATGCGTAATACGCCGCCGAAATGATCGCGGGGCAAGCCCGCTCCCACGAAGCCTCCTCGTGGGAGCGGGCTTGCCCCGCGATGGTTTTCAGTAGTCCACGCGCCCGGTATGGCTGTTCAGCGAAATCACCCGGGTCTTGCCGATGCGATGGCGGAAGATCTCGCGCAGGTACTTCACTGCCTTCTTCACGCACTCGCGCGACAGGCGGATATCGTTGATCGAGACGAAGCGGCTCTTGTCGTTGATCAGCTCGCGGTATTTCTTCTCGTACATCGGCTTGATCGCGTACCAGTTGGTGTCGAGGATCTTCGCCGGGTTCTCGAACTCGTTGAGCAGGTCGTCGATGCTGTCTTCATCGAAGTGCTCGCTGGTAATGAACTCCAGGATCGCGTTGTCCATGGTGTCGTCGAAGCGGTACGGGTTACGCGCGAAGCAGCGCTTGATGAACGCCACGATCAGGGTCAGGAAGTCGTCCGACAGGCAAGGGCTCTTGGCGATCAGGGTGGTCAGTGACAGGTTGGCCGAGGCGCCGATCACCAACGCGTAGCGCTTGAGCGTGGTGTTGGGGAACAGGCTGTTGAGGTGGGTCTTGAGCCGGTTCAGGTCCATGTACGACAGCTTGTAGTCCTTGGGCAGGGAGACGATCGACACCACCGACGAGCAGTTCTTGAAGAAGTGCAGGTCGTGCAGGGCCGCGGCGTCGTAGCCCGAGGCCTGGTACTGCTCCAGCGCGGCGCGGTAGCGGCGCGACTCGATCGGCAGCAGGCTGATGCCCTCGATGGCCTGAGTCTGCTTGTTGAAGTGCGGCAGGTCGATGGAGCGGAAGAACAGGTCGTCGATATCCAGGCGCGGCTGCTCGCGCTCGAACACCTTGAACTTGTCCGACCCAGCAGGTGGCACTTCCGGCACCACCGATTCGGCGTAGGCGATGGCCACGGGGCCGGCCAGGCTCATGAACAGGTCGTTGGCGTCCAGGCGAATGGTCTCGCCGATGTCGATGCCGGCGCGACGGAAGTAGTTCTGGTCGTAGTCGGTGGTCACCGCCTGGGCGGTGAGGATGTTGAAAATCTGCTGGGAGATGTACTGGTTGGCGTGCTTCTCCATGGCGTTGACGTCGATGTTCTGGATCGTGCCGTCATCGCTCTCCTCGGCGTAGCGCATGATGTCGTTGGAGATCAGCATCATCGCGTTCCATGGGCGGATACGGCCCATGACGCTGGCTTCGCTGCTGTCTTCATTGTCGAAGTTGTACGAGAAGTCCCATTCCTCCGACAGGTATTTGCATAGCAGGCGTCCGGCGTTGATGTGCAGCGCCTCGGACATTTCGCTGCGGTGGTCGGAGGCGTTGGGCAGCACGCAGATGCCGCTGGTGAAGATCGGCTCGAAGACGAACGAGTGCCCGCTCTTGCCGTCGTTCTCGTCGGCCGGCTTGGTGTCGAAGGTCTTGTTCATGTACGAGTACTGCTGGGCCAGGCCGAATTCCGAGGCCATCCCTGAACCTGTGCCGCCGCCGGCGCTGAAGATGTAGAAGTACAGGCGCGACTGGTTGGCCTTGATGCCGCAGGAGTCGATCAGGTACGAGTGGATCAGTTTCCAGTCGGCACTGGAGAAGCGCTGGGTGTCCTTGTTGAGGATGATCTTGGCCAGGTACTGGCCAAGGATCGGCGCGTTACCGGCACCCCCGGCATGCACCTCGGACAGGTCCATGATCTTCATCTTGCTGTAGTCACGCAGGAAGCCGCCACGCTCGCCCTTGCGCGAGAAGCGGATGCGCCCGGCGATGTCCTTGTCCAGGTCGCCCAGCATCACCAGCGGCTCGACCAGGAACACCGGCTTGGCGGCCTTGTTCTGCACCAGGCGCAGGTTCTGGCGGATCCAGCGCGCCGGGCTGTAGCCTGCTTCACCCTTGAAGCGGTCCTCGTTGTTGTACTCATTGAGGAAGAAGGTGCGGGCGTTGTATACCAGTTCCGCCACGTCCAGGGCGATGTTCGAGCCGCAGCGGCCCAGGCCAATCAGGCACACCGACGGGAACTGCTGCTCCAGGCGCAACTGGTCCTCGTCCTCCACGTGCAGGTTCGGCGGAAACACCAGGTCGCGCAGGCCGTCGAGGTTGTCGAGGATGCGCTGGATGTCCTGCTCGGTGAAGTACAGGTACTGCTGCGCCGGCATGCTGCGGGCGGCGGGAAGGTCTCGAGCACTGCCGGCAGTCAGCGAAGTGGGGCTGAGGGTCGGCTCGGGGACCGCATTGGCAGAAGTGTTCGTAGAGGTCATAGTGCGCCATTTGCCTGGAGTGGTTGGCTTCCCGGTGATGCATGTCATCTAGCCATCACGGAGAAATTTCGCGACTTTATCAGTGCGTCTTTTTCTTATGCGATAGGGGGTTTCCTTAGTCGGACTAAGGTTTTTCCGTTCGCACCCGCATTGCATCGTCCGTTTGTCACGCTTCTTTAATCTGGAGTCGCTCATGAGTACTGCATTGCCTTCGTTGGGTTTTGCCGGGATTGGCCTGATGGGCCTGCCGATGTGCCGTCGGTTGCTGGCCGCCGGGTATCCGTTGACCGTGTGGAACCGCAGTCCGGGCAAGTGCGCCGAGCTGGTCGCCGCCGGTGCGCAACTGGCCGCCAGCCCCGCCGAGCTGTGCCAGGCGACGGACATGGTGCTGCTGTGCCTGGCCGACACGGCGGTGGTGCGCGAGGTGGTGTTCGGCGAGCAGGGCATCGTCCATGGCGGGCGCAGTGGTCAGCTGCTGGTGGACTTCTCCAGCCTGGAGCCAACCGCCACCCGTGAAATGGCCGCCGAGCTGGCCGCCCTGTGCGGCATGGCCTGGCTCGATGCACCGGTGTCCGGCGGCACGCCGGGGGCCGAGGCGGGTACCCTGGCGATCATGGTCGGCGGCGAGGCCGATGATCTCGAGCGGGCGCGGCCGGTGCTGCTGACCCTGGGCCAGCGGGTCACGCACATGGGCGCGGTGGGCGCCGGCCAGGTGACCAAGGCGTGCAACCAGATGATCGTGGCCTGCAATGCGCTGGTGATCGCCGAGGTGGTGGCCCTGGCCGAGCAGTCAGGGGTCGATGCGCGGCTGATCGCCGAGGCGCTGGCCGGTGGATTCGCCGACTCCAGGCCGCTGCAGATCCTTGCCCCGCAGATGGCCGAGAGCCGCTTCGAGCCGGTCAAGTGGCACGTGCGCACCTTGCTCAAGGACCTCGATACCGCGGTGAAGTTTTCCCGCGAGCAGGGCTCGGCGACGCCGCTCAGTGGCCTCGCCGCGCAGCTGATGCGCCTGCACGGTAGCCAGGGTTATCTGCAAAAAGATCCGGCGACTCTGGTAACGCTGTATCGCAACAAGGACTGAGCTCGCCCGATTGGCGGTCGAGGCGTTCGAGGATCGGCCGTAGCTCGGCCAGCGGCACCGGCCGGCTGAGCAGGTAGCCCTGCAGGTAGTCGCAGCCATGGCTGGCGAGGAACTCATGCTGCTCGACGGTCTCGACGCCTTCGGTGACCACCTTCAGGTGCAGGGTGTGGGCCATGATGATGATTGCCTGGACGATTTCCCGGTCCTTCTGGCTGCCCGGCACGTCCTGGATGAACGAGCGGTCGATCTTCAGCACGTCCAGCGGCAGCCGTTTCAGGTAGGCCAATGACGAATAGCCGGTGCCGAAGTCGTCGATCGAAAGCGCCACGCCCTGGGCGCGGATGCGCTTGAGCAGGCTGATGGTGTGATGAATGTCGCCCATCAGCGCGTTTTCGGTGACCTCCAGTTCCAGCTGGCGCGGCGCCAGGCCGGCCTGGAACAGCGCCATCTCCACCTCGGTGGCCAGCTCCTCGCGGCCGAGGGTGAGCGCCGAGCAGTTCACCGTGACCTTCAGTTCGCCATAGCCGTGGCGATTGAGCTGGGCCAGGTCCTCGCAGGCCCGGCGCAGCACCCACAGGTCCAGTTCGGCGATCAGGCCGTTGGCCTCGGCGATGCAGATGAAACGCTCGGGGCTGAGCAGGCCGTGCTGCGGGTGCTGCCAGCGTACCAGGGCCTCGAGCTTGGCCACCTGGCCGCTGCGCAGGTCGTAGATCGGCTGGTAGTGCACGCATAGGCCGCGCTCCTCGAACAGCGCCACGCGCAGTTCCTCCTCCAGTTGCAGCTCCAAGGTGGCACGGGTCTTCAGGCCGTTGTTGAAGAAGTTCAGGCTGTTGCGCCCGCAGCCTTTGGACTGGTACAGCGCCAGGTCGGCGTTCTTCAGCAGTTCCTCGGTGCTCTGGCCGTCATCGGGGAAGATGCTGATGCCGATGCTGGTGGTCATGACCATGCGCCGGCCCGCCAGGTCGATCGGCTCCTTCATCCGCTGCATGATGCGCTGGGCCAGGTGGCGGGCCTCGTCGCGGCTGTTGAGGCTGGTGACGATGCAGAACTCATCGCCACCGAAGCGCGCCACCAGGTCCTGACCGCGGGTGGCGGCCTTGATATGGCCGGCGATCACCTTGAGCAGTTCGTCGCCGGCGGCATGCCCGAGGCTGTCGTTGATGCGCTTGAAATGGTCGATGTCGAGGAACATCACCGCCAGCATGCCCTCATGGGCGGCCTGTTCGGCCAGGCGCTCGGCGAACACCTGGTTGAAGCCGCGGCGGTTGACCAGGTTGGTCAGGGCATCGTAGTGGGCTGCCTGCTGCAGCGAAGCCCGGGCCTGGTCGAGCTGGCTGAGCAACACATTGACCCGGCGCAGGTCGTGCTCCTTGCTCTGCAGCTTCTTGTCGGCCAGCGCCGCGCTGATGCTGCCAGCGCTGATCAGCAGGGTGATGACAGCGATGGTCAGTGCCAACTGCAGACTGTTGTCGGCCGAGGGCAGGCGCAGGGCGGTTTCGCCGGGAATCACCAGGGTCATGGCCGCCATGCCGGTGAAATGAGTCAGCACGATGCCGCCGGCCATCAGCAGGCTGGCGCCGTACTTGAGCAACAGGTGCAAGGTGCCGCTGCCCTTGCGGAAGTAGCGGGCCATCAGCAGCGCCACCAGGCTGACGAGCACGGCGATGCCGATGGAGGCGAGCAGCAGGCCGGTCTGGTAGTACTGCTGGGCGCTGGTCTGCAGGGCGGCCATGCCGGTGTAGTGCATGATGCTGATGCCCAGGCCGATGAACAGCGCGGTCTGCAGATAGTGGCGCAGGCGCATTTCGCTGCGATTGAGGCTGTTCATCGCCAGCCAGGCGGCGAGCAGGGCCACCAGCAGCGACAAGCCTGTCAGCGGTGCGTCGAAGTGGATCTCCAGCGGTGCCTGGAACGCCAGCATGCTGATGAAGTGCATGGCCCAGATCCCGCCGGCCAGGCAGCAGGCGCCAAGCACTCGCCATTGCCGACGGGCGAAGCGGTCCTCGCATTGGCTCTGGCGTTCGCTCATGTCCAGGGTGGCGAAACAGGCGGCGCTGGCCACGACGAAGGCGAGCAGCACCAGGAAGGGGTTGTGTCGGCAGTCGAGGATGATCTGTCCGGTCGCCGGCAGCTCGGCGAACAATTGCAGTCCCAGCCACTCCATTGCAGGCCTCTTCGTCGAGTCTTCACTCGTCCCCAAATAGCACGGATGGAGACTGTTCCTGCAGGAGTATAGAAATGGGTGCTTAAGCCTTCCTGATTAATGGCACTTTGATTTCTACCATTTGGATATGAAGGCAATAGCTGGATGGTCTAAATGAATATCGACTGGCCGAAGCGATCGCGGGGCAAGCCCGCTCCCTCGAATCCCTGACGGGCTCGGGGGAGCGGGCTTGCCCCGCGATGACCTCTATTGAGATCAACCGGCGACAAGCACCCGGATCGCCTCAAGGCGCAGCGCCGCTTTGTCCAGCGCCGCCAGCCCTTCTTCACGCTGCTTGCGCAGGGCATCGATCTCGCTGTCACGCACGCTCGGGTTCACGGCCTTCAGCGCGGTCAGGCGCGCCAGTTCCTCGTCGGCCTCGGCGGTGAGCCGCTGCCGGGCCTGGGCCACGCGTTCGTTGTGGGTCGGCAGGACCTTGGCCTCGCCGGCGGCGATGCGCTTGGCCAGCACGTCGCGCTGGGCCTGGACGAACTTGTTGGCGCTGGCCTTGGGCACGCTTTCGAGCTGGTCGTTAAGGGTTTCGAACGCCACCCGCGGGCCCAGGTCGTTGCCGTTGGTATCCAGCAGGCAGCGCAGCGCCGCCGGCGGCAGGTAACGGCCCAGCTGCAGGCTGCGGGGGGCGACCACTTCACTGACGTAGAGCAGTTCGAGCAGCACGGTGCCGGGCTTGAGCGCCTTGTTCTTGATCAGCGCAACCGCGGTGTTGCCCATCGAACCGGACAGCACCAGGTCCATGCCACCTTGGACCATCGGGTGTTCCCAGGTGAGGAACTGCATGTCCTCGCGCGACAGCGCCTGGCCACGGTCGTAGGTGATGGTCACGCCTTCGTCGTCGCCCAGCGGGAAGCTGGCATCGAGCATCTTCTCGCTCGGCTTGAGGATCAGGGCGTTTTCCGAATGGTCCTCGCTGTCGATGCCGAAGGCGTCGAACAGGGTTTCCATATAGATCGGCAGGGCGAACTGGTCGTCCTGTTCGAGAATGGCCTCGACCAGCGCCTGGCCTTCGCCGGCACCGCCGGAGTTGAGCTCCAGCAGGCGGTCGCGGCCGGTATGCAGCTCGGCTTCCAGGCGCTCGCGCTCGGCGCGGGCCTCGGCCACCAGATTGCTCCAGCTCTTCTCGTCACTGTCGGCCAGCAGTGGCAGCAGGCGCGGGCCGAACTGATGCTGCAGGGCGTTGCCGGTCGGGCAGGTGTTGAGAAAGGCGTTGAGGCCTTCGTGGTACCACTGGAACAGGCGCTCCTGCGGGCTGTCCTGCAGGTACGGGATGTGCAGCTGGATCGTGTGTTTCTGGCCGATCCGGTCGAGACGGCCGATGCGCTGCTCGAGCAGGTCGGGGTGCGCCGGCAGGTCGAACATCACCAGGTGGTGGGCGAACTGGAAGTTGCGGCCCTCACTGCCGATCTCGGAGCAGATCAGCACTTGGGCGCCGAATTCCTCATCGGCGAAATAGGCGGCGGCACGGTCGCGCTCGAGGATGCTCATGCCTTCATGGAACACCGTGGCCGGGATGCCGGAACGCACGCGCAGGGCGTCTTCCAGGTCCATGGCGGTCTCGGCGTGGGCGCAGATCACCAGGACCTTGGTGCGCTTGAGCATCTTCAGGGTGTCGATCAGCCAGTCGACCCGTGGATCGAAACGCCACCAGCGCTCGTCGTCGCCGGTCTCGCCCTGGGCCTGGAAGGCCACTTCCGGGTACAACTCGGCGCGCTCGCCCGAGGGCAGCTCGGCATAGGCGTCGGGGTTGGCCAGCGGGTAGGGGTGCAGCTGGCGCTCGGGGAAGCCCTGGATTGCCGCGCGGGTGTTGCGAAACAGCACGCGGCCGGTACCGTGGCGGTCGAGCAGCTCGCGGATCAGACGGGCGCTGGCCTGGCTGTCGCCATCGCTGACCGCGGCCAGCAGGGCTTCGCCTTCGGCACCGAGGAAGCCTTGGATAGTAGCGTGGGCCTTGGCCGACAGACGGCCTTCGTCGAGCAGTTCCTGCACCGCTTCAGCGACCGGGCGATAGTTTTCGCTCTCGGCACGGAATGCGGCAAGGTCGTGGAAACGGTTGGGGTCGAGCAGGCGCAGGCGGGCGAAGTGGCTGTCCTGGCCGAGCTGTTCCGGGGTGGCGGTGAGCAGCAGCACGCCCGGGATGACCTGGGCCAGTTGCTCGACCAGCGCATACTCGGCGCTGGCCTGTTCCTCGTGCCAGACCAGGTGGTGTGCTTCGTCGACCACCATCAGGTCCCAGCCGGCGGCAAACAGCGCGTCCTGGGCCTTCTCGTCCTCGACCAGCCATTCCAGGGCGACCAGCGCCAACTGGGCATCCTCGAACGGGTTGCTGGCGTCGCTTTCGATGAAGCGCTCGGCGTCGAACAGTGCCACTTGCAGGTTGAAGCGTCGGCGCATTTCCACCAGCCACTGGTGCTGGAGGTTCTCGGGTACCAGGATCAGCACGCGATTGGCCCGCCCGGACAGCAACTGGCGGTGGATTACCAGGCCAGCCTCGATGGTCTTGCCCAGGCCCACTTCGTCGGCCAGCAATACCCGGGGAGCGATGCGGTCGGCCACTTCACGGGCGATGTGCAACTGGTGGGCGATGGGCTGGGCGCGCACACCGCCCAGGCCCCACAAGGAGGAGAGCATCTGCTTGCTGGTGTGCTGCAGGGTGTTGTAGCGCAGCGAGAACCACGACAGCGGGTCGATCTGCCCGGCGAACAGGCGGTCGCTGGCAAGGCGGAACTGGATGAAGTTTGACAGCTGCGTCTCGGGCAGGGTGCGCGGCTGGTTCTGGCCATCGATGCCGTGGTAGACCATCAGGCCGTCGATGTCCTCGACTTCCTGCACGGTCAGCTTCCAGCCTTCGAAGTGGGTGATCAGGTCGCCGGGCGAGAAGCGCACGCGGGTCAGCGGCGCATTGCGTAGCGAGTACTGGCGGGTGTCGCCCGTGGCCGGGTAGAGCACGGTCAACAGACGGCCATCCTGCGCCAGGATGGTCCCAAGACCGAGCTCGGCTTCGCTGTCGCTGATCCAGCGTTGCCCCGGTTGATACTGCTGCGCCATACTGCCAAAACTCCCGCGATGAAAAAGCCGGCTATGTTAACGGATCGGCTTCGCCAGACCAATGAATGTGAAGAGTCTAGCGCTTTCATCGACGAATACCGTCCTGTCACGAGGGCCACGCGCCAACATGGTTGCCAAGCACCGCTGGTTGAACGTCACTCTGGGCCTGGGCAGCCTCGCGCTGCTGGCCGCCTGCGAACAGAAGAGCTTCGAAGTCCTGCCGCCGATTCCGGTCGAGCAACTCGAGGTGCTCGGTGTGCAGACACCGATCAAGAGTGTGCACTTCCACGACCGCGAGGGTGAAGGCCTGCTGGTGCTGAGCCGTGTCGATGGCCAGGCCACCGACCCCGACACCGAGGAGGAAGTCGACAAGGTGGTGCTCAAGGCCACCTTGTATGGCCGCGCCGCCGGCGGTGATGCTTTCAAGGCGCGCTGGCAGATCGAGCAGGAGACCACCTGCGCCGGACTGGACCTGGACGTCGACTTTTATACCGACGTCAGCGATGTCGGTGACCTGAACAAGGACGGCGTCGCCGAAGTCACCGTGGCCAGCCACGCCTTCTGCGGCGGCGGCATCGACCCCCACGACATCGCCATCGAGATGCGTGAGGGCCAAGCGATCTACACAATAACCGGCCAGTCGCTGATCAGCCCGCCCGGTGAAGACGCGTTCGGCGGCGAGCGCGAGGATAGCGCCTCGCTCAAGAGCGCCCCGCAGGTCGTGCGCGAGCACATGGACGCGGTCTGGCAGCAGGTCTACAAGCGGCCTTGGAGCGAGTCGAGCGCCGCGCCAGACGATGACCCGGACGACGAGGCTGAGTAATCCCGCGCTATAATCCAGCGCAGTGCGGCGCTGTGACACGCCGCACACCTTTGACCGCAGGCATTCAAGGCGGCGCACCACCAGCCGACAACCAGGCTACAGGAGACCCACCATGCTGCCGCCGATCATCCCGCTCAGTGCCGCCCCCGTGACCTCGCAACACGACCCGGTCAAGCCACCGCCGACCATTGCGCCGGTGGTACCCACGCAGCCGACCTCCAGCGATGGCACCATTGACCTGAAGAATCATCGTGATCCCCAAGAGCAGGCCCTGCTGCTGCGCGACGAGCAACGCCGTCAGCAAAAAAGGCGCAAGCAGGCTGAAGGCGATCGGTACGAGGCCGTGCCGGGCGAAGAGCTCAACGCCGACAACACCGTGCCGGTGGCGCCGATGGGCGAGCGCACGCGCCAGGGGTTGCTGGTGGATATCGAAGTCTGACTAGTCAGCACTGCCGCTTGCCTTCATCATAAAGGCCTCTGCTGTCCGTCGAGCCCGCCATGAGCCAAGACAACCTGATCGATTTCGGCGCCGAACGCGCCAAACGCATCCACGACCTCAACGACAAGCGCCTGAACGACATGCGCCAGGCCTTCGAACAGGCCATGCCGCTGGTCCAGGCCAAGAAGAAAAAGCCCAAGGGCAAACCCAAGAAGCGCTGAAACTTGATGCAGGTCAACCCTGCACCCGCCTCGCGCGCCCGGCTCCGGGCGCCATTGACTCCGGTCAATTTTCCCCCTCCCGGCATTGGTTACCTTGCACCCATCGGATGACGGCACATCAAGGGAGGGGCCGACATGTTCTTCGACAACGTGGTTATCGCCGGTGTGGTAACGGTCGGGTTGATGTTGGCGTTCTTCGCCGGTCTGGGCATTTTCATCTGGAAGGACTCGAAAAAGCGTAATCAGCGCTGATCCTTCCCGATCCATGAGCACGCAAGGCATTTAGGGCGACTTCGGTCGCCCATTTTTTTGCCTGGATTTTCATCGCGGGGCGGGGCTTGCCGACGTACGGGGCGCATTCATCTCAGGGTTGTTGAGCGGTCGCCGCCAGCACGATCTCGCGAATGCAAACCTGCTGCGGCTGCTGGTAGGCCCAGACGATCGCCCCGGCGACATCCTCGGCGCTCAGTACCACGCCGCCCATATCATTGGCCTTCCACGCTTCGTAGTCGCGCTTGATGCCCTCGTCGGTGGTGTGCCCGAGCAGCTCGGTCTCCACCGCGCCCGGGGCGATGGTCACCACCCGCACATTATGCGGCGCCAACTCTTCGCGCAGGTTCTCCGACAGCCCGTGCACGGCGAACTTGCTGCCCACATAGGCCACATGGTTGGGGAAGGTCTTGCGCCCGGCCACGGAACTGACGTTGATCAGCGTGCCGTGGCGCCGCTCGATCATCCCGCCGACCAGCGCCTGCACGCCGTTGAGCAATCCCTTGACGTTGATGTCGAACATGCGCTCCCACTGCTCCGGATCCTGCTCGTGCACCTGCCCCAGCAGCATCACCCCGGCGTTGTTCACCAGGGCATCGGCCGGGCCGTACAGCGCTTCGGCCTCGGCCACGGCAGCCACCAGCGCCGCCCGGTCGCGGATATCCACGGCGCGGCACAGGCAATCGGGAAGCGCCAGCGCCTCGAGGCGTTCCAGGCGTCGGGCGATCAGCAGCAGTGGATGACCCGCAGCGGAGAATCGCTGGGCGGTGGCGGCGCCGATACCGGAGCTGGCGCCAGTGACAATGATCAAGGGTTTGTTCATGGTTGCCTCCCAGGCATAATCGCTTTCGATGGCCAGGATTCTAGATTGCGTCTGCGGCCATGAAAAACGGCTTATTTCTCTGGCTGGCATCGGTTCTATCTATGGATATTCGTCACCTCAAGGCATTTATCGCCGTCTTCGAAGCGCGCAACATCACGGTAGCCGCCCAGCGTTTGTGCGTGGCCCAGCCGACTTTGTCGGTGACCATTCGCCAGCTGGAAGAGGAGCTGGGCGCCGAATTGTTCCTGCGCCAAGCCCGTGGGGTCGAAGTCAGCGAGCAGGCCCGCGAGCTCTATCCCCAGGCCTGCCGCATGGTGGCCGAGGCCGAGGCCCTGCGCCTGCGTTTTCGTCAGGGGCAGGAGCGGGTGCCGTTGGCGCTGGGCATCGAGGCCGACATCGCACCGGCCCAGGTCGAGGCCTGCGTGCGTCTGGCCAGCCAGGCGGTGGCGGGCTTGCAGTTGACCCTGCTGGAGGGCTGCGACGGTGATGCACGCCTGGCGGACGAGTCTCAGCGCTGTGAGGACGAACTGTTCCTGCCGCTGTGGGAGGAAGCGTTCGTGCGGGTGATGGCCACCGGCAGCCAGCCGGACGGACGCTGGATCACCTGCCCGCAGCACCCGTCGCACCAACGCTTGATGGGCTTGTATGACGGGGGGGAGCAGGTCGGCCAGGCCGGTTCGTTGCAACGGGTCCTGGCCATGGTCGCCGCCGGGCAGGGCGCGGCCTGGTTGCCGCAGTCGCTGGTCGAGCGTTGCCCGGGCGTCTACTGGCAGCCGGGCAGCGGCCTGACGCTGCGCCGTCGGGTCGGATTGTGCATGTCCCATGAGGCCTTGGCACTACCCGCCGTGGCAGCGCTGCATCAGGCCCTGAGCCGCGCTTGAACGACCAGGATTGTGGGAGCAACTGTCTTGCTCAATTTTTAGAATCTGGCGCGATCCCTGTGGGAGCGGCCTTGTGTCGCGAAAGGGCTGCGAAGCAGCCCCGACAATCTTGAAACATACCCAAGATCCTGGGGCCGCTTCGCGACACAAGGCCTACAGGGAACCGCGTAACAAGCCAGTCAATCTGCCACATGCCTAGAGAAACATCCCCCCTGACACCTCCAGCCGCTGCCCGGTGATCCAGCCATTGCCGTCCTCCAGCAACAGGGCGATGGCCGCACCGATGTCGTCGGGTAGGCCGACGCGTCCCAGTGCCGTGTTGCTGGCGATGTAGTCGTTAACCTGCTGGTTGTCGCGCACCACGCCACCGCCGAAGTCGGTCTCGATGGCGCCCGGCGCGAGAATGTTCACGCGAATACCGCGCGCCCCCAGCTCCTTGGCCTGGTAGCGGGTCAGCACTTCCATGGCGCCCTTCATGGCCGCATAGGCGGCGTAGCCGGGCAGGGCGAAGCGGGTCAGGCCTGTGGAGATGTTGACGATGCGCCCGCCGTCGGCCAGCAGCGGCAGCAGGCGCTGGGTGAGGAAGAACGGCCCCTTGAGCTGGATGTTCAGCAACTGGTCGAATTGCACTTCGCTGGTCTCGCTGAACGGCACGTTCAGGCCGATGCCGGCGTTGTTCACCAGGAAGTCCAACTGGAGGCGGCCAAACTGCTGTTCGAGGGTGTCGCCCAGGCGCTCGGCGAAGGCGGCAAAGCTGGCGCTGTCGCTGACATCCAGTTGCAGCATGGCGGCGCGCACGCCGGCCTGTTCGAGCGAGGCGGCCACGGCGTGGGCCTCGTCGGCCTTGCTGTGGTAGGTGCCGATGATGTCGATTCCGCGAGCGGCCAGGTGTTCGGCGGTGTTCTTGCCCAGGCCGCGGCTGGCGCCGGTGATCAGTGCGATCTTGCGAGTCATATCGGTTACCTCGTTGGGGTGGTGGTTGAATGACAGGTTATTGATCGGTTGATGGCTGTTAAATCCACGGATTCCGGAAATACTGTTCGTATTGAATGGACAATCGGAGCCCGTGATGAACAAGCTTGAGCTGTTGCGCACTTTTGTCAGGGTCAGCGAACTGAGCAGTTTCACCCTGGCCGGCGAAAGCCTGGGCCTGCCGCGTTCGACCGTCTCCGAGCAGGTGCGGGCGCTGGAACGGTTGCTCGGCACGCGCCTGTTCAACCGCACCACGCGGCGGGTGCAGACCACCCAGGACGGCGCCTTGCTCTACGAGCGCAGCAAGGACCTGCTGTCGGGCATGGACGAGATCGAAAGCCTGTTCAGCGCCGACGATGCCGAGCTGACCGGGCGCCTGCGCATCGACCTGCCGACCATGATGGCGCGGCGGCTGATTGTGCCGGCGCTGCCAGGGTTTCTCGAGCGTTTCCCGCGCCTGGAAGTGGAGCTTAGTTGCACCGACCGCCAGGTCGACCTGCTGCGCGAAGGCTTCGACTGCGTGATGCGCATCGGCGCGCTCAGCGAACTGGACGTGGTTGCCCGCCCGGTGGGGCGACTGAGCATGCGCAACTGTGCCAGCCCCGCCTACCTCGAGCGTCACGGCGTGCCACGGAACCTGCAGGATCTGGCCGGCCATCGGTTGGTCCACTACGTGCGCAACCTCGGTGCCCGCAGCGCCGGGTTCGAATACGTGCAGGAGGGCGAGCTGCGCTTTCAGGCCATGGCCGGCGTGGTCACGGTGAACAATGCCGAAGCCTATTCCGCCGCCTGCCTGGCAGGGCTCGGGCTGATCCAGGTACCGGCGGTGGGCGTCGATGAACACCTGCGCAATGGAGAACTGATATCGCTGCTCGAGCCCTGGCAGGCGCGGGCCATGCCGGTGTCGCTGCTGTATGCCCGGCAGCGCCATGTGCCGCGCCGAGTCCAGGCGTTCATGAACTGGCTGGCGGCGCTGCTGGCGTCGCAGGTCGACCCGGTGGCGGCGCCAACCGGCTGAAACGGGAAGGGTGAGAATGCGTGGCGAAGGTTCCCGCAGTTGCGTTAGGCTGGTACCTGCGCGTCGCCCGCCAGAGGTGACCGTTCCCTGCGTGCGTCACTTCCGAATTTTGCGAGGTTACGCCATGGCCATCACTTCCCAGGACATCTGCGACGCCGCCGACCAGCTCAAGGGCTTTGTCGGCTTCCACGGCAAGCGCGGCATGCATATCGTGCGGTTTTCCGAAGATTCGTTCGGCATGGACGTCGCCGACGACAGCATCACCCCCTGCAACGAGTTCGTCTGGCGCCCCGAGGCCGACACGCGCATGGCATTGTGCCGGGAGCGCCTGGCCTTGCTGCTGGAGCAGCATGTGGACGATCGGCTGAACATCGGCGAGCCGCTGCGCATCTACCTCAAGCGCACCGACCTGCCGGAGATCGTGGCTGAACGCAGCCTGCGCTGAAGGCATGCATCAAGAGGGAGTCAGGACACATCCTGCTGGCGCACCTCGCGGCCCGCCAGCAGCGCCTCGAAACCCGCCCGGTCCACCGGCTTGCTCAGGTAGTAGCCCTGGACCTCATGGCACTGCTCCCTGTCCAGCGCCTGCAACTGCTGCTCGGTCTCCACCCCCTCGGCGGTGACCGTCAGCCCCATGGCCTTGCCCAGGTTGATGATGGCCTGCACCACTGCCCGGTCGTTGCCGCTCTGGCTGCTGAGCCCGGCGATGAAGCGCTTGTCGATCTTGATGCTGTCGAAGGGGTAGGTGCGCAGGTAACCCAGCGACGAGTAACCGGTGCCGAAGTCGTCCATGTTCAGGCGCACGCCCAGCTCCTTGAGCGCGAGCATGGTGCCCAGGGCGCCCTCGATGTCGTTGAGCATCACGTTCTCGGTGATCTCCAGTTCCAGGCGCTGGGCCGGGAAGCCGGTGTCCAGCAGTACCTGGCGCACATCGGCGACCACATCGCTGCGGGAGAACTGCGCCGGCGACAGGTTGACCGAGACCAGCAGTTCGTCGGGCCAGTCGCGGGCATTGCGGCAGGCCTCGGCCAGCACCCAGCGACCAAGGGGCACGATCAGGTCGCTCTGCTCGGCCAGGGGAATGAAGGTGTCCGGCCCGAGCAGGCCCTCCTCGGGGTGCTGCCAGCGCAGCAGGGCCTCCACCGAGACGATGCGCAGGTCGTACAGGCGATAGCGTGGCTGATAGTGCAGGACGAACTCGTGCTGCTTGATCGCCCGGCGCAGGTCGTTTTCCAGTTGTCGGCGGTACTGGATCTGCTGGTTCATCTCTGGCGAGAAGTAACGCCAGGTATTCTTGCCGTCGGCTTTGGCCTGGTACAGCGCAATGTCGGCGTAGCGGATCAACTCACCGGCATCGTAGCCCTGGATTCGGGTCTGGGCGATGCCAATGCTGGCGCCGATATGCAACTGTTGTCCCTCGTAGATTATAGGTTGCTGCAGCAACTCGAGCAGGCGGGCGCAGAAACGATCGATCTCGCTGCGATTGTCCAGGCCATGCAGCACCAGGACGAACTCGTCGCCGCCCAGGCGAGCCACCAGGTCATTTTCGCGGGTGGTGTCGCGCAGGCGACCGGCCACCTCCTGCAACACCGCGTCGCCGGCCGGGTGGCCGAGGGAATCGTTGATCGGCTTGAAACTGTCCAGGTCGAGCAGCAGCAAGGTCAGCGGCGGTGAATCGCTGCCGCGCAACAGCGCATGCTCAAGGTGGCGTGACAGCTTGTTGCGGTTGGCAAGGCCAGTCAGGGCATCGTGCATCGACAGGTGCTGGATGCGGGCATGGGCGGCGACTTCGTCAGTGATATCGCTGGCGGTGCCGCGAAAGCCGGCGAGCTTGCCCTCGTAGACGATCGAGCGCGCCGAAACGCGGCAGTAGCGGTTCTGCCCGCTGGCGTCATCGTAGTTGCAGCGCAGGTTGGCCAGTTGCTGCGGGTTGTCGTCGGCCTGGCTGTCGAGCCACGGCAGCAGGGGCGTGGTGTCGCAGGCCAGCAGCTGGTTTAGCGGCTGGCCTATCCAGTCCTCTAGCCGGTAGCCGGTGACGCTGACGAAGCGCTGCGACAGGTAGGTCAGGCGGTGCTGGCGGTCGGTTTCCCAGATCCAGTCCGACGCGGCCTCGGCCACTGCGCGAAAGCGCTGCTCGCTGGCCTCCAGGGCGCGGTTGCTTTGCTGCAGGCGCAGCAGGCTGTCGTCGATGGCGCGGGAGCTGCGCAGGGCATGGCGGAACAGGTACAGGAGCACCAGGCCGAGCACCAGCAGCACCGCCAGCAGCGGCGGCAGGAAAGCGTGGAGCAACTGGCGACCCGGTAGCGGCGTGTTCCAGGCCAGGTAATAGCCGGTTTCCTCCAGGGCGATGTGCGGTTGTCCGGTCTGGGCGGCGCCATTTTTCTCCAGGCGCATGCCGGTCAGGCCCGCACCCTTGCCCAGCACGGCGAGCTTGGCCTCGGTCAGTTGGTCGATAAACACCATCACCGGCGCCTGGCGCACATCCGCCTCGGTCACCTCTTTGTCCGGGCGCACCGCCGCCGCGCTGAGCACCGCGGGCCAGCCGTTGAAGCGCACGAAGTGGGCCACCTGCTCGCGGGCCGGGGCCGCCTTGCGCGCCGCGTCGGTGATCGGCGCCAGGGGACTGTCGATATGGGCGCTGGCCGGTGAGTCGGTGGGTTTGCCCTTGAACAGGGCATAGGTGGTGCGGTCATCCTCGATCACGAACACGCCTTCGTAGCCGCTGGCGCTGTACAGCGACTCACCGACGTTCTTCTCGTCATACGCCCACTGCCAGTCGACCTTGCCTACCAGATGTTCGTAGGCAGCGTCCCAGACGGCGTAGCTGGAGAGGAACTGGCGCGACGCCACCAGCCGCTGCTCCAGTGCCTGGGTAGCCTGGAAGGTGCTCTGCTCCAGCGCCTGGCGGTCCAGCGTGGCGGCGATGTTGAACAGCGCCACCAGGGTGAACACGCAGGCGAGGCCGAACAGAGCGCAGAAGGCGCCTACCAGCCTGCGCACCTGCAGGCGCGAAGTGGGGCTGGAGGATGAAAGGTCGACGTTCCTGTCCATGTACGGGCGACTCCTTCAACTGCTGTCTGCGCCCGGGGCCTGGGCGAAGGTTCAGTCAGGATAGGCCAGCTTGAGCAGGGCGGCCTCGCCGCGGGCGAAATTGACCTGGTCGCGCCCCTGGTGCTTGGCGGCGTACAGCGCCTTGTCGGCCTGTTCCAGCCAATGTTCGGGCGAGGCGAGGGTGGTGCGAAAGTCCGCCAGGCCGATGCTCAGGCTGATGCGCAGGCCCGGCAGTTGCGGGTTGCGGTAGGCGCCGACGCGCTCGCGCAGGCGCTCCATGGCCTGGCACGCCTGGGCTTCGTGGGCGCCAGGGAGGATCACGCAGAACTCGTCACCGCCGTAGCGCCCGGCCAGGTCGTCCTCGCGCAGGTTGCGCCGCAGTTCCTGGCTGAGCTGGCGCAGCACGCAGTCGCCGACCACATGGCCGTAGGTGTCGTTGATGGTCTTGAAGTGGTCGATGTCGATCAGGGCGACTACCGCCGGCAGCTGCTGTTGCTGGCAGATCTGGAACTTGAGCAGCAGCAGGTCCTTCCACGAGCCATGGTTGAGCAGGCCGGTAAGGCTGTCGGTGCGGCTCAGGGCGCTTAGGCGGCGCTTGTGCTCGGCCAGCTTGATCGCCAACTGGTAGCACACCCAACCCAGGGCCAAGGGGTAGAGGGTGAGCATCGGCAGGCAGGCAAGCACCTGCAGTTGCGTGGCCTGGGGCTGCAGGCCGGTACCGAGCAGGGCGCTGGCCAGCAGCATGCCGCCCAGTTGAGCCAGCAGACCGCGCAGCAGCACCCGTTTGCCGCCGGCGGCGACGTTGTTCATGGTCATCATCGACAGGATGGTCACCGTGGGCAGCGGGTTGAAATGCATCGCCGCGGTCCAGAACCCGCTCATAAGGGAGTCCAGCAGGATGTTGCGCTGTTCGGCCTGGTAAGGCGTGGCCGAGCGCAGGGCCCATTGGTAGGCCACATGAGGCCAGAGCAGGCCATTGAACAGCAGCAGGGCCCAGGCCCACTGCGGCGGGTTCAGCGGGGCGATGGCGGCCATTACGCTGAACAGGCCGATCCCCAGGCCGATGATGCGCGGCAGGTAGATGCGCCTGACGAAAGAGAGCCCCTTGCCGCTGCGGTTATCGATCATGGTTGTCGTTCTTCTGTGGGGCGCCGTTTATCGCATAAGTCGTGTGAATATTGTTGAACAATCGTTCATCGGCGAAAAATGACCTTACAAGCCATTTCACGGTTGATCCGACCCTGTGGAGTACTATGAAGGCCTTCTTCTTTTGTGGAGTGCTGCTGCTCATGGTCCCCATGGCTACCCCCGCCGGCGAGCCGGCACCGCACCGGGACGGACGCTTTCACAACCAGGTCGAGCTGCCCAGGGATGGCGTGCTCAAGAAGCTGCGCATCGGCGTCAAGTACCTGCTGCTGCGCAAGCCGCCGCAAACCCGGCCAGATGCTGCGCTGAGCCTGCAGACGATGACCCGCCAGCAGGTGGCCGACGCGCCGGACCATAGCTTGTGGCGTCTTGGCCACTCCACGGTACTGCTCAAGCTGCGCGGGCGCTTCTTCATTACCGACCCGGTGTTCGCCGAGCGCGCCTCACCGGTGCAGTGGGCCGGGCCGCTGCGCTTCCATGCGCCGCCGTTGGCGCTCGACGATCTGCCGCCGCTGACTGCGGTGATCCTGTCCCATGATCATTTCGACCACCTCGACGAGCAGGCCATCCGCCGGTTGGCGCCGCGCACCGAGCACTTTCTCGCACCGCTGGGAGTAGGCGACCTGCTCATCGAGTGGGGCGTGCCGCCGGCCAAGGTGCGGCAACTGGACTGGTGGCAGGAAACCGAAGTCGAAGGCGTGCGCTTCGCCGCCACGCCGGCGCAGCACTTTTCCGGACGTGGGTTGTTCGACAGCAACCACAGACTGTGGGCGTCCTGGGTGATGATCGACGAAGGGCTGCGGCTGTTCTTCAGCGGTGATACTGGTTACTTCGCCGGCTTTCGCGAGATCGGCGAGCGCTACGGGCCCTTCGACGTGACCTTGATGGAGACCGGCGCCTACAACGTCGCCTGGCCCAGTGTGCATATGCAGCCGGAGCAGACCCTGCAGGCGCACCTGGACCTGAAGGGCCGTTGGCTGCTGCCTATTCACAACGGCACCTTCGACCTGTCGATCCACAGCTGGCAGGAGCCCTTCGAGCGTATCCTGACACTGGCCAATGCCGCCCAGGTAGAGCTGAGCACGCCACAGATGGGCGAACGGGTCAGCCTAGACTCGCCGCATCCGGGGCAGAACTGGTGGCGGCCGCGGCCATTGCCGCAGCGGGGCAGGGCGTCCGAGCGGGCGGTTGCCGCGCGCTAGTTCCTGGCCTGTTTGTCGTGCTTCAACAGTTTCGAGGGCGGCTTGCCGCTGTCGCTGCGCACTTGGGCATGGCTGATCAAGGCGAAGATGAAACTGCCGCCAATGATGTTGCCGGCCAGGGTGGGCAGGGCGAAGTCGAGCCAGAAGGCGCTCCAGCTCTGCTCGCCGGCCCAGACCAGGTAAGAGACCTCGACCGAGCCCACTACTATATGCGTGAAGTCGCCCAGGGCCATCAGGTAGGTGATCATCAGGATGATCCAGATCTTGGCGTGCTCCATGGACGGGATCATCCAGACCATGGTGGCGATCATCCAGCCTGAGACGATGCCCTTGGCGAACATCTGGCCGATGCCGTTCTCCATCACCTTGCGGCCCACATCCAGGAAGGCGACATCGGTCTTGCTGTCGAATATCGGCAGTTCGAGCATCACCCAGGCTACCAGCAGCGTGCCGGCCAGGTTGCCGAGCAGGACGACGGTCCACAGGCGCAGCAGGCGGCCCAGGTTGGTGAGGGTGGGGGTGGTCATCAGTGGCAGCACGGCGGTCAGGGTGTTTTCGGTGAACAGTTGCTGGCGGGCGAGGATCACCGCCAGGAAGCCTGCGCTGTAGCCCAGGCTGGCGATTACCTGGGCGCTGTCGCCTTCGGGCAGGCGGGCGTAGAACAGTCCCATGGCCATCAACGACAGGCCCATGGTCAGGCCAGCCGCCAGCGCTGACCACCACAAGGCGGCGAGCGTGCGTTCCAGTTCGTGGTCACCCTGGGCGCGGATGATCTCGTGCAGCACCGCCGCCCGGGGCGGTTGGTTGTGGCTGACTTCCTGCTCTTCGTCCGGCGACAGCCCCGGGGTCTTCTCGTTCTGTGCATCGCTCATGGCAGCCGCTCCGCTTGCGTGTTTCTCTACAGAGCGGCAACCGCATCGAATAGTTGCCGAGCGGCCGCCGGATGGCGATCGAAAGTTTTTTCAGATCAAGGTGTTGACTCTGAAATCAAACCGCGTATTATTCGCCTCCTCGCAGCGTTGAACGCTACGAGGCAAGCGGTAAGTTGTTGAGGTTGAAGGTGTTTTGCAAAAAGCAGTTTCAAAAAAACTTCAAAACAACGCTTGACACGAAATGAGGAAAGCGTAGAATGCGCGCCTCGGTTGAGACGAAAAGCTCTTAATCAAACGCTCTTTAACAAATTGAATCAAGCAATTCGTGTGGGTGCTTGTGAGTACGGACTGATAGTCGCCAAGATTATCAGCATCACAAGT
>NZ_NIBE01000028.1:0-534 GCF_002205115.1 Pseudomonas sp. DrBHI1
TTGCTGGGTGATGCCGATGGCATCTTCCACCACCACCGCGATACCACGGGCTTCGGGTTTGCCGGCACCCGGGCCCAGCATGTACCGGGCTGCCGTCAGCGAGTGGACGCTGGTTTCACTGAACAGCTGGTTGTCCAGCAGCTTGCGCAATGAGCTGTCGGTTTGCGCAGCGAAATCGGCGACCAGGTCCAGTTGGTCATGGCGCAGCACATAGGGCCTGGGCGTCGGGCAGCCAAGGCCGGTGAAAGCGGCAACATCCACGGCCGGCAGCCTGTCGCGTCGACGCAGCAGTTGCTGCTGGGCCGCTTCGGTCAACGGGTCGGGGCTGTAGAACAGGCGCAGCTCGGCCAGGTCTTCGAGGTCATGGACGTTGAACGCCAAGGCCGTGTTGCGAATCATGTCGCGCAGGGTGTGGACATCTGTGGCGTCTGGCTCGGACTGCCCGGGGGCAACCAGCGACAAAGAACCGTTCGCCGCAATGCGATAGGGCGGGTGCAGGCTGTGCTGCCCGCTGCGCTTGCGTTTCTCCATGAC
>NZ_NIBE01000002.1:0-29845 GCF_002205115.1 Pseudomonas sp. DrBHI1
AGGACGGCGCCATCGCCCTAGGTCGCCCGTTCGAGCGCACCCTGCACCGGCCCGCGCAGAAGACCAACGCCAGCGTGCTGATCCACGGCCTGGGCCCCAGCGCCCTGGCCGCCGGCTGCGACCCGGCCGAGGCGCTGCTCGACCTGATGGACTTCATTGGCGACAGCCCGGTGCTGGCGTTCCACGCCCCGTTCGACCAGCGCATGCTGGCCCGGGCGCTGAAGGACAGCCTGGGCCTGCGCCTGCAGCATCCGTTCCTCGATGTGGCGGAGCTGGCGCCGATGCTCAACCCCGACACCGTGTTGCGTGAAGCCGGGCTGGACGACTGGATCGCCCGCTTCGGCCTTGAAGTCCAGGCCCGCCACCATGCCAGCGCCGATGCCCAGGTGACCGCGGAGCTGGCGCTGATCCTGTTCAGCCAGGCCCGGCGCCAGCAACTGGACAGCCCGTTGCAGCTAGAGCAGCGGGTGCGCCAGTGGCGGCGGCGCAAGGCGCACCATCACGGCCTCTGATCCATGCACGCTCCTACAGGAATTGCACATCACCTGAAGAGAACCGCAAAACGTTTGCGATTGCTGCCGGCAATCCGATAAGCGTCAATTGCGCCATCACCCCCGCCTCTGCCACAATCGCGAATAATTATCGTTAGTTAACGCATTCTTCCTCGGGGATCGCTTCTTGACGCCTGCGCACAGTCCACATGCCGAGCTGGTCGGAGCGCTGTATCGCGACCATCGCACCTGGCTGTTGGCCTGGTTGCAGCGCAGCACCACCTGCCGTCAGCGCGCCGAAGACCTGAGCCAGGACACCTTCGTGCGCCTGCTCGGTCGCGAGCGCCTGGACGCCCCCCGCGAACCCCGCGCCTTCCTGGTCGCCGTGGCCAAGGGCCTGTTGTTCGACCACTTCCGCCGCGCCGCCCTCGAGCAGGCCTACCTTGCGGAGCTGGCCCTGGTGCCCGAGGCCGAACACCCATCGCCCGAGCAACAGCACCTGATCCTCGAGGATCTCAAGGCTATCGACCGCCTGTTGGGCAAGCTGTCGAGCAAGGCCCGCGCGGCCTTCCTGTACAGCCGCCTGGACGGCCTGGGCCACGCCGAAATCGCCGAGCGCCTCGGGGTGTCGGTGTCCCGCGTGCGCCAGTACCTCGCCCAAGGCCTGCGCCAGTGCTATGTCGCCCTCTACGGAGAACCGACATGAACCACGCCCCGGTCTCCAGCCAGGTGCTGGAAGCGGCCATCGCCTGGAAGCTGTGCCTGGACGAAGGTAGCGGTACCCCGGACGAACGCAACGAATTCATGCGCTGGCACGCCGCCAACGAGGAACACGCCCGCGCCTGGCTGCAACTGGGCATGCTCGACCGGCGCGTCAACGCCGCCGCCGGCCCGGTACGCCACACCCTGCTGCAATCAAGGGCCGGGTTGCGCCAGCGCCTTGGCGGCCTGGCCGGCATGCTGCTGCTCGGCGGGCTACTTGCCTGGACCGCAGCGCCGACCCTGTCGCCGACCTACTGGCTGGCCGACCAGCGCACCGGCACCGGCGAGATGCGCACCCTGCGCCTGGAGGATGGCACCTTGCTGAGCTTGAACAGCCGCAGCGCGGTGGATATCGACTTCCGGGGCGAGCAGCGGCTGATCGTGCTGCACCGCGGCGAGATCTCGGTGGAGACCGGCCACAAGGACAGCCGTCCGCTGCTGGTGCGCACCGAGGATGGCCGCCTGCGCCCGCTGGGCACGCGCTTCCTGGTCAAGCGCGAGGAGGCCGGCACGCGCCTGGAGGTACTGCAGGCCTCGGTGGCCGCCAAGCCGCAGAACAGTGGCGACGAGCAGGTGCTGCGCGAAGGCCAGCAGGTGCTGATGAACGCAGACGGCCTGGGCCGGGTCGGCTCCGTGGCGGTCGGCAGCGATGCCTGGACCCGCGGCATGCTGGTGGTGGACAACGTGCGCCTGGCCGACCTGGTGGCAGCGCTCGGACAGTACCGCAGCGGCCACCTGGGTGTCAGCGACGAAGTCGCCGACCTGCGCGTGAGCGGCAGCTTCCCGCTGACCGACACCGACCTGGCCCTCGCCTCGCTGGAACCGGCGCTGCCGGTGAAGATCGAGCGGCGTACGCCGTGGTGGGTCACCGTTAGCGCCAAATAGCTTCAGCCACACTGCCCTTTGTGAAAGCCGGCTTGCCGGCTTCCAAAGGCTTCTGCAAATCAGTCGAAATTTTTTCAAAGCCCCCTGTCACTTTCCCAATCTCGCTCGGCAAGGAAGCAGTCAGCACTATTTCGTCGAGGAGCCGCTGCATGTCCCGTGCCGTTGATGCTTTGCTTCGCCCCAGCCTGATGGCCCTGGCCATCGGCCTGGCCGCCCCGTTGGTCAGCACCACCCTGTTCGCCGCCGAACAGGCTGCCCCGCGTGCCTACGACCTGCCCAGCGCGCCGCTGGCCAGCACCCTGAACCAGATCGCCAGCCAGGCCGGGATCGCCCTGGCGCTGGATCCGGCACTGGTCAGCGGACGCAATTCGGCACCCGTCAGTGGCCAGTACGACGCTGTCGGTGCCCTGCAGGCCGCGCTGCGCGGTACCGGCCTGCAGCTGCAGCAGAGCAGCGCCGGCAGCTACAGCCTGGTGGCAGTGAACGAAGGCAGCCTGGCGCTGCCGGAGACCAACATCAACGCCAGCAGCAGCTTCGAGAGCGCCTGGGGCCCGGTGGAAGGCTACACCGCCAAGCGCACCGCCGCCGGCACTAAGACCGACACAGCGCTGGTCGAGGTCCCACGCTCCATTTCCGTCGCCACCCGCCAGCAGATGAGCGACCGCGGCGTGCAAAGCCTGGATGACGCGGTGAAGTACATGCCGGGCATCGTCTCGGCCAGTTTCGGCAGCGATACCCGCTATGACTGGATGCGCGTGCGCGGCTTCGAACCGACCCAGTTCCTCGACGGCCTGCCCCTGCCCCGCGGCGTGTATGCCAACCCGAAAGCTGAAACCTGGAACCTCGACCGCCTTGCGCTGCTGCGGGGCCCAGCCTCATCCGTGTATGGCCAGACCCCGCCCGGCGGTTTGCTCGACATGGTCAGCCGCCGCCCCCAGACCGAGAGCAGCCACGAGATTCAACTGCAGTACGGCAGCGACAACCACCGCCAGATCAACTTCGCCAGCACCGGCAAGCTCGACGAGCAGGGCCAGTTCCTCTATGGCCTCAGCGGCGTGGTACGCGACAGCGGCACGCAGATCGACCATATCGACAACAAGCGCTACAACATCGCCCCGAGCCTGACCTGGAACATCGACGAAGACACCTCGCTGACTTTCCTCAGCCAGTTCACCCGCGACGATACCGGTGCCACCAGCCAGTTCTACCCGATTCAAGGCACCAAGATCGACATGCCGTTCGGCAAGGTCTCCCGCCACAAGAACCTGGGTGACCCGGATTACGACTACTACGACCGCACCTATTACGCGCTGGGCTATGCCTTCGAGCATCGTTTCAACGATGTCTGGCAGTTCCGCCAGAATCTGCGTTACACCAAGTCGGAGCTTTCGTTCCAGACAATCACGGTCAGCAGCTACAACAAAGACTTTCCCCCGGTCACCGATGATGGCATTGCCAATCGCATGTCCACCAACACCGAGGAAAATATCGGCCAGTTCGCGGTCGACAACAACTTCCAGGCCGACTTCGCCACCGGTTCCGTCAGCCATACCGTGTTGATTGGCCTGGATCACCAGCGCACCAATCACGACTACCTGGCGATCTATGGTTTCGACTTACCGCCGATCGACGTCAACAACCCGGCCCATGGCCTGCCGATCACCCGCCCCGCTCGCTCCTCTGCCTATTACGATTACAACCAGAAGACGGTGCAGACCGGTCTCTATATCCAGGACCAGATGGCACTCGACAACTGGCGCCTGACCCTGGGCGGGCGACAGGACTGGGTTCACACCGGCACCAAGTTCTTCAACAAGGGTGATGCCACCAACACCCAGCGCGATAGCAAGTTCAGTGGCAACGCGGCGATCAGCTACGTCTTCGACTCCGGCCTGGTGCCCTACCTGTCCTATGCAGAATCCTTCCAGCCGGCCAGCAGCGCAGACGCGGACCCGCAGAAGACGTTCAAGCCGACCGAAGGCGAGCAATGGGAGCTGGGCATCAAGTACCAGCCACCGGGCTCCAACACCCTGCTCTCTGCCGCGGTGTACGACCTGACCCAGAAGAACGTCCAGGTCACCAACAACATCGGTGGCACACCGGTCACCAGCCAGACTGGCGAAGTGAAAGTCCACGGCCTGGAGCTGGAAGCCGTCTCCGACGTCACCGACAACCTGAAAGTGATCGCCGCCTACACCCTGGCCAAATCCGAAGTCCAGAAAGGGCCGTACAAAGGCAACCGCCTGCAACAAATGCCCAACCAGCAGGCCTCCCTGTGGACCGACTACACCTGGCATACCGGTGTGCTTGACGGCTTCGGCATTGGCCTGGGCGCACGCTACACCGGCAACCGCTACGGTGACGAAGCCAACACCTGGCTTGGCAAGAGCAAGGCCTACACAGTGTTCGACGCCGCCGTGCACTACGACCTGGGCCGCCTGGACAACAGCCTCAAGGGCGCCTCGGTGGCGATCAACGCCAGCAACCTGCTGAACAAGGACTACCTGTCCACCTGCGACGGCTACTACTGCTACTACGGCGACCAACGCAGTGTCGTCGCCAGCGCCACCTACAAGTTCTGAGTGGCCATCACGGGTCAAGCCTGTTCCTGCGGATCGTGGGAGCGGCTTGACCTGCGATCGTGTAAGGAACCGTGATGAAAAGCCAAACCATCCGCCGCTGGTCAGCGATCCACACCTGGAGCAGCCTGGTCTGCACGCTGTTCCTGCTGCTGCTCGCCCTTACCGGCCTGCCGCTGATCTTCCACCATGAGCTGGAGCACTTGCTGGGCGACGCGCCGCAGCTGCGCGAGATGCCCGCAGGCACCCCGCACCTGGACCTGCAGCAGCTGGTGCTCAAGGCCGAACAGCACCGCCCCGGCGAGGTGATGCAGTACTTCGGCTACGAAGAGGACGAGCCCAACGGCGTGGTGGCGATCATGGCCGCCACCGCCGGCACCCACCCCGACGATTCGCACACCTTCATGCTCGACGCGCGCACCGGCGAGGCCGTGGCCATGCCGGCGGCCAACGGCGGCTTCATGATGCTGATGCTGCGCCTGCACGTGGATATGTTCGCCGGGTTACCCGGCAAGCTGCTGTTGGCGTTCATGGGGGTGCTGTTCATTGTCGCCATCGTCTCCGGTACCGTGCTCTACGCGCCGTTCATGCGCCGCCTGCGCTTCGCCACGGTCCGCCACGACAAGTCGCGGCGCCTGCGCTGGCTGGACCTGCACAACCTGATCGGCGTGGTCACACTGACCTGGGCCCTGGTGGTCGGCATCACCGGGGTGATCAGCGCCCTGTCCGACCTGGTGATCGCCGCCTGGCGCAACGACAGCCTGGCGGCCATGGTCGCGCCCTACCGTGACGCCCCGCCGCTCACCGAGCGCGCCCCGGCCACGCAGTTGCTGAAGATCGCCGAACAGGCCGCGCCCGGCATGCGTCCTGACTTCATCGCCTTCCCCGGCACGCGCTTCTCCAGCGAGCACCACTATGCGGTGTTCATGAATGGCGCCACGAACCTGACCTCGCACCTGTTCACGCCGATCCTGATCGACGCGCGCACCCTCGAGGTGACGGCCGTGGGTGATCGTCCTTGGTACATGGATGCAATGGGCCTGTCCCAACCCCTGCATTTCGGTGACTACGGCGGCCGGCCAATGCAGATACTCTGGGCCTTGCTCGATGCACTGACCATCATTGTGCTCGTCAGCGGCCTGTATCTCTGGTGGAGCAAGCAGCGCAAACCACAGAGGACCAAACCGTGAGCCACCAGTCGCAGACTACCGGGCGTATTTTCGCATGGCCAAGCGTGATCGCGGCACTGAGCGCGGCAGGGCTGTTCGCAGCCTTGCTTGGCGACGGCGCCTGGGACGTCCTTTCATGGCTGGGGTTGGGCGTACCGGCGCTGCTGGGGTTTCGTGCTCTCCTGCGCAGATGAGGTAATCGGCTAACACGTCCGTCGCCGCCACGCACGCCAAGCTTCACCGCTTCATCACCTCGGAGCGGACTGCATGAGCCTGCAACATTTCCAATCTTTCGACCAACAGCTGGGTACCCTGCTCGCCTCGCCACCCTACCCTGATGCCTCGCTGGGCTGGCTTAACGCCCGCCAGCGTTTTTTTGCCAGCCTTTCCGGCTACTGGCTCGAAACGGGCAGCGGTGCAGAGAGTCGCCAGACTCGGTTGGTCGCATTGCTTCGCCAGCAATTGCTTGCCCAGGTCACCTTGCGTCTAGATGACCACACACTCGGCTCGAACCATGCCGAATTGCTCGAAACGTGTGTGCAGATGCCGTTGCCCTGGCAACGCCAACACCTGCCTGAGGCTCAACGACCGCAGGTCTATCGCCCACTGCTGGATATCGCCACCCCCCACTGGCGCAAATACCTGCCCGGCGTATTCGTGATCGTCGAAGGCGGTCCCGAGGGGGGCACGCCCGATCCCCGGCAAACCAGCAACCACGCTCTATTGTGCAGCCTGTCGCATGGCATAGAAGCGTTCGAAGACCTGGGGCAATTGCATGCCGAGCTGTGCGAGCGGCTCGACGACCCGCAGCAGAGCCGCGCACTGTTGCGGCATATCACCAGCAAAAGAGATCGCGACCTGGCCCGTAACGCAGAGCGCTTACGCTATGAATGGTTCAACGACGACCTGGTGCAGGCCCAGGCGCAATCCCTCATCGGCGGACAACACGCCCGTCTGGTCCTGGTCTGGGAGAATGCGGCGCTACAAAGCCCGGTCGACTGGCCAACCCTACGCGCACGCGTCGCCGAGGCTGGTGACCTGCTGCCCTGGGCCGACAGCCGGTCAGCCCTGCAAACCCGCTATGGGCTGTTGCTGGAAAGAAACTCACCCGCCTGGCTGAAGAACGCGTCTACGCAAGGCCTGACGCATATCATGCAGACCCTGCAGGAGCTGGTGATAGCCATCGACCAGGCGGCCGCACCAGGGATTCTGAACCATGAGCAATTTCTCGACGAGCATGACTTGAACGCCTGGACCTGCGGGCAACTGCGCGCTGCAATGCGTCATCAATACCAGTTCGATACCGATCCACTTGAGATCTACGTCAGCGTGACGCTGGCCCGGCAACAGGGACCGATGCTGCATCCTGGGCTCACCACCGGCTACGTACCCGTAGCCAGTCGCCGGCAAGTGGGCGACACGGTGGAACTGGTATCACGGACCTACCGCCTCGACCAGTTGGCCAGGCTCAACATCGGCTGGATCGACGTGGACTATTGGCTCACAGCACGCGTGCACCGCAAAGACGGCAGCCAAGTGCCGCAGATCACGCCGCGCCAGATCAAGCACATAATACGCACCCTGAACGTGGGCGAACGCTACAGCCAGTATCTGCGCACGCACCTGCTCGATTCACCCGCCGGGCAGTGGCGCCAAGCGTGCTTTGTCGCCATAAGCAGGGCGCGCATGCGTGCCGAAGCGGCCAAGGCGCGCTATGCCGGCCACTTTCTGGAGGACCCTTTTGAGCGTGGTTACACATGGACGAAAACGGCAATCGACCATCCGGACAGTAGACAACGCCCGAGCGGCAGTGTCCGTCAGTGGTTGATAAACAGCCACACGGTCCACGGCGTTTTGCTGGTGACACCCGATACCCCTGGCGTGCATCGTTTAGTTGTGTACACCCCCGACGCGCCGGACCGAAGATCCTGGCGGGAATTTCGCAACGCCCGGCATCTGCTCAGGACACTGCGCGACCAGCCCGCTCTGCGCGAGTATGTGAAGGACCGCGTGCCACTGGCCGACCGCGATGCGATCGAGCGCTGGTTGCTCAAGGGCGGGCTGGCGGCGCGGGTGAACACACCTCGGATCGTCGGGGATTTCCAGCAGGCCCGCTATCGGGCCGAAGTGAGCGCCGCACTCAGCGCAGTGGATTCAGCCACCAACACCAAGCTTGAACTGTTGGGAGAGATGAGCCTGCATGTGCTGTGGATCACGCTCGACCTGCTCAGCCTGGTATTGCCCAACCCCGCGCTCACCGCCTTGTCGTTCGGGCGAGCAGTGCTCTCTGTGCTGGACCTGGAGAAGTCTTGCCGTGAAGCAGACCGCATCGGCGTGCTCAAGCATATGGTCGAGGCCTTTACCCACACCAGCGACGGCATCAACAGCATAAACGGGTCTTCCGTGGTGCGTCGGGCGATCCGTGGCATGCCACCGACACCCGTGCTTAAACTGCCCCTGGAACTGGCCAAGCCTGTAGATACCAGCACATTGCGTTACCGGGTCGATGGCATTCACAAAGAGGGCATCTATGAACAACCTTCGCCTTACCCAGGGCTGACGTTCTACTTCATAAAGAACAGCGAAGAACGCACCTACCAGGTCTCGTACGATGGCTATCGCTGGCGGGTGATCGATCCGCGCAAACCGGACGCCTACACCAAGGTGCCAGTGAAACGACGCAAGGACGGCGAATGGGTCGTCGACTCACCGTTAGTGTGGCATGACGGCCTGCCAGACCTGCAGGCGCTGCTCGACAATTGCCGGCTCAGCTCAATCCCCGCTGGTGTCAAGCATGGCGAGGCGCTTGGGTTGTACCAAGGCAGCAACGGCCTGTACCTGCGGCTGGGCAGTCACGCGCTGCCACTGCGTCTGCACCTGCTGGACAACCACTATCACTTGATAATCGCAGGCCAACGCGAGCTCGGCGGTAACCCCTGGGCAATCCTGCGCTGGCACGAGCGACGATGGCAGATCCGCGTGCGCCAGACCGGACGCAGCAGCGAATGGCTCGAGCTGCCCCCGGTTTACTCCCCAAGCCTTGGAAGCAACTGATCGAGGCGCTGGTGCAACGCGCTGCCACTCGGCCAGTTGCGCAGCAGCCGCGCCCGGTCCCGGGCGAAGGCCGGGGCGAAGCTGAGCTGGGTGGCGTGCTGGCACATGGCGTCGAGGTCGATCAGCGACCATTGGCCGTCCTGCCAGAACAGGTTGTGGCCCTTGAAGTCGCCATGGCTGATACGCTCGCGGATCAGCTGCTGCATCACCCGTATCAAGGCCTCGACCTGCTCGTCGGGCGCCTCGCCGCTTTCCACGTAGGGTGCGAAGCATTCGATCAGGTCCGGCCCATCGGCGTACTCGGTCACCATGTAGGCCGTGCTGCGCAGCCCCATCACCCGCTGCTCCAGCACCGCCAGGGGGCGAGGCGTGGCGATGTCGAGAAACGTCAGGCGATGGCCTTCGATCCACGAATGCCAAGCCCGGCTCGGGCGCCAGAAGCGCTTGAACCAGTGGGCGGTGTTCTTGATGTTGTAGCGCTTGAGCACCAACGTGCGCCCGGCTACCTCGATACGCGCCACGCTGGCCGCGCCACCGGTCTTGTACAGATGGCCCTGGTCGATCAGCGCATCGGCCTGCTCCAGCACCGGGCGCATCGCTTCGAGCTCGTTGCGGCAAATCGCCCGCAGCCCGGACAGGTTGCGCTCGACGCTGAACAGTGTGCATTCGCGGCCGGCCTTGTCCAGGTAGTCCTTCAGGCGCCAGGCGCGCACCTTGTCCACCTGCTTGTGCAGCGCTTCCAGCGGCAGCGCGTGCTCGGCATTGGCCAGCACGTAGTGCACCAGCGCTTCCTCGATGAACGGCTCCAGGCGCTTGGGCAACTGGGCGAAGAACACCCCGAGGTTCTCCAGCACGCGCTGGCGCGACAGTTGCTGGCCGGGCGTCTCGGCCTTGATGCCGGCGCCGTCGATCAGGTACAGCTGGCCATCCTGGCGCAGCAAGTTGTCCAGGTGCAGGTCTTCCTGCCACAGGCCCTTGGCGTGCATCTGCGCCACGGCGGTGAGGGCCTCGCCCAACACCAGGTGCTGCTCGTCGGCCAGCATCGGCAGCTGCTCCACCCGGGCCCAGGCGTCGCCCAGGCTTTCGGCATGGTCGAGGTATTCGAACAACAGCCAGCCGCCCTCGCCTTCCTTGAGGCCATCGGCCAGCAGGCGTGGAGTGGTCAGGCCTTGCTCGGCCATCAGCAGGGCGCCATCGCGCTCACGCTGGAAATGCCGGGCGGCATTGCCACCGACCAGCAACTTGGCCAGCACCTTGGTGCCACGCCAGATACCCGCGCCGACATAACGCTGGCCCGGCAGCACGCGCAACAGGCTGAGCAACTGCAGGTCGGCGCTGCCCGCGGCGTCGGCGAGGGTGACGGTCAGCGGCAGGCTCGGGCTGCGCCCGGCCGCCTTCAATTCGGACAGGCGCATCAGCGGGCCTCTTTGTGACGACGGCGTTGGGTCAGGCGTTGCAGCCAGGTGGATACCGGGGCGCTGTCCGCCGGCTGCTCCAGATAAGCCGCCAGCAGCATGCGAACATCGGCCTCGTCCCAGGCCCGGGCGCGGCGCAGCAACGGCTCGAGGTCCTTGACCCGGTCACGCATGCCAAACAGCAACGGACGGGTCTTTTCCAGGTCGATCAGCTGGGCCTGCCAGCCCTCGCGGCGCTCACGCAGGAAGATGTGCTTGGGGTAGAAGCAGCCGTGCATCTGCCCGGCGGCGTGCAGGGTGCGGGCCAGCCGTCCACAGGCCTGGAGGATCGCCTGGCGCTGCGACGCGTCCATCTGCGCCCAGCGGCCGAGCAGTTGCTCAAGGTCGGTCCACTCGTCCAGCGCCCGGGTCATGAGGATCGCCCGGTGCTCGCCACCCTGCTTGCGCTCGCCATAGAAGACCGCCTGCAGCGCGGGAATCTCGAGCTTCTGGTAGCGGCTGATGTTGCGAAACTCCCGGGCGAAGGTCGGCTCGCCAAAGGGCCGCTGCAGGCTGCGGGTGAAGTAGTCGCTCTGGCGCTTGAGGTAGAAACCCTTGCCCTCGAGCTCCAGGCGGAACACGCTGCTCCAGCCGCCACGGCCGGTATTGGGTTCGTCCACGGCATCCAGCTGCAGGGCCCACAGCGCCTCGAAGTCGCTCAGCCCGTGGCGTTGCAGCAGCGCCTGGTCGGCACTGGCCAGGTAATCGGTCATTCCCTTCCCTCGAAAAAGCCCAGCACCTGGCGAATGCGCTTCTTGTCACGGGCGTTCAGACGCGCGTGTCCGCGGTACTGCAGGTAGAAGCGCAGGCGCTGGGTCGCCGACAGGTGGTACTTGGCCACCTTGTCCAGGCACGCCAGGTCCTTGATCAGCCTGTGGCGCAGCATGAAGCCGCGCCAGAAGTCGCCGGTCGGGCAGTCGATGAAGAATAGCGTGCCCTGGTCGTCGACCAGCAGGTTGCGCCATTTAAGGTCGTTATGGGCGAAGTGGTGATCGTGCATCACACGAGTGTGACGTGCCAGCTGGCGGCTGACGTGATCGACCCAGGCGGCGTCGCGCAGGCGCGGATCATTGCGTTCGGCCAACGCCGAGAGGTCTTCGGTGCGCGGCAGCTCGCGGGTGATCATCGCCCCGCGGCCAAAGGCCAGGCCCTGGCGCTCGAGCCCCCAGGCGACCACATCGGCGGTGGGGATGCCCCACTTGGCGAACTGCTTGAGGTTCTGCCATTCGGCCTTGACCCTGGGTCGGCCCAGGTAGCGGCGCATGTGCTTGCCGGCGCCGGTGTAGCGCTTGACGTAGTAGTTGACGCCATCGCGCTCGATGCGGATGACCTCGCTCAGCGGGTCGCGGGTCAGGCGCTCGCCCTGGAGGGCGAACACCGCGTCGATACTGCCGAAATCGGCCGCCAGGTGCGCATACTCGGGCGCCAGGTTCCAGCTCGCCATCAGAGTGCGTCCCCGTAACGTTGCTTGCGATCGTAGAGTTTCTGCGCCTTGCGCTCCAGCCAGGCGAGCAGCGCGGCTTCGTCCTTGAGCACCTGGCGCAACGGGCGCTGGAAGTAGCCGCGCAGAAAGCGCAGCTTGTCGCGGCGGGTCAGGCCGATGTCCAGGGCCGAGAAATACAGGGCGGCCAGGTCCTTGTCGCGCCAGCGACGGGTGATCTTCGCCCGGGTCTGGGCGCGGTGCAGGTCGATCACCGACAGTTTGAAGTCTTCCGGCGTCACCGGGCGGTCGGTGTGCAGCAGGAAGTGGCAGATGTAACAGTCGCGGTGGTTGACCCCGGCGCGGTGCATGCCGCCGGTCATCTTCGCCACTTCGGCGATCAGCGCGCGCTTCAGGCGCGGCGCTGGCGGCTGCTTGACCCAGTCGATGCTGAAGTCTTCCAGGCTGACAGTGGGCGCCAGCTCCTCGGTAACGATGAACGAGTGCTGGGTGGCCGGATTGCTGCCACGCTCGCCGTAGGCCACCGCGGTCATGGTCGGCACACCGGCTTCATGCAGGCGCTGGATGGCCCGCCATTCCTGGCCGGCGCCGAGCACCGGCAGCTTGGCGCTGAACAGGTTCTTGAAGATCTCGCCCCAGCCGATGCCGCGGTGGATCTTGACGAAGAAGCCCGCGCCATCGACCTCGGTGCGCAGGGTGCGGCGGCCTTCCAGCTCGCGGTACACCTCGCCCTGCAGGGCCTCGACGGCCTCGAAGGGATCGCGCCCGGCCCACAGGCGCTTGAACGGTTCGGCCAGTATCAGCTTCATGCGGTCTCCTGACCGAGGATCACATCGGCAGCATGCTGCGGCATGCTGTACAGGTCGGCGGTCTCGGCGAAGGCCACACCGTTGTCCGACCAGGCCGCGCGGGCCCCGGCGTCTTCGAGCATGCGTTGCAGGTAGCGGTTCAACTGCTCCTGCTCGAACGGCTCGTCCAGCACCAGGCCGCTATCGGCCTCGGCGATGTAGTGGGCATAGCCACAGACCTTGGACACCAGCACCGGCAACCCGGCGACCAGCGCTTCGAGCAGCACGGTCCCGGTGTTCTCGTTGTAGGCCGGGTGGATCAGCAGGTCGGCACCGAGCAGAAAACGCGGAATGTCGCTGCGGCCCTTGAGGAACTGCACCTGCTCGCCCAGGCCGAGCGCCGCGCTTTGCACCTGGAACAGCTTGGGGTCGTCCTGGCCGATGACCATCAGCTTGGTACGCTTGCGCAGGGCCGACGGCAACGCCGCCAGGGCCTTGAGGCTGCGGTCCACCCCCTTGGTCTTGAAGCCCGAGCCGATCTGCACCAGCAGCAATTCATCGTCGGCCAGGCCGAACTCCTGGCGGAAGTCGGCGCGAATGGTCGCGGCGTCGGCCGGGCGGCGGCGGTCCTGGGAGATGCCCGGCGGCAGCAGGTGGAAGCGCGCCTCGGGGGTGCCGTAGTGCTTGATGAATAGCGGCTGCTGCACCTCGGAAATCATCAGGATCTCGGTATGCGCATCCTTGGCGAACACCGCCCGCTCGTATTCAGCGAAATGGCGGTAACGGCCCCAGCGGCGGTACAGGCCGCCGCGCAGGGTCTGGGCCTTGTCCTCGAAACAGCCGTCGGCGGCGTAGTAGACGTCCAGGCCGGGCATCTTGTTGAAGCCGATCAGGCGATCGACCGGACGCTTGGCCAGGTCGGCTTCCATCCAGGCGCTGAGCTTCTCGTTGCGGCGGTGGTTGAACAGCGCCTTGACCGGCGCCACCAGCACCTCGAAGCCCGGCGGAATGTCACCTTCCCAGATCAGCGTGTACACGCGGATCTGGTGACCCCGCTTCTGGCACTCGAGGGCGATGCGCATGAAGTCGCGCTGCAGCCCGCCAAAGGGGAAATACTTGTAGAGCACAAAAGCCAGTTGCATCAACGAACATCCTCAGCCAGCAGCAGCGCGCTCAAGCGGCCCGCCACATGCTCGGGATTCAGGCGAGTGAAGCACAGCGGCCACTCGCGTTTGAGATCGAACCGGCGCAGGTCCTCGGCGCTCGGTTTGTAGGTGCACTTCTTCTGCAGGCACGGGGCGCAGGGGAAGTCGCTCGCCTGGTGGATCTGGGCGCGTCCGTAGGCGCCAGTCAGACCAGGGTTGGTGGGGCCGAACAGCGAGATGGTCGGCACATCCAGCGCGGCGGCCAGGTGGCCGAGGCCGGTGTCCACCGCCACGCAGGCCTTGGCCGCCGCCAGCACGCGGGCGACGCCGGCCAGGTTCAACTTGGGGAGCACCTGGCAGTTGTTCAAGCCCTGAGCGATGCGCTCGGCACGGGCCTTCTCCGCCGGGCTGCCCCACGGCAGCATCACCTGCAACTTACGCCGGCCCATGCGCTCGGCCAGCTCGCGCCAGTAGGCCTCCGGCCAGTGCTTGGTGGCCCAGGTGGTGCCGTGCAGGAACACCACGTAGGGCGCGGCCGGCGGCAGTTGCAGGCGGTTGAGGTCCAGGCCGTAGTCGCCCAGCCCTTCCGGCAGGTCGTAGGCCAGGGCCAGGGCGAACAGCTGGCGCACGCGCTCCACGGCGTGCTGGCCGACGGCGACCGACAGGCGCCGGTCGTAGAAGCGGCTGGCCCAGCCCTCACGGGCCGAGTAACGGTCCAGGCCGGCCACCGGCGCTTTCACATAGCGCGTCAGCCAGGCCGACTTGACCAGGCCCTGGGCATCGATCACCAGGTCGTACTTGTGTTCGCGCAGGCGTTGCTTGAACGCCTTCCATTCGCCGCTCTTGAGCGTCTGCCAGAGATTCTTGCGCCAGCGGCGTATCGCCACCGGGATCACCCGGTCGACCGCCGGATGCCAGCTGGGGATCTCGGCGAAGCCTTCTTCCACCACCCAGTCGAAACGGATGCCTGGGATGGCGTGGGCGGCGTCGGTGAGGGCCGGCAGGGTGTGGATGACATCGCCCAGCGACGAGGTCTTGATGATCAGTACCCGCACTCAGTCGACCTCGGCCACGGTATCGATCAGGTTCGGCCCGCCCAGGCCCTGCAGCGCGGCGATCACCTTGGCCGGCTCCAGCAGGCGCAGGCAGTTGTAGTGGCCGAAGCGGCAGGTGCGTTCGAAGCAGGGGCTGCACTCGATGCCGGTGCGCACCACCTCCACCTGGTCGGCCAGCGGCGGAGTGAAGCCCGGCGAGGTCGAGCCGTACACCGCCACCAGCGGGCGGTTGAGGGCGGCGGCCACATGCATCAGGCCCGAATCGTTGGACACCACCGCATCGGCGCAGGACATCAGGTCGATGGCCTCGGCCAGGGAGGTTTCCCCCGCCAGGTTGCAGGATTCCTCGCGCAGCCCGGGGATCAACCGGTCGCGAATCTGCTCGCCCACCGGATGATCGTTCTTCGAGCCGAACAGCCACACCTGCCAACCCTGGCGAATCATCGCGTCAGCCACTTCGGCGTAATGCTCGGCCGGCCAGCGCTTGGCCTCGCCGAACTCGGCGCCCGGGCACAGCGCCAGCACCGGGCGGTCCAGCGCCAGGCCGAACTTGGCCAGGGCCGCTTCGCGGCTCGCGGCTTCGATCTGCAGGCTCGGACGCGGGTAAGGCTTGGGCAACTCGGCATCCGGCGCGTAGGCCAGGGCCATGAAGCGCTCGATCATCAGCGGGTAGCGGGCCTTGTCCAGCTTGCGCACGTCGTTGAGCAGCAGGTAGCGCATCTCGCCGCGCCAGCCGGTGCGCTTGGGGATACCGGCGAAATACGGCACCAGCGCCGACTTGAGCGAGTTGGGCAGCAGGATCGCCTGGTCGTACTGGCCGGCCAGCGACTTGCCGATGCGCCGGCGCGTGGCCAGCTCCAGCGCGCCGTGGCCGAGCGGGAAGCTCAAGGCCTGGCGCACCTCGGGCATGCGTTCGAGGATCGGTCGGCTCCACTCAGGGGCCAGGACGTCGATCACGCAGTCGGGGTGCTGCTGTTTGAGGCACTGGAACAGGGTCTGCGCCATCACCATGTCGCCGACCCAGCTGGGGCCAATGATCAGTATTCTCATGCTTTATCCAGAAACATTCGGGGAGGCTGCAGGCTGCGCTACAACCTGGCCTCCCCTCTTTATATTCAGGCTATGTGGCGGACAGTGTACCACCGGTGGTGAGGCATGAACCTTTGGGGCTGCTTTGCAGCCCTTTCGCGACACAAGGCCGCTCCTACAGGGAACGCAATCCCTTGTAGGAGCGGCCTTGTGTCGCGAAAGGGCCGCACAGCGGCCCCAACAACCTCAAGTCAGACCCAGCTCACTCCAGATCCGCCTTACCTCACGACGCTCATCGACAAACTGCGCCGCATCGATCACCCCTGCCTGCTTCTGCAGGGCCTGGCGGTGCGACGCCGAGCGGAACGCCTTGTACACCTCGCGCAGCAGCACGGCGTCAGCGGCGGGCATCAGCCCGGCCTGCTCCAGCTCTTCGAGGATACGGATGTTATCGGTCCAGCGCAGTATGGCCGGATGGTCGTGGGACCAGGCCAAAGCGGCGTATTGCACCATAAATTCGATATCCACGATACCGCCGGCATCCTGCTTGATATCGAACGGCTGACCGGCCTCGAAGGCATTGCCCGCGGTGCCGGCGGCAGTGAGCTTGGTGCCCAGGTTGTCGCGCATCTTGGCGCGCATCTCGCTGACGTCGACGCGCAGCTTGTCGAGGTCGCGTGGCTGGCCGAGGACCTGCGCCCGCACCGACTCGAAGGCCGTCGCCACCTGCTTGCAACCCACCAATACGCGGGCCCGCACCAGTGCCTGGTGCTCCCAGGTCCAGGCCTCGTTCTGCTGGTAGCGCTCGAAGGCGCCCAGCGAGCTGACCAGCAGCCCCGAGGCGCCGGAGGGACGCAGGCGCATGTCCACGTCGTAGAGCTGGCCGGAGTTGGTCTGGGTGGTCAGCAGGTGGATGATGCGCTGGCCCAGGCGAGTGTAGAACTGCGCGCTGTCGATGGGCTTGGCGCCGTCGGTTTCGGCATTCGGGTCGCCATCATGGATGAACACCAGGTCCAGGTCAGAACCATGGCCCAACTCCAGGCCGCCGACCTTGCCGTAGCCGACGATGATGAAGCCCGGGTCGCACAGGCTGCCGTCGCTGCGCTTGGGCTGACCATGACGCGCCACGGTCTGGCGCCAAGCCAGGGCCAACACCTGGTCAAGAATCGCCTCGGCCAGCCAGGTCAGGTAGTCGCTGACCTTCATCAAGGGCAGGTTGCCGCTGATTTCCGAGGCGGCCACGCGCAGGTTGTGGGCCAGCTTGAAGTGGCGCAGGGCCTCCATCTGCTGTTCCAGGTCATCCTCGGGAATGCGCGTCAGGCGCTCGCGCAGCTCGGCGGCCAGCTCCGGCGCCAACGGCGGGCTGAACAACCGGCCTTCATTGAGCAGTTCGTCGAGCAGCAGCGGGTAGCGGGCCATCTGCTCGGCAATCCACGGGCTGGCGGCGCACAAGGTCAGCAGGCGGCGCAGGGCGCCGGGGTTTTCGGTAAGCAGCACCAGGTAGGCCGAGCGCCGCGCCACGGCCTCGACCAATGGCAGCACCCGCTCCAGCACCAGGTCGGGGTTGTCGTGCTCGACCGCCTGGGCCAGCAGCCGCGGAATGAAGGCGTCCAGGCGCTCGCGACCGATGCGCTGCATCGAGCGCAGGGTCGGGCTGGCCCGCAACGCGGTCAGGCGGCGCAGGGCCTCGGCCGGCTGCCGGAAGCCCGCTTCCTCCAATTGGCGGGAGGCGGCGTCTTCATCCTGGGCCTGCTCCCACAGGGGCGACCACTCGCCGCCGACCACCAGTTCGCCTTCGGCCTCATCTTCATCCGGGTCGGCGATGACCTGGCGGAAATGCCAGTCGATACGCCCACGCCAGTGCATCAATTGGCCGTGGAAGCTGTCCCAGTCGGCGAAGCCGAGCATGTAGGCGATGCGCGCGCGGTCGGTCGGGTCGTCCGGCAGCATCTGGGTCTGGCGGTCGGCGATGGCCTGGATCGCGTGCTCGGTGTAGCGCAGGAATTCATAGCCGTCGCGCAGCTCGGCGACCACGGCCGTAGGCAGGTAGCCCTGCCCTTCCAGGGTGGTCAGGACCTTGAGTAACGGCCGCTGCTGCAGGCTCAGGTCGCGACCGCCGTGAATCAGCTGGAACGCCTGGGCGATGAACTCCACTTCGCGAATGCCACCGGCACCGAGCTTGATGTTGTCGGCCATGCCTTTGCGCCGCACTTCCTGCTGGATCAGCTGCTTCATGGTGCGCAGCGCCTCGATGGCGGAGAAGTCCAGGTAGCGTCGGTAGACGAACGGCCGCAGCATCTCCTGCAACTGCGCGCCGGCCACCTGATCGCCAGCGACCACTCGCGCCTTGATCATGGCGTAGCGCTCCCAGTCGCGGCCCTGATCCTGGTAGTACTGCTCCAGGGCATTGAAGCTGAGCACCAGCGCACCAGCAGAGCCATAAGGGCGCAGGCGCATGTCGACGCGGAATACGAAGCCGTCGACGGTGACCGGATCGAGCGCCTTGATCAGGCGCTGGCCCAGGCGGGTGAAGAACTCCTGGTTGTCCAGCGAGCGCTTGACCCCTTCGGTTTCGCCGCCCTCGGGGAAGGCGAAGATCAAGTCGATGTCGGACGACAGGTTCAGCTCCACCGCGCCCAGCTTGCCCATGCCCAGCACCACCAGGTGCTGGGGCTGGCCGCTGCGGTTGCCGATGGGCGTGCCGAACTGCTGGCAGTGGCGCGGGTACAGCCATTGATAGGCTTCGTCGATGCTGGCGTCGGCCAGGTCGGACAGGTCGCGGCAGGTCTCGGGCAACGCGGCCTGGCGGGTAATGTCGCGCCAGATGATGCGCAGTTGCTGGCGGTTGCGCTCGCGGCGCAGGTTGCGCGCCAACTCGTCCTCATTCTGGGCGGCATCGGCCGCGGCGTTGATCTGCGCACGCAGCTGGCCCGGCGCGTAGGCCTGGCCCATCGTGCCGCTGGCCAGCAGTTCGAACAGCATCGCCGGATCACGCTGGGCCTGGGCCAGGACGAAATCGCTGGCGGCGGCGACCTGGTCGAACTGGCGTCGGTGCTCGGCGCTCAGGCTGTCCAGATCCAGCTCGGGGTGACCAATCAAGGCATCGCGCATGAATTGCTGGTTGCGAGCGACCAGCGGTTGGAGGACAGCAGGCAGATCGAGCGGCAAAGGCAGGCGCATGGTCTATCCTTGATCGGCGTGAAAGAGAGCGGTTGCGCAGGGCAAACGGGGGTTGGACCACGGTTGGACTGTCGTACAAAAGTTGGAAATAGCTGAAATAGACGAAAAATTGGCAAAACCCATCAAGATCTACCTATCAGCGACACACCACCAACCAACATGAACGTTTTTCCTCACAACCCGGGATGCGACCAAACGTCGCATTTGTGTAGTTTTACTACTACTCATGACCTGCCAAAGCATGAAATGAGAAAGCATTTGTAGTAAAACTACACCGCGCCGGATGACTGTCCGGTAATCCAAGAATTCACGACGTCTGCCCATAAGGCCAGTCGCAAACTCAGGCCATCGATTCTGGTGGCCTTTCCGCCCTGGAGCAAGCCATGCAAGACCTCGATCCAATCGAAACCCAGGAATGGCTGGATGCCCTGGAGTCGGTCCTCGACAAAGAAGGCGAAGACCGCGCTCATTACCTGATGACCCGTATGGGCGAGCTGGCCACCCGCAGTGGCTCGCAGCTGCCGTATGCCATCACCACGCCGTACCGCAACACCATCCCTGTCACCCACGAAGCACGCATGCCTGGCGACCTGTTCATGGAACGCCGCATCCGCTCGATGGTGCGTTGGAACGCCCTGGCCATGGTCATGCGCACCAACCTGAAAGACTCGGACCTGGGCGGACACATCTCCAGCTTCGCCTCCAGCGCCACCCTGTACGACATCGGCTTCAACTACTTCTTCCAGGCCCCGACCGAAGAACACGGCGGCGACCTGATCTTCTTCCAGGGCCACGCCTCGCCAGGCGTCTACGCCCGTGCCTTCATGGAAGGCCGCATCAGCGAAGACCAGATGAACAACTTCCGTCAGGAAGTGGACGGCAACGGCCTGTCTTCGTACCCGCACCCATGGCTGATGCCTGACTTCTGGCAGTTCCCGACCGTATCGATGGGTCTGGGTCCGATCCAGGCCATCTACCAGGCGCGCTTCATGAAGTACCTGGAAGCCCGTGGCTTCATCCCGGCCGGCAAGCAGAAGGTCTGGTGCTTCATGGGCGACGGCGAGTGCGACGAGCCGGAATCCCTGGGCGCGATCGCCCTGGCCGGCCGCGAGAAGCTGGATAACCTGATTTTTGTCATCAACTGCAACCTGCAGCGCCTCGACGGCCCGGTTCGCGGCAACGGCAAGATCATCCAGGAACTCGAAGGCGTGTTCCGTGGCGGCGGCTGGAACGTCAACAAAGTCGTCTGGGGCCGCTTCTGGGACCCACTGCTGGCCAAGGACACCAACGGTGCCCTGCAGCGCCGCATGGACGAAGTCATCGACGGCGAGTACCAGAACTACAAAGCCAAAGACGGCGCGTACGTTCGTGAGCACTTCTTCAACACCCCAGAGCTCAAGGCCATGGTCGAGGACCTGTCCGACGACGAGATCTGGAAGCTCAACCGTGGCGGCCACGACCCGTACAAGGTCTACGCGGCGTACCACCAGGCTGTGAACCACAAAGAGCAGCCGACCGTCATCCTGGCCAAGACCATCAAGGGTTACGGTACCGGTGCCGGCGAAGCCAAGAACACCGCGCACAACACCAAGAAGGTCGACGTCGACAGCCTGCGTCACTTCCGTGACCGCTTCGACATCCCGGTCAAGGATGCCGACCTTGAGAACCTGCCGTTCTTCAAGCCCGAAGAAGGCTCCGCCGAAGCCAAGTACCTGGCCGAGCGCCGCGCTGCCCTGGGCGGTTTCGTGCCACAGCGCCGTGCCAAGAGCTTCAGCGTGCCGACCCCGCCACTGGAAACGCTGAAAGCGATCCTGGACGGCTCGGGCGACCGCGAAATCTCCACCACCATGGCCTTCGTGCGCATCCTGGCGCAGTTGGTCAAGGACAAGGACATCGGCCAGCGCATCGTCCCGATCATCCCGGACGAAGCCCGTACCTTCGGTATGGAAGGCATGTTCCGCCAGCTGGGCATCTACTCGTCGGTTGGCCAGCTCTACGAGCCGGTCGATAAAGACCAGGTGATGTTCTACCGCGAAGACAAGAAGGGCCAGATCCTCGAGGAAGGCATCAACGAAGCCGGCGCCATGTCGTCGTTCATCGCCGCCGGTACCTCGTACAGCTGCCACAACCAGCCGATGCTGCCGTTCTACATCTTCTACTCGATGTTCGGCTTCCAGCGTATCGGCGACCTGGCCTGGGCCGCCGGCGACAGCCGCACCCGTGGCTTCCTGATCGGCGGTACCGCCGGCCGTACCACCCTCAACGGTGAAGGCCTGCAGCACGAAGACGGTCACAGCCACATGATGGCGGGCACCATCCCGAACTGCCGCACCTACGATCCGACCTACGGCTACGAGCTGGCGGTGATCATCCAGGACGGCATGAAGAAGATGACCGAAGAGCAACAGGACATCTTCTACTACATCACCGTGATGAACGAGTCGTACCAGCAGCCAGCCATGCCGGCCGGTGTCGAGGACGGCATCATCAAGGGCATGTACCTGCTCGAGGAAGACACCCGCGAAGCCGCGCACCACGTACAGCTGATGGGCTCCGGCACCATCCTGCGCGAAGTCCGCGAGGCCGCGAAGATCCTGCGCGAAGAGTTCAACGTCGGCGCCGACGTATGGAGCGTCACCAGCTTCAACGAACTGCGTCGCGACGGCCTGGCCGTGGAACGCGCCAACCGCCTCAAGCCTGGCCAGAAGCCTCAGAAGACCTACGTCGAAGAGTGCCTGGGCGGTCGCAAGGGCCCGGTCATCGCTTCCACCGACTACATGAAGCTGTTCGCCGAGCAGATTCGCCAGTGGGTGCCGAGCAAAGAGTTCAAGGTCCTGGGTACCGACGGTTACGGTCGCAGCGACAGCCGCAAGAAGCTGCGTCACTTCTTCGAAGTCGACCGCCACTTCGTGGTGCTGGCTGCCCTGGAAGCCCTGGCTGACCGTGGCGAGATCGAACCCAAGGTTGTGGCTGACGCCATCGTCAAGTTCGGCATCGATCCGGACAAGCGCAACCCACTGGACTGCTGAGGAGTATTTTTAAGTGAGCGAACTCATTCGCGTACCTGACATCGGCAGCGGTGAAGGTGAAATCATCGAGCTGTTCGTCAAGGTCGGTGACCGTATCGAGGCTGACCAGAGCCTGCTGACCCTGGAGTCCGACAAGGCCTCCATGGAGATCCCCGCGCCGAAGGCCGGTGTGGTCAAGGAACTGAAGGTCAAGCTGGGCGACCGCCTGAAAGAAGGCGACGAGCTGCTGGTCCTGGAAGTCGAGGGCGCCGCTGCGGCGCCTGAGGCTCCAGCCGCCGCGCCTGCCCAGGCTGCGGCTCCCGCGCCTGCCGCCGAAGCCGCCCCTGCTCCCGCTCCGGCCGCAGCCCCGGCTGCCGCCAGCGTGCAGGACATCCACGTGCCGGACATCGGCTCGTCGGGCAAGGCCAAGATCATCGAAGTGCTGGTCAAGGTCGGCGACACCGTCGAAGCCGACCAGTCGCTGATCACCCTGGAGTCCGACAAGGCCTCCATGGAGATCCCGTCGCCTAGCGCCGGTGTGATCGAAGCCGTGCTGTGCAAGCTGGAAGACGAAGTGGGCACCGGCGACCTGATCTTCAAGATCAAGGCAGCAGGCGCCGCCCCTGCTGCAGCGCCAGCTCCGGCCGCTGCTGCTCCGGCTGCCGCTCCTGCCTCTGCCGCCGCACCTTCCGCCGCCGCGCCGGCTGCTGCTCCAGCTCCAGTCGCCACCGCGCCGGCCGCCGGCAGCAACGCCAAGGTTCACGCAGGCCCGGCCGTTCGTCAGCTGGCCCGTGAATTCGGTGTCGACCTGGGCGCGGTTGCCGCCACCGGTCCGCACGGCCGTATCCTCAAGGAAGACGTGCAGGTCTACGTCAAGGCCATGATGCAGAAGGCCAAGGAAGCTCCAGCCGCCGGTGCTACCGGTGGTGCAGGCATCCCGCCGATCCCGGCCGTGGACTTCAGCAAGTTCGGTGAAGTGGAAGAAGTGGCCCTGACCCGCCTGATGCAGGTCGGTGCCGCCAACCTGCACCGCAGCTGGCTGAACGTGCCGCACGTGACCCAGTTCGACTCCGCCGACATCACCGAGCTGGAAGCCTTCCGCGTCGCGCAGAAGGCCGTGGCCGAGAAGGCTGGCGTCAAGCTGACCGTGCTGCCGCTGCTGCTCAAGGCCTGCGCCTTCCTGCTCAAGGAACTGCCGGACTTCAACAGCTCGCTGGCGCCAAGCGGCAAGGCGATCATCCGCAAGAAGTACGTGCACATCGGCTTCGCCGTGGACACCCCGGACGGTCTGCTGGTCCCGGTGATCAAGAACGTCGACCAGAAGAGCCTGCTGCAACTGGCTGCCGAAGCTGCCGCGCTGGCCGAGAAAGCCCGCACCAAGAAGCTTTCGGCCGACGAGATGCAGGGCGCCTGCTTCACCATCTCCAGCCTCGGCCACATTGGCGGCACCGGCTTCACGCCGATCGTCAACGCGCCTGAGGTGGCGATCCTCGGTGTGTCCAAGGCGACCATGCAGCCGGTCTGGGACGGCAAGGCCTTCCAGCCGAAGCTGATGCTGCCGCTGTCGCTGTCCTACGATCACCGTGTGATCAACGGCGCCGCCGCCGCGCGCTTCACCAAGCGCCTGGGCGACGTGCTGGGCGACATCCGCACCATGCTGCTGTAACGCTGCACGCTGCCCCTCCCCGGAGGGGCAGCCCCGTTTTCGAGCTGCCACGCTCGTACCTCAACCCCGCCAATTGGCGGGGCTTTTTTTGCCCGCATGAATGTCACGGCCTTGTAGAAACCAGCTTGCTGGCGAACAGGTGGATGGTTCGCCAGCAAGCTGGCGCCTACAGATTTCATGCAACTGGCCGACAACCTGTTCACAGCATCCCCCATGGCCGCTTGCCAGCCCCAGGGACATGATGCAACCTTGCCCGATGCGCCGTGCTCCAGGCCGCGCCCCAGTTCAAGCGAGTCTTCGATGAAAAGCCAACCCGATGCCGCCAGCCGTGTGGCGGCCGAGGTCGTGACGCAGCTTCCCGTGCCCTCGCGGCTCGGCATGCTGCGTTTCGAGCGGCTGAACGAAGCCAGCTGGGCCATGCTTTACCTCGACCCGGCCTGCGACCGCCAGTTCGGCCTGCCCGCCGCCGAGCTCTGCGCCCTGATCGGTTCGCCCTACGCCAGCCTCATGGAGCCGGAAGCACGCTACAAGCTGCACGACGAGATCCAGCTGCAGCTGGCTCAGCGCGGCTACTACCGGGTTAGCTACACCCTGCACGCCTGCCCGGCGCCGCTGCGCCTGCTGGAGGTCGGGGAGAGCTACAAGCAGCACAACCGCCAGCTGCTGCGCGGCTACCTGACGGTGTTCGACGACCACCGCCAGGACACCCCGGACCTCGACGCCAACGACCTGGAGTCGCGCAACAACCGCCTGCAACTGGCCCTGCAACTGAACCAGCGCGCCCAACAAGAGCAACTCGAACACCTGGAGCGGGTTCGCGCCCAGCAGGACCTGATCCTGCGCCTGGCGCGCCAGCGCTACAGCATCGGCAACTCGCTGCTCGAAGCCGCCGAGCTGATCACCCGCAGTGCCTGCGAGATCTACAAGGTCGACTGCGCCAGCATCTGGTACCTGAACGACCAGCGCCTGGAGCCGATCAGCGCCTGGTACAGCCGCGACCAACAGCACCGTATGCCCGAGGCGATCGACGCCAGCCGCTTTCCGGACTATCTGGAAGCCCTGCACGCCAGCCGCGCCATCGACGCCCACAACGCCAGCCACGACCCGCGCACCCGCGAGATGGCCGAATCGCTGTACAGCACCGACGACAACGCCATGCTCGATGCCAGTGTCCGCATCGACGGCCAAGTGGTCGGCGTGCTGTGCCTGGAGCAGACCGGCCAGCCACGGGCCTGGCAGTCGGACGAGATCGCCTTCGCCGGCGAGCTGGCCGACCAGTTCGCCCAAGTCATCAACAACCACAACCGGCGTACCGCCGCCAGCGCCCTGCACCTGTTCCAGCGCGCCGTGGAACAGAGCGCCAGCGCCTTCCTGCTGGTCAACCGCGACGGCGTGGTGGAATACGTCAACCCCAGCTTCACCGCGATCACCCAGTACAGCACCGAGGAGGTCCAGGGCCATCACCTGGCCGAACTGCCGGCGCTGGAAAACTTGAGCGAGCTGCTGTTCGACTCACCGTCCAGCCTGGCCATGGGCAACAGCTGGCAAGGCGAGTTCAAAAGCCGGCGCAAGAACCTCGAGCCCTACTGGGGCCAGCTATCGATCTCCAAGGTGTACGGCGACAACCGCGAGCTGACCCACTACATCGGCATCTACGAGGATGTGACCCAGACCAAGCTGGCCCAGCAGCGCATCGAGCGCCTGGCCTACACCGACAACCTGACCAACCTGGGCAACCGCCCGGCGTTCATCCGCAACCTCGACGAGCGCTTCGCCCGCGACAGCGCCAGCCCCATCTGCCTGCTGCTGGTGGACATCGACAACTTCAAGCGGATCAACGACAGCCTCGGCCACCAGACCGGCGACAAGCTGCTGATCAGCCTGGCCCGGCGCCTGCGCAACAGCCTGGCCAACGGCGGCAGCCTGGCGCGCTTCGCCAGCAACGAGTTCGCCGTGCTGCTGGACGACACCAGCCTGGAAGATGGCCAGGGCGTCGCCCACCAGTTGCTGCGCACCCTCGACAAACCAATGTTCGTCGACAACCAGCTGATCAACGTCACCGCCTCCGTGGGCCTGGCCTGCGCGCCGCTGCACGGCAGCGACCCGGCCACGTTGATGAAAAACGCGGGCCTGGCCCTGCACAAGGCCAAGGCCAACGGCAAGCACCAGGTCCAGGTGTTCACCGAAGTGCTCAACGCCGAGGCCAGCTACAAGCTGTTCGTCGAGAACAACCTGCGCCGCGCCCTGACCCAGAACGAACTGGAAGTGTTCTACCAGCCCAAGCTGTGCCTGCGCAGCGGCCGCCTGCTCGGCCTGGAGGCGCTGCTGCGCTGGAACCACCCCGAGCGCGGCATGATCCGCCCCGACCAGTTCATCAGCGTGGCCGAGGAAACCGGCCTGATCATCCCCATCGGCAAGTGGGTGGTGCGCCAATCCTGCCGCATGAGCCAGCAGTTGCGCGAAGCCGGCTTCGGCAACCTGCACGTGGCCATCAACCTGTCGCCCAAGCAGTTCTCCGATCCCGAGCTGGTCAGTTCGATCGGCAGCATCCTCAAGGAAGAAGCCCTGCCGCCGCACCTGCTGGAGCTGGAATTGACCGAAGGCCTGCTGCTGGAAGCCACCGAGGACACCCACCGCCAGCTCGACGAGCTCAAGGCCCTGGGCCTGACCCTGGCCATGGACGACTTCGGCACCGGCTACTCGTCGCTGAGCTACCTGAAGAAGTTCCCGATCGACATCATCAAGATCGACCGCAGCTTCATCAACGAGATCCCCGACAACCAGGACGACATGGAGATCACCTCGGCGGTGGTGGCCATGGCCCACAACCTCAAGCTCAAGGTGGTCGCCGAAGGAATCGAGACGCCCGAGCAGCTGGCGTTCCTGCGCCGGCACCGCTGCGACGTCGGCCAGGGCTACCTGTTCGACCGGCCGATTCCGGGGCGCGAGCTGAACGACAAGCTGCGACGCTACCCGCGTGGGCCGGTGGACTGACAGCGGCGCCAACCTCGGGCACTATAGGAACCATTCGGGCCTCACCGCCGGCAGGCCGGCTCCCACAGTCGAACGCATAACCCTGAGGGAGCCGGCTTGCCGGCGATTGGGCCAACACCTGTCCAACTGAAAAGACACAGAGGAACGGCCATGGTCCTGCGTTCGGAAATCCTGGTGAACAAAAACGTCCTGCCCACCGCGGAACAGGCCCTGCCCGGCCGCGAAACCCCGATGACCCTGCCCGAGTTCCACTACGTGTTCGAAGGCACCCCGCTGCTCGGCCCGTTCTTCGAAGGCGACATCGACTTCGCCATCTTCGGCCTGGGCTGCTTCTGGGGCGCCGAGCGCCGTTTCTGGCAGCGCGAAGGCGTGGTCAGCACCGTGGTCGGCTACGCCGGCGGTTTCACCCCCAATCCCACCTACGAGGAAGTCTGCTCGGGCCTGACCGGCCACACCGAGGTGGTGCTGGTGGTGTTCGACAAGAACCGGGTCAGCTACCGCGAGCTGCTGGCGATGTTCTGGGAGTTGCACAACCCGACCCAGGGCATGCGCCAGGGCAACGATGTCGGCACCCAGTACCGCTCGGCGATCTACTGCACCTCGCCGCAGCAGCTCGATGAAGCAAACGCGAGCAAGGCCGCCTTCCAGGCCGAGCTGGGCAAGGCCGGCTTCGGTGAGATCACCACCGAGATCGCCCAGGCGCCGACCGTGTACTTCGCCGAGGCCTACCACCAGCAGTACCTGGCCAAGAACCCGGAAGGCTACTGCGGCATCGGCGGCACCGGCGTGTGCCTGCCGCCCAGCCTGCAGGGCAACTGAGCCATGATCCTGTTCCATTCGCCGCTGTCGCCATTCGTGCGCAAGGTGATGATCGTGCTGCACGAGACCGGCCAGTTGGACCGCGTCACCGTGCAGGGCGTGAACATCAGCCCGGTGAACGGCGACGCGCAGCTCAACCAGGGCAACCCGATCGGCAAGATCCCGGCCCTGCGCCTGGACGACGGCAGCGTGCTGCACGACAGCCGGGTGATCTGCGAGTACCTCGATAGCCAGCACGTTGGCCTGCCGCTGATCCCCCGCGAGGGCTCGGCACGCTGGCGGCGTCTGACCCTGGCCTCTCAGGCCGACGCGATCATGGATGCGGCAGTGGCCACCCGCTACGAGACCTTCCTGCGCCCGGTGGACAAGCAGTGGGACGGTTGGGTGCAGGCACAGGGCGAGAAGATCCGCCGCAGCCTGGCGAGCCTGGAGCGCGAGCACCTGGCTGAGATCGCCTCGGGGTTCGATATCGCCGCGATCGGGGCGGCCTGTGCGTTGGGGTATCTGGACCTGCGCCAGCCTGAGTTCGATTGGCGTGGGCTGTATCCAGGGCTGGCGGCGTGGTATGCCGAGGTGGCAAAGCGACCGTCGATGGTGGCTACAGCTCCGTTAGCCTGAGACTGCGCCAGCGAGGGCTTCGCCCTCGTTTCGCGACACAAGGCCGCTCCAGGATTACGCGATCGTCTGTAGGAGCGGCCTTGCGTCGCGAAAGGGCTGCAGAGCAGCCCCAGAATTCACCTCGGTATCACAGGAAATAGCTGGCCAATCCTCACAGCCAACCAGCGCCCGATCTCTCTATCCTCCCTCATACGCCCCTCCCCACCCGCGACCAGTCCAGCCGACGGGTCAGCACCATGAACACACCCAGCAACCCGAAGCAAAGCAGTGAGCCCATCAGCAGGGCGTAGTCCTCGGCGCTGAGCAGCCCATAGAGCATCGCGTACAACGCCGCCAGTCCGGCCGCAAAGCCCACGCCACGCCCCTGGCTGCGCAGTACATGAACCAGATAGAAGCCGATCAGCAGCACGCATCCTGACGCCGACAGCCCGTAGGCCAGGCCAAACCCCAGGTGCTCGGACAGCGACAGCAACAGCAAGTAGAAGAACGCCAGGGCCACGCCCACCAGGATGTACTGCACCGGGTGCACGCTGAGGTTCTTGAGCACTTCGAACAGGAAGAAGCCGGCAAAAGTCAGGGCGATGAACAGCAGCGCATACTTGATCGCCCGTTCGCTCTTGAGGTACTGGTCCACCGGGTCGACAAAGCTGACGCCAAAAGCACGCTCGTTGAAATCACCGCACTTGCCGACGGTCGCGCAAAGGCGCATGGACTCTTCCAGGTTGGTGGCGAAGAACGAGGTCTGCCAGTGGGCGCTGAAGCCCTTCTCATCGATCGCCCGGCGGCTGGGCAAGTAGCTGCCGACGAAGCTCGGGTGCGGCCAGTTGGCGCGCATGTCTACCGTGGTGCTGCGGCCGACCGGCAGCACCGCCAGCTGGCCGGTGCCCAGCAGGGCCAAATCGAAGGCGTAGTCGAACTCGCGGGCCTTCTGGTCGCTGAACTGCGGCAGGGCCACATGCACGCCACCGGGCAACCAGTCGACGCCGCTGCCGGCCTCGAAGGGCAGGCGCTGGTCATCCAGGGTGAGCTCCAGGCTGTTCTCGATGCCGCGAATGTCGCTGATGCCGACCATCAGGAACGGCTTGTCGAAGCGGTAGTCGTCGTAGTCCTTCTCGATCCCCCAGCGCTCAGGCAGCTTGAAGCGACCGCTGACCTGCCCCTTGGCATGGAACAGGCGCGCCTGGTAGATGCCGCGGGCGCGCAGCTCGGTATCGACACCGACATCCATCGCGAAGGTTTCCGGCAGGAAGTAGAGATTGCCGTGCATCGTGGTGGTCTCCTGGACGCTCGTGCCGTCCTTGTCGATCCAACGCCGCTCGAACTTGCGATAGGGCACCACCAGTACCGGGCCGCTGACCAGCTGGTCGTAGCTGGAGCTCGCGGCGATCTCGCCCAGCACGTTGTTGCGCAGTTGCTGGCGTTCGTCGATCAGGCCGCCAATCATCAGCAAGGGGATCAGCAGCAGCAGGATCAGCACGGCGATCAGGCCGAGCTTGAAACCTAGGGTCTTGTTCATGGGGTAAGGCTCCGTTTGCGATGGGGGCAGTTTCTGCCCGCCGCGTGGAGCCCTCGGGGAGGAAATGTGGAGATTGTGTGGAGATTGCCTGGATGGCCACGCACCGTGGGAGCGGGCTTGCCCCGCGATGAGGCCCGATCAGGCAGTAATGTTGCCTGGGCTGGCCACATCGCGGGGCAAGCCCGCTCCCAC
>NZ_NIBE01000029.1:0-54783 GCF_002205115.1 Pseudomonas sp. DrBHI1
GCTGCTGCAGAAACCGGCGGTGGTGAAGAAAGGTGGGTTCCTGAGCTGGTTGCATAAGTGAGCCAATCGCGGGGCCAGCCCGCTCCCACGTTCCTGGTTGCCCCAAGGATTATCCAGCCTGCACAGCGTGGGAGCGGGCTTGCCCCGCGATAGCGATTACAACACCACCCGCAGACACTGCCCTGCGTGATACAGCGAGAACCCCGACTCGTAGAACGCCGTGCGCAGCGACGGCGCGCTCACCGGCCTCATCGGCGAGAATGGAATCGGCAGGCTGTCCGGATCATCCTTGAGCAGGAACTCGGCAAACGCCCGGCCGATCACCGTGCCGGTGGTGTTGCCGCGCCCGTTGTAGCCGGTCACCGCCACCAGCCCCGGCGCCGGTTCGAACAGGCGCATCAGGTGATCCGGGGTGAAGTCGATGCAGCCTGTCCAGTGCATCTCCCACTCGACCTTGCCCAGCGCCGGGTAGTAGTGGCTCTGGATACGGTCGGCCCAGCTGCGCACGAACCACGCCGGCTTGTTGTCGACCCGGCCGAGGCTGCCGAGCAGCAGGCGGCCCTGGTCGTCACGGCGGATGCTGCTGAGCACGGTGCGGGTGTCCCACGAGCCCTGGCCATGGGGCAGGACCTTGTCGGCGGCGGCGCCATGCAGAGGCTTGGAGGCGACCTGGTAGTAATAGCCGCGGAAGAAGTGCTTCTGCAGGTTGCTCCAGTCGCCTTCGGTGTAGGCGCCGGTGGAGATCACCACCTTGTCGGCACGCACCGCGCCGCGTGCGTTCTTCACTCGCCAGGCGTCGCCATCACGCTCCAGGCCCTCTACCGAGGACTGCTGGAACAGCTTGCCGCCCAGCCGGTTCACGGCGGCGGCCAGGCCTTGTGTATAGCCCATGGGGTTGATAGTGCCGGCGCGGCGGTCGAGCAGCGCGGCGGAAATCTTGTCGGTACCGCAGTATTCCTGGCAGTGCGCGCCGGTCAGCAGCTCGACGTCGGCGCCGCGCCGGGTCCACTGCTGGTGGCGGGCCTCGAGGTCGGCGATGCCGGTGGCGTTGTGCGCCATGTGCAAGGTGCCCTGATGCCGGGCCTGACAGTCGATACCCAGGCGCTCGATCATGGCGAATACTTCATCCGGGGCCTCGCCGAGCACCTTGTTCAGGCGGGCGCCCTGCTTGTGGCCGAGGGTGGCCTCGACGTCGTCGGGGCGGATCCAGGTGCCGGCATTGACCAGGCCAACGTTGCGCCCGGAGCCGCCGTGGCCGATCTTCCAGGCTTCCAGCAGGATCACCGACTTGCCCTGCTCCAGCAGGTGGATCGCCGCCGACAAGCCGGTGATGCCGCCGCCGATCACGCAGACATCGGCCTTGTGCTCGCCGGCCAGGGCCTGGGCGGCGACGGTCGGCTGGGTGACGTGTTCCCACAGACATTCTTGACGCAGTTCGGACATGGCCGGCTCCAGCAATTGTTCTTATTGCCTCTGGGGCCGCTTCGCAGCCCTTTCGCGACACAAGGCCGCTCCCACAGGAATCGCGCCGAACCCTGTGGGAGCGGCCTTGTGTCGCGATTCGGGGGCGTCAGCCCCCGCCCACGATCATCAATCGAACACGATGCCCTGCGCCAGCGGCAACTCACGCGAATAGTTCACGGTATTGGTCTGCCGGCGCATGTAGCCCTTCCAGGCGTCCGACCCGGACTCACGCCCGCCACCGGTCTCCTTCTCACCCCCGAACGCCCCGCCGATCTCAGCACCGCTGGTGCCGATGTTGACGTTGGCGATGCCGCAATCGCTGCCCGAGGCGCTCTGGAAACGCTCGGCCTCGCGAATGTCGGTGGTAAAGATGCACGACGACAGGCCTTGCGGCACCTCGTTGTTCAGGCGCAGGGCCTCTTCGAAGTCGTCGTAGGCCAACACGTAGAGGATCGGCGCGAAGGTCTCGTGGCGGACCACGTCGCTCTGGGCCGGCATCTCGGCAATGGCCGGCGACACGTAGTAGGCGTTCGGGTACTGCTCGGCCAGCTGACGCTCGCCACCGAACACCTGGCCACCCTCGTCGCGGGCCTTGGCCAGCGCGCCCTGCATGGCATCGAACGACTGCTTGTCGATCAGCGGGCCGACCAGGTTGTCCTTGCGCGGGTCACCGATGCGCACCTTGCCGTAGGCGGCTTTGACGCGGGCGACCACTTCGTCCTTGATCGAACGGTGAACGATAAGACGGCGCAGGGTGGTGCAGCGCTGGCCGACGGTGCCGACGGCGGAGAACAGGATGCCGCGCACGGCCAGGTCCAGATCGGCGCTCGGGGCCAGGATCATGGCGTTGTTGCCGCCCAGCTCGAGAATGCTGCGGCCGAATCGCGCCGCGACACGCGGGCCGACTTCACGACCCATGCGCGTACTGCCGGTGGCGCTGACCAGCGGCACGCGTGGGTCGTCGACCAGGGCTTCGCCGGCTTCGCGACCACCGATCACCAATTGCGCCAGGCCAGCCGGCGCATCACCGAAGGCCTTCACGGCCTTGTCGAACAGTGCCTGGCAGGCCAGGGCGGTCAGCGGGGTCTTCTCGGATGGCTTCCACACCACGGCGTTGCCGGCCACCAGCGCCAGCGCGGTGTTCCACGCCCATACCGCCACCGGGAAATTGAAGGCGCTGATCACCCCGACCACGCCCAGCGGGTGCCAGGTTTCACGCATGTGGTGGCCCGGACGCTCGGAGGCGATGGTCAGGCCGTACAGCTGGCGCGACAGGCCGACGGCGAAGTCGCAGATGTCGATCATTTCCTGCACTTCGCCCAGGCCTTCCTGGGTGATCTTGCCGGCTTCGATGGAGACCAGTTCGCCGAGGTCGGCCTTGTGTTCGCGCAGCACCTCGCCGAACAGGCGCACCAGCTCGCCGCGACGTGGGGCCGGCACGCTGCGCCAGGTTTCGAAGGCCTGTTGCGCCTGGTCGATGCGGGCAATGGTGTCGGCCTTGCCGAGCAGTTTCACCGAGGCGATGCGGCTGCCGTCAATCGGGGTGTGAACAGGGTAGTCGCCCTGGGTGTGAGCCGCGGCGGCAACGCCAAGACGCTCGAGCAATGCAGCAACCATTGTGCTTCTCCTTTCATCGGGTGAAGGGGTGGAAAAGGATGTGGGTCAGTATTAATCCGATTACACAGGTGCAACAAACGACCTTTATTCCGCATATCATTCCGCCAGGTAATGATTTCAGCCGCCGAGACCGCTTATGTCCAAACGCCTGGTTCCGTCCATGACCGCCCTGCAGTGCTTCGAGGCCGCAGCCCGCCACCTGAGCTTCACCCGCGCCGCCGAGGAGCTGCACCTGACCCAGAGCGCGGTGAGCAAGCAGGTGGCGCAGCTCGAGGAGATGCTGCGTCACCACCTGTTCCTGCGCATCCGTCGACGCTTGCAGCTGACCCCCGCCGGCAGCCTGTACCTGGCCGAGGTGAACAAGATCCTTACCCAGGTGGACATGTCCAGCCGCTATGTCCTGAGCTATGGCTCGCAGACCGAAGTATTGAAGGTAGCCACTCAACCGAGTTTCGGCGTGCGCTGGTTGATTCCGCACCTAAAAGGCTTCGGCAAGCGCCACCCGAACATCCACCTGGATATCCGCAACGAGATGGAGCCGTTCTCCCTGCTGCAGGGGTCGGCCGACGTGGTGTTCTTCTATGGCCAGGGCACCTGGCCGGGGGCGACCTGCGTCGAGCTGTTCGGCGAAGAGGTGGTGCCGGTGTGCGCGCCGGAGCTGTTGCAAGGCCGCACGCTGCCTGACGCGGGCGCGGTGGCGGAGCTGGTATTGCTGCAGAGCACCTCGCGCCCGGAGGCTTGGCACGCGTGGTTCCTGGAGCAAGGGCTGCACACCGACAACAGCTACCACGGGCCACGCTTCGACACCTTCTACATGGCCTTGAGCGCGGCGCAGGCGGGGTGCGGGGTGGCGCTGGTGCCGCGGTACCTGGTGGCCCGGGAGCTGGCCGAGGGCAGCCTGGTGCTGGCCTGGGACCATGCGATGAAGAGCAGTGGCGCGCATTATCTGGCGTATGCCGAGCATGCGGCGGAAGTGCCGAAGGTGCGGGCGTTGGTCGAGTGGGTTGCCGAGCAGATCCAGCGGCGCGACCACTGACGCCATCGCGGGGCAAGCCCGCTCCCACACAGTTCGTGGGAGCGGGCTTGCCCCGCGATAGGGTCGCCAAGGTCCATCAAAAAAGGAATGAAACCCGCACTTTTTTTCGCTTGTACGCCAGCTCCATTCCCAGTTTTCATGTAAGTGTCCTCCACTCACCCAGGAAGCTTGCGATGCCCGCCCATGATTTCGTCAGCCCCGACAGCATCCGCGCGCAGTTCTCTGCCGCCATGTCGCTCATGTACAAGCAGGAAGTCCCCCTGTACGGCACGCTGCTTGAGCTGGTGAGCGAGACCAACCAGCAGGTCATGGCCGCACAGCCCAAGGTGGCCGAGGCCCTGCGCTGGACCGGCGAGATCGAACGCCTCGACCAGGAACGCCACGGCGCCATCCGCGTGGGCACCGCCGAGGAACTGGCCACCATCGCCCGCCTGTTCGCGGTGATGGGCATGCAGCCGGTCGGCTACTACGACCTGAGCTCGGCTGGCGTGCCGGTGCACTCCACCGCGTTTCGCGCCGTGCATGAACAGTCGCTGCACATCAGCCCGTTCCGCGTGTTCACCTCGCTGCTGCGCCTGGAGCTGATCGACAACCCGCAACTGCGCGCACTGGCCCGGGGCATCCTGGAGAAACGGCAGATCTTCACCCCCCGCGTGCTCGAGCTGATCGCCCAATGCGAACGCGACGGCGGCCTGGACGCAAGCGATGCCGAGACCTTCGTCCAGGAGGCGCTGCACACCTTCCGCTGGCACCAGGACGCCACGGTCAGCGCCGAGCAGTACCAGCAGTTGCACGACCAGCACCGGCTGATCGCCGACGTGGTGGCGTTCAAAGGCCCGCATATCAACCACCTGACCCCGCGCACCCTGGACATCGACGCGATCCAGCTCGGCATGCCGGCCAAGGGTATTCCGCCCAAGGCCGTGGTCGAGGGGCCGCCCACCCGGCGCCAGCCGATCCTGCTGCGCCAGACCAGCTTCAAGGCCCTGCAGGAGAAGGTCGCCTTCAGTGATGCCCAGGGCAGCCACACGGCGCGTTTCGGCGAGATCGAACAGCGCGGCGCGGCGCTGACGCCCAAGGGGCGCCAGCTGTACGACCGGCTGCTGGATGCGACCCGTGAAGCTTTGGGCGGCGCGCCGGCGGAGGCCAATGCCGAGCGATACAGGGCGCTGCTCGCGGAGCACTTCGCCGAGTTTCCGGATGACCTGGGGCAGATGCGCGAGCAGGGGCTGGCGTACTTCCGCTACTTCGCCACCGAGAAAGGCCTGGCCGAGCGCGGGCAACAGGATCGCCCGACCACCCTGCAGGGGCTGATCGACGCCGGGCACGTGCATTTCGAGGCGCTGGTGTACGAGGATTTCCTGCCGGTGAGCGCGGCAGGGATCTTCCAGTCCAACCTGGGGGACGATGGCCAGGCCGACTATGGCAGCAACGCCAACCGCGAGGCCTTCGAGCAGGCGCTGGGGTTGCAGGTGCAGGATGAGCTGGCGCTGTATGCGCAGAGCGAGCGCCGGTCGTTGCAGGCGTGTGCGCAGGCGTTGGGGCTGGGGACGCTGTAGTATTTGAAACCGCTGGGGCCGCGTTGCGGCCCGTTCGCGACACAAGCCCGCTCCTACATGGGAACGCGCTCGCCTGGAGCGGCCTTGTGTCGCGCAAGGGCTGCAAGGCAGCCCCAGTGCACTAGCGGTGAGTGCGGAACCGATCCACTTCCTGGCGCAACTGCCCCGCCAGCCCCTCCAGCTCGCGGGCCGTCATGGCCAGTTCATTGGCCACATCACGCTGCTCGCTGTTGGCCTGGGCGATGCTCTGCAGGTTGCGGCTGAGCACCGTCGCGGTGCTGCTCTGCTCCTGGGTCGCGGTGCTGATCACGGCGAATTGCTCGCCCGCCACCCGGCTCTGCTCGTCGATGCGCGCCAGGGCTTCGGCCACCTTGTCGTTGCGTGCCAGGCCTTCCTGCATCAGCTGATTGCCCTGCTCCAACGTGCTGATGGCATGGCCGGTCTGCTGCTGGATGCTGGCGATCATGCCCGAGATCTCGTCGGTGGCCTGGCGGGTGCGCGCGGCCAAGCCACGAACTTCGTCAGCGACCACGGCAAATCCACGACCCTGCTCGCCGGCCCGCGCCGCCTCAATGGCGGCGTTCAGCGCTAGCAGGTTGGTCTGCTCGGCGATCGAGGTGATCACGCCGACAATCCCACCGATCTCCTGCGAACGGGCGCCCAGGGTGTCCATCACTCTGGCGGTGCCACCCAAGGCCTCGGCGATCTGCCGCAGGGAAACCGAGGCTTCATCCATGGCGCTGCGTCCGATGCGGGTCTGCTGGGCATTGTCGCGGGCCATGCGCTCGGTGCCGGCCATGTTGTCGGCGATGTTCATCGACGTGGCGCTGAACTCCTCCACCGCGCCGGCCATGCTGGTGATCTCGCCGGACTGCTGGTCCATGCCCTCGCAGGCACCGGACGACAGGCCCGACAACGAGCGGGCACGGCCACTGACCTGGTCGGAGGCAGCACGGATATGCTCGACCATGGTCGCCAGGGCCTCACCCATCTGGTTGAAGCTGCGGGCCAGCTGGCCGATCTCGTCATGGCTGGTGACGCTCAGGCGAGCATTCAGGTCGCCGGCGCCGAGGGCTTCGGCCTGGCGCACCAGGTCGCCCAGCGGGCGCAGTTTACGGCGCAGCAACCAAAGGGTGGCGGCCACGGCCAGCAGCATCGCCAGCACGCTGCCGATGGCCAGGCGCAGGCCAACGCTCCAGGTCACGTCGCGGATCTCGCCCTCGGGCATGCTTGCCACCACGGTCCACGGGCCCTCGGCGAACGGCTCGGTGACGCTGAACACCGGCTCGCCGGCACCGGCCCAGAACTGCCCTGCCCCCGGTTTCAGCGCCTTGACTACCTGAGCCGCCGCCTCGCCGTCACGTACCTCGGCCGGCGGCACCAGCCACTTGCCCTGCTCGTCCAGCAACGCCAGCGAGCCGGTCTGGCCGATGCGGAAGCGCTTGAGGTTGGCGAACTGGGCGTTCTGCGCATCGGTGTAGTCGAAGCCGACGAACAGCACCGCGATCACCCGGCCACCGCCGTCACGCACCGGCACGTAACGGGTCATGTAGTTGCGCTCGAACAGCACGGCGCGGCCGACATAGGTCTGCCCGGCCATCAGCTTGGCGTAGGCCGGATGCTGGCGATCGAGCTGGGTGCCGATGGCGCGGCTGCCGTCCTGCTTGGTCAGGCTGGTGCTGATACGCACGAAGTCGTCGCCGCTGCGCACGAACAGGGTCGCGACCCCGGCGGTCATCTGCTGGAACTCGTCGACCTGGCGGAAATCGTTGTTCAGCAGGTGGTCGCCCAGGTACAGCGCCGGTGTCGCGGCACCGGCGACATTGACCGTCTCACCGGCGTGCAGCGCCAGCCCCGAGGCGAATCGGCGCTCGAACAGGCCGCTCAGGCGCTGGGTGTTGTCCTTGAGCGAGCCGTGGAAGGTGTCGAGCTGGTCGGCCAGCAGCCGCGCCTCGCTGGCCAGATGCGCCTGGCGGGTGGTGAGGTTGGCGTCGTCCAGCGAACGCAGGGCGAACAGGGTGCTACCGGTGATCACCAGCGCCAGCACGATGGCGAGGGCGATCCCGAGCTGCGAGGCGATTCGGGCACGCGGTTGAGACATGGCAAGGCTCCTGGCAAGAGGCCGGGATCGTCCTGATCACGCTGACCGCCCGCTGCATATCGACGGGGAATCGCGTCCTCTTCCGGGACGCTGGTGCAAGTTGATCGGCGTCTGTAGGAAATACTTGAGTGCTGGACCGGGATATTCGCAAACGTTTTCTTGCTGTGGCCCGCGATGGTTATCAACCTTGCGCCGACAGTACCTGCACAACCGGCAGGTCCATTGCCGCCGCCTCCTCCTGCAGGAACACACTCAACCTGCACAGCCGCTCCCCGCCCGGCCGGGTCCGCGGCCACACCAGGTAGTAGTCCATGCCACTGGCCACCGCAGTCGGCCAGGGCAGGCTCAGCCGGCGCTGGGCCACGTCCTCGGCCACCATCAGCAGGTCGCCCATGGAGATCCCATAGCCCCGTGCCGCGGCGATCATGCCCAGTTCCAAGGTATCGAACACCTGCCCGCCCTTGAGCGAGACCTTGTCGGTCAGCCCCATGCGCGCCAGCCAGGCACGCCAGTCACGCTTGTCCGGCGTGGGGTGCAGCAGTTCGATGCCCGCCAGGCGCCGTTCGTCCCAGGGCGCGTCATCGAGCAGTTCCGGCGCGCCCACCGGGATCAGCAACTCGGAGAACAGCCGGCGCACCTCCCAGTCTGCCGGAAAGCTGCCATCGCTGAGCAGCACCGCGCAGTCGAACGGCTCCTGGTTGAAGTCGACATGATCAACATCCATCCAGGCGCTGGTCAGCTGCACCTCGTTGCCCGGCTGCAGGTGGCGAAAACGGCTCAGGCGCGCCAGCAGCCAGCGCATGGTCAGGGTCGAGGGCGCCTTCATGCGCAGGATGTCGTCCTCGCCGCGCAAGGTATCGCAGGCCCGCTCCAGCGACGCGAAGCCGTCGCGCACACCGGGCAGCAGCATGCGCGCGGCTTCGGTCAGTTGCAGGCTTCGCCCGCTGCGTATGAACAGGCGGCAGGCGAAATGCTCCTCAAGGGTGCGGATATGCCGGCTGACCGCGCTCTGGGTGATCGACAGTTCTTCACCGGCACGGGTGAACGAACTGAGCCGGGCGGCAGCTTCGAATGCGCGCAGCGCATAGAGCGGAGGCAGTTGGCGGGTCATGGCGCACCTGTTAGGCGGGGCGTAGGTCGGATGCACAGGATCATACATCCATGAGTCAGGCTCATGCCTGTGATCGCATTTATCCTTTTGTGCAAAGCTGACCGAGGCCTCAGAATCGACGGCTCGCTTCCCCGACTCATCCAGAAGGACCGCCCCCATGCATGTCGCGCCCACCACTGAACTCAAGGCTTTGCTGCGCCTGGCCGGGCCGCTGATCGCCTCGCAGTTGGCGCACATGCTGATGGTACTCACCGATACCCTGATGATGGCCCGCATCAGCCCGCAGGCCTTGGCCGGTGGCGGCCTGGGCGCGGCGAGCTATTCGTTCGTGTCGATCTTCTGCCTGGGTGTGATCGCCGCGGTCGGCACGCTGGTGGCGATCCGCAAGGGCGCCAACGACACCGAGGGCGTCACCCGCCTGGCCCAGAGCGGCCTGTGGCTGGCCTGGGGCCTGGCGTTGGTCTCGGCGCTGGTGATGTGGAACCTCAAGCCGGTGCTGCTGCTGTTCGGCCAGAAGCCGGAGAACGTCGACTCGGCGATGCAGCTGCTCACCCTGCTGCCGCTCGCCCTCCCCGGCTACATGACCTTCATGGCCCTGCGCGGCTTCACCAGCGCCCTGGGTCACTCAACCCCGGTGATGGTCATCAGCCTGGTGGGCACAGTGTTCAACTACCTGTTCAACCATGCGCTGATCGAGGGCATGTTCGGCCTGCCCAAGCTCGGGCTGATGGGCATCGGCCTGGTCACCGCCGTGGTGACCCTGGGCATGGCCATCGCCCTCGCGCTTTATATTCGCTGGCACAAGGCCTATGCCGCCTACCCGCTGCGCAAGGGGCTGTCGCGCCCTTCCCTGCCGGCACTGCGCGAGCTGTGGCGGCTGGGCCTGCCGATTGGCGGTACCTATATGGTCGAAGTGGGCCTGTTTGCCTTCGCCGCCCTGTGCATGGGCGTGCTGGGCAGCACGGAACTGGCGGCGCACCAGATCGCCCTGCAGATCGTCTCGACCGCATTCATGGTCCCGACCGGCCTTTCGTATGCGGTGACCATGCGCGTCGGCCTCTACTATGGTGCCGGCAACCTGTTGGCGGCTCGCAGCGCCGGGCGCGTGGGTATCGGCTTCGGTGCCTCGCTGATGTTCGCCTTCGCCGCACTGTTCTGGTTGTTGCCGGACGCCCTGGTTGGTTTGTTTATCGACCGTAACGACCCGGCCTTCGCGGCGATCTTCATGCTGGCGGTACAGTTGGTGATGGTGGCGGCATGGTTCGAGCTGTTCGATGGCGTGCAGACCATCGCCATGGGCTCGATCCGTGGCCTGAAGGACGCCAAGACCACTTTCCTGATCGGCCTGGTGTGCTACTGGCTGGTGGGTGCGCCGAGCGCGTGGCTGTTCGCCTTCAACCTCGGCGGCGGCGCGCAGGGGATCTGGTGGGGGCTGGCGCTGGGCCTGGCCTGCGCGGCGGTGGCGTTGACGTTCGGCTTTGAGTGGCGGATGAAGCGGTTGCTGGGCAAGGCAGAGCGGGCGCGGGGGGCGGCGGTGGCGGTTTGAGGGGTTTGGGGGCGCTGGGGATCACGTGATGGCGGACAAGTACCTGGCGCTGCAACTGTACCGTCGAACACCTTGAAGTAAAAACCGTCTAAAACTGTACTACTGTACCGCCATAAACATCACTTTCTGTTCACCACTTCCCTACTACCTCCACAAAATCGCACCAAAAAAGCGCACACCAGTACAGTTTTGCCAATAACAAGTGCAACAGTCCCTTCCAACAGTTAACTGCCCCCTTACAATACACCTGAACTGTACCTACTGTTCTGGACGAGAGAAGAGGAAGATGGGCACCAGTTAAATCACTCCCTAATGCCGCCACAAGCGGAAGGATGACACATCATGGAACGTACCCTCAGTTCCGACCTGGTTTTCGAAAAAGCCCAAGCTTCCAACGCCGCCCTGCCGCTGCGCGTCCTGTCCACCCTGGTACTGTGGCAGCGCCGCATGGCCAGCCGCCGCCAGCTGGCGCGCCTGGACTCCCGCCTGCTGGCTGACGCCGGCATCAGCGAGTCGCAGCGCTACGAAGAGCTGAGCAAGCCGTTCTGGCGCTAAGCGCCGGACGCCGGCCCAGGCCGGCACCGCAAAATCACAAGAACCCGTTGCAGGAAACTGCGGCGGGTTTTTTGTTTCAAGGCCCGGACTAGAGCATTCGCACGACCAAACATAACAGTTTTTATAACTTACAAATCGACAGGCACAGTTACTATTTGTGATCTTTTCTCGAGCCAAATGGCCGAACCAGCACGTGTTACGCTTGTCTTACGCGCCTGGCAGAGAAAAGTACCGTGACGAGCCAAGCGAGCGTCCGATAAGCAGAACCATCCAGACCCTGTGCAGGAGTCCCCGACCATGTCCCGTTATCACCTGTTTGGCGCCGCCTTGCTGCTGTCGCTCGCCGGCGCGGCCAATGCCACCAGCTTCGTCGTCACCACCGACGCTGTGGTAGGCGCAGTAGCCGCCTCCACCGACGCCACCTCCGACATCTCCTCCTCGTTCCGCGACGACAAGATCGTCAAGGCCGCCCGTGACGATGCCGCCAGCTTCGTTGGCAGCGACGGCGCCATTCGCGGCGCCAAGCTGGAGAGCGCGTTCGCGCATATTCGCCAGCAACTGCCGGAGCTGCAGGCCAGCGACGCGCAGCTGGCCCGCGCCATCCTCGCCATCTGAGCCCCGCACCGCCCGGATTCACTGGCCCCGCCCGTGGATCCGGGGTAGCCTTCGCAGCCCGAGATCATCGCCAGACCGCCCATGCGTTACCTGTTGCCTTCACTGTTCGCCCTGGCCTGCATGAGCAGCGCCCAGGCCATGGATACCACCACCCAGAGCCTGGTCATCAGCGGCTACGTCACCAGCCAGGTTACCGCCGCGCCGTTCGACCGCAAGCTGGTCGCCGCCGCCCGTGACGACGCCGCCGCGTTCGTCGCCAGCGACGGCCGGATCCGTGGCGCGCGCCTGCAGGCGGCGCTGGACATGCTGCACCAGGACCTGGCCCGGCCTTGCGTCGGCGACCGTGAACTGGCCGAAGCGATTCTCGTCCAATAACTACATTCGACTCCCCTGTACTTCCGGAGATGCTCCATGCGTAAACCGCTGATCGCCGCCACCCTCGGCATGCTGCTGCTCGCCGACCTGGCCCAGGCCCACACCCTGGTGGCCACCAGCAACATCATCGTCCGCGCCTTCGGCCGCTCGATCGATTTCACCTCCGACACCACTACCTCGATCCGCGACTCGAAAGTGGTGCGTGAAGCCCACGACGACGCCGCCAGCTTCGTCGCCAGCAACGGTGATATCCGCGGCGCCCAGCTCGAGGCCGCCTTCGACACCCTGCGCGCCCGCGTCCCCGAGGCCCGTGACGCCAGCGACCAGGTGCTGGCCGAAGCCATCCTCGCCCTGTGAAGCGCGTGCGTGCCTGGCTGCTGGGCTGCGCCCTGACGCTGCTCGGCACGCCCGCCCTGGCCGACCTGCAGCTGGTGCTGCAGCGCGACGGCCTCGACCCTGCACAACAGCAGGCGACCCAGACGTTGCTCGACGAAGCCATGGCCAAGCTGCCACCGCGCTTCAAGCAGCAATTGGACCGGCAAATCCTGGTCGGCTGGACCGAGCGCATGCCCGAGGACGCCTACGGCCAGGCCTCTCCGGTGGCCAGCCTGGAACTCAACCGGCGCCTGCTGCCGGGCCTGGTCGACGGCAGCGCCGCCCGCGAGAAGACCAACCGTCCCCACGGCACGGTCCGCGAGGAATTGCTGGCCACCGTGCTCCACGAACTCACCCATATCTATGACCGCGCGCGCCTGTGGCCGGACGCCGAGCGCCAGCTGATCAGCCGCTGCAAGCGCCAGCAAGGCGCCCTGGGCAAGGTCGGGCTGCCGCAGGACTGCCGTGGCCAGGCCGAACGCCGCTTTACCCTGAGCGACGACCCGCGCCTGCTGGACTTGGCCGGCTGGCCACAGTACGTCGGCCGGCGCGGCGAGCGCGAGCAGCACAACGGCCAGCTGGTGCGCAGCCCGGACGCCTACGAGCTGAGCAGCCCGAAAGAGTTCATCGCGGTCAACATGGAATACTTCCTCCTCGACCCGAGCTACGGCTGCCGTCGCCCTGCGCTAAACCAGTACCTGCGCGACCATTTCGGCTGGGCGCCGCAACAGGACACCTGCGCCAGGGGCCTGCCGTTCCTCAATGCCGGCAACGATTTCGCCCGCCAGCCATTGGGTGAGATCGACCCGGAGCGGGTCTACGAGGTGGACTACCTGCTGGCCGAAGCCAACCAGAACTGGGTCAGCCGTTGGGGCCACAGCATGCTGCGCCTGGTGATCTGCGCCCCGGGCCGCCCGCGCGGTCCAGCCTGCCGCCTGGACCTGGACCAGAGCCTGGTGCTGTCGTACCGCGCCTTCGTCAACGACGTGCAGCTGTCCAGCTGGGACGGCCTGACCGGCGCCTATCCCTCGCGGCTGTTCGTGCTGCCGCTGGGGCAGGTGATCGACGAATACACCAAGACCGAGCTGCGCAGCCTGGCCTCGGTGCCGCTCAAGCTCAGCCGCGGCGAGATCGAGAACCTGGTGCGCCAGGCCGCCGAGATGCACTGGAGCTACGACGGCAACTACTACTTCCTGTCCAACAACTGCGCGGTGGAGTCGCTCAAGCTGCTGCGCAGCGGCACCGGCAACCCGCGCCTGAACGACCTCGACAGCATCATGCCCAACGGCTTGCTGGAGGTGCTCAAGGGCAGGGGACTTGCCGATACCCACGTGCTCGACGACCCGCGCGAGGCACTGCGCCTGGGTTATCGCTTCGACTCTTATCGCGACCGCTACCAGGCGATGTTCGAGGTGCTGCGCAAGCAGTTGCCGATCAAGCAGACGAGCGTGGAAGACTGGCTGGCGCTGGACGCCGAGCAGCGCCGCCAATGGTTCGACCGCGCCGACCTGCGTACCAGCGCGGCCTTGCTGCTGCTCGAGCAGGCCGGCCTGCGCCGCCAGCTGCTGCTGGCCCAGGACGAGGTCAAGCAACGCTACCTGAATGGCCGGGCGCTCAAGGACGGCAGCTTCGACAAGGCCAACGAAACCTTGCAGGCGATGCTGGCCAACAGCGGCTTCCTCAGCCGCCCGGCGGAATTGCTGGGGGCAGGGGGCTATGGCCTGCCGCAGCCTGCCGAGCGCAAGCAGCTGGAGCAGGTGAGCAGCGAGCGCCAGGCGCAGCTGCTACGGCTGAGCACCGACTTGGACCAGCAGGTGAGGGCGCTGCTGGGGCCGGAACGGGGCAGGGAGATCAAGGCCGTGGAGGCCAATATCAAGCAGGTGGGCGAGCATCTGCGGGCGTTGCACAAGGCGGCCGGGGGGTTGCAGCTGCCCTAGCGCATGGCGATAAGGCCGAACAGAGGTAGCACAATGCCCTACAGGCTTTCCTCGTCCTCCTCCGGCAACCCTTGATCCACCTGCAACCATGGCAACCGGCTCCCCACCCAGATATGCCGATTGGCCGGCACCCGCTCCGGGTGATCCAGCGTCGCCACCGTCACATCGATCGTTTCAGGGCTATGCGCGGTCACCAGCGCCACGTGCGCCCCGCAGTTGCCACAGAAATACCGGCTGCAGCTCTGCGGCGCCATGTAGCGCTGGGGCGAGCCCGCCAGCCACTGGAAACCCGCGAGGGGCAGGGTGACCCAGGTCACCAGCGTACCGCCGCTGACCCGCCGGCAGATCGAGCAATGGCAATGGGCGACATCGCCCAGATCGGCCTGCAGCCGGTAGCGCAACGCCCCGCAATGACACCCGCCTTCCACGACATCCACCATCGAAATGACCTCCCGTCGCCTGAGCGCAGGCGAAAGCTGGCTGAAAGCTTGCCCACATAGGATAGCGCCACCACCGGCAGCAGACCGGCCAGCCAGGGCACCCGGAAACCTCCGCGCCCCGGCCCAATCAACAACAACAATGGTGATTCTGATGTTTTCCTGTGCCCGCCTTCTCGCAGTATCCCTCCGCCTGCTCCTCGCGCAGCGCCTGACGCGCTGATCCGCCCGAATCGTCCTTCCTTTCGCCGCGCCACGCCTGGAGTACCGCCATGCTGACCTTCCTCGGCTTCGCCATGGTCATCACCTTCATGTACCTGATCATGACCAAGCGCCTGTCGGCCTTGATCGCGCTGATCCTGGTACCGATCCTGTTCGCCCTGTTCGGTGGCTTTTCCGCCAAGATCGGCCCAATGATGCTCGAAGGCATCAGCAAGCTCGCGCCCACCGGCGTGATGCTGATGTTCGCCATTCTCTACTTCGCCCTGATGATCGACTCCGGCCTGTTCGACCCGGCCGTGCGCAAGATCCTCAAGCTGGTCAAGGGCGACCCGCTGAAAGTCTCGGTCGGCACCGCGGTGCTGGCCCTGGTGGTGTCCCTCGACGGTGACGGCGCCACCACCTACATGATCTGCTGCGCCGCCATGCTGCCGCTGTACAGCCGCCTGGGCATGAGCCCGCGGATCATGGCCGGCCTGATCATCCTCGCCGGCGGAGTGATGAACATGACTCCGTGGGGCGGCCCCACCGCCCGCGCCGCCAGCGCCCTGCACGTGGACCCGTCGGACATCTTCGTACCGATGATCCCGGCCATGGCCTTCGGCGTGGCGGCGATCCTGGCCATCGCCTACTGGTACGGCAAGCGCGAGCGTGCCCGCCTGGGCGAGCTGCACCTGCCGACAGACGACATCGACCACAGCGAGATCAGCGTGTCGCAGTTCCCCGAAGCGCGCCGGCCGAAACTGATCTGGTTCAACGGTGCCCTGACCGCAGCGCTGATGGTCGCGCTGATCGCCGGCGTGCTGCCGCTGCCGGTGCTGTTCATGATTGCCTTCAGCATCGCCATGATCGTCAACTACCCGTGCCTGCAGCAGCAGAAGGACCGCATCGCCGCCCACGCCTCCAGCGTGCTGGCCGTCAGCGGGCTGATCTTCGCCGCCGGCATCTTCACCGGCATTCTGTCGGGCACCGGCATGGTCGACGCCATGTCCAAGAGCCTGCTGGCGGTGATCCCGGAAGCGTTCGGCCCGTACATGGCGGTGATCACCGCGATCGTCAGCATGCCGTTCACCTTCTTCATGTCCAACGACGCCTTCTACTACGGCGTGCTGCCGGTGCTGTCGGAGTTCGCCAGCCACTACGGCGTCACCCCGGTGGAAATGGCTCGCGCGTCGATCGTCGGACAGCCGGTGCACCTGCTCAGCCCGCTGGTACCCTCCACCTACCTGCTGGTTGCCCTGGCCGGCATCGAGTTCGGCGACCACCAGCGCTTCACCCTCAAGTGGGCAGTGCTGGTGTGCCTGTGCATAATGGCCGGCGCGCTGGCACTGGGGACTTTCCCGCTGTTCAGCAGTCTGTAATACAAGCGCATCATCCAACTGCAAAGCGCCCGGCCTCTTGGGCGCTTTGCCTTTAACGCTCGAAGGAATACACATGGAATGGCTGACCAGCCCGGAAATCTGGGTTGCCTTTTTCACCCTCACCGCGCTTGAGATTGTGCTCGGGATCGACAACATCATCATGATCTCGATCCTAGTCAGCCGCATGCCCAAGCACATGCAGCCGCGCACGCGGATCTTCGGCCTGGCCCTGGCCATGGTCACGCGGATCATGCTGCTGCTGTCGATCACCTGGGTCATGCGCCTGACCGACGACCTGTTCCATGTGCTCGGCCAGGGCATCTCCGGGCGCGACCTGATCCTGTTCTTCGGCGGCCTGTTCCTGCTGTGGAAGAGCTCCCAGGAGATCTACCACGGCCTGGAAGGCGAGGACGAGAGCGCGGACGCGCCGAAAGGGGCGGGCGGCAAGTTCTTCTACACCATCATCCAGATCGCCATCATCGACATCGTGTTCTCCCTGGACTCGGTGATCACTGCGGTGGGCATGGTCTCCCACGTACCGGTGATGATCGCCGCGATCATCGTCGCGGTGCTGGTGATGATGCTCTGCGCCGGCACCATCAGCGACTTCATCGACAAGCACCCGTCGCTGAAGATGCTTGCGCTTTCGTTCCTGATCGTCGTTGGTACCGTGCTGATCGCCGAATCTTTCGACGTGCACGTACCGAAGGGCTATGTCTACTTCGCCATGGCCTTCTCGCTGGCGGTTGAAGCGATCAACATCCGCATGCGCACGGCGCTGGCGCGCAAGAAGGGCAAGGAGCACGATCCGGTGAAACTGCGCAAGGACATTCCCGGTCAGTAAGATCAGGAGCGCAGTACAAAAGGGCCCTTCGGGGCCCTTTTCGCATCCACGTCCCTGTAGGAGCGCCCCCTATCGCGACACAAGGCCGCTCCTACAGGCACCCGTGTTTCAAATAGATTTCAGTCATGCCAAGCTGGCACCCATCGCGCAAAACAACTAAAGCTTCAGTGAGCACTGAAAAAACCAGCCCACCCCCGGGCCAGGCTCACCGTTGTACCCATTGGCCCCGCACAGGGGCATAGAAGAAAAAAGGGGGCCCGACCATGCTGACTCTGCTCAACCTGCTCTCCGCCGTGGCATTGCTGGTGTGGGGCACCCATATCGTGCGGACCGGTATCCTGCGGGTCTATGGCTCGAACCTGCGCCGGGTGCTCGGCCAGAACATGAACAAACGTCCGCTGGCGTTCATCGCCGGGATCCTGGTAACCGCCATGGTGCAGAGCAGCAACGCCACCGCCATGCTGGTCACCTCGTTCGTCGGCCAGGGCCTGATGGCCATGACCCCGGCCCTGGCGATCATGCTCGGCGCTGACGTGGGCACCGCGCTGATGGCGCGGGTGCTGACCTTCGACCTGTCCTGGCTGTCGCCACTGCTGATCTTCCTCGGGGTGATCTTCTTCCTCTCGCGCAAGCAGACCCGCGCCGGCCAGCTGGGCCGGGTGGGCATCGGCCTGGGCCTGATCATCCTGGCGCTGCAGCTGATCGTCCACGCCGCCGCGCCGATCACCCATGCCCAGGGGGTCAAGGTACTGTTCGCCTCGCTGACCGGAGACATCCTGCTCGACGCCCTGATTGGCGCGTTGTTCGCCATGATTTCCTACTCCAGCCTGGCCGCCGTGCTGCTCACCGCCACCCTGGCCGGCGCCGAGGTAATCAGCCTGCCGGTGGCCATCGGCCTGGTGATCGGCGCCAACATCGGCAGCGGCCTGCTCGCCTTCCTCACCACCAGCCTGCAGAACAGCGCCGGGCGCCGGGTGGCGCTGGGCAGTCTGCTGTACAAGATCATCGGCCTGCTGCTGATCATCCCGATACTGCACCCGCTGGTGGAATGGATGGACAGCCTGAGCTTCAGCCCGCAGGAGCTGGTGATCGGCTTCCACCTGCTCTACAACACCCTGCGCTGCCTGCTGATGCTGCCGACGGTCAACCCCATGGGCCGGGTGTGCAACTACCTGCTGCCCGAGCGCGACAACGGCAACGGCCACCACCAGCCACGCCACCTCGACCCGACCGCACTGAACACGCCCAGCCTGGCCCTGGCCAACGCCGTGCGCGAAACCCTGCGCCTGGGCGATATCGTCGACAGCCTGCTTGACGCCATGCTCGGCGCCCTACGCGGCACCCAGACCGCCATGCCACAACAGGTGCGTGCCCTGGGCGAGGACGCCGAGGCCCTGTACAACGCCATCAAGCTGTACCTGGCACAGATGCCCCGCGAGGATCTTGGCGAGCAGGACAACCGGCGCTGGGCGGAGATCATCGAGCTGGCGATCAACCTCAAGCTGGCCAGCGACTTGATCGAGCGCATGCTGCGCAAGGTCCAGCAGCAGAAGACTTCGCAGCGTCGGGAGTTCTCCCAGGTCGGCCTCGAGGAACTGACCGGACTGCAGGAGCAGCTGCTGGCAAACCTGCGCCTGGGCCTCTCGGTATTCCTCAGCGCCGACCCGCAGAGCGCGCACCAGTTGCTGCGCGAGAAACGCCGCTTCCGCGCCCAGGAACGGCGTCTGGCCCATGCCCATGTCAGCCGCCTGCAACGTAAAGTGGTGCAGAGCATCGAGACCAGTTCGCTACACTTGGAGCTCATTGCCGACATGAAGCGTTTGAACTCTTTGTTCTGCAGCAGTGCCTATGTGGTACTGGGCGGCACCGATACCGGCGGGCTGATGCTCGACAGCGTGCCGGACGAAGCCCGCCAGCCCTGAGCCCAGACACCCCGGAGACCGAAGCTCGCCTATGCGTTGCCTGTTGTTCGCCTGCCTGCTGATCCTCAGCCTGCCCACGCTCGCCCTCGACCGCTCGCGGGTCGAGGGCTACCTGCTGCCCAACGGCCTGCAAGTGATCCTCAAGTCTGGCTACGAGCGCGACCATGTGTCGATCCGCCTGGTGGTTGGCGTGGGCCTGGACGACTTCGATTGCGACCAGCGCGAACTGCCGCACCTGCTCGAGCACCTGCTGTTCAGCGGGATCGACGAGACGGGCGAGGGCGGCCTGGAAGAGCGCATGCAGGCCCTGGGCGGGGAATGGAACGCCTTCACCAGCAGCGCCGACACCACCTTCGTCATCGAGGCCCCGGCGCGCAACCAGCGCAAGGTGCTCGACCTGCTGCTGGCGATCATTCGTGACACCCGCATCGACGAAAAAGCGCTGGCCACGGCGAAGAAGATCATCGAACGCGAGGACGGCGGGCACTACGGCCGCCTGCAGCGCTGGCTCGACCGCCAGGACATCGGCCACCCGGCCAGCGACCAGCTGGCCACCGAGCTGGGCCTGAAGTGCCCCGAGCGCTCCAACCTCGACGACATGACCCTGGAGCAGGTGCGGCAACTGCGTGAGCACTGGTACGTGGCCAACAACATGTCGCTGATCGTCGTCGGCGGCCTCGACCGCCTGCTGCCGGCCTATCTGGAGCGCACCTTCGGCGAGCTGCCGGCCACCGAACCCGGGGAACGCCGCAACCTGGAGAGCATCAGCCAGCAGGCCGAGCAGCGCCGCGACCTGACCCGCGGCTGGCTGGGCGACAACGTCAAGCTGCACTGGCTGTTCATCGAGCCGACGCTGGAAGAGGGCCATGACCAGACCCTCGAGCTGCTTTCGCGTTACCTGGACTGGGCGCTGTACGACCAGCTGCGCCTGCGTCACGGCCTGTCCTATGGCCCGTCGGTGCAACGCGAAAGCTTCGGCGACAGTGGGATGCTCAGCCTCAATGCCGACCTCGAGCGCCAGGACCTCGACGCGGCGCTGAAGGTGCTCGGGGAGCTGTTCGACCACCTACGCAAGCACGGTCTGGACCCGGACACCTTCGCCCGGATCAAGGAGGCGGCGATTGCCCGGGAAAGCTGGACCACCCAGGGCAACGCGGCGCTCGCCGACTACTACTGGGGGGCGCTCAACGCCTACGAGGACGGGCGTTTCACCGATCCGGTGCGGCAACTGCGCCAGGTCAGCCTCAAGCAAGCCGACGCGGCGCTGCGCGAACTGCTCAAGGAACCGGGGTACCTGCGCATCGAGAAGCCGTTGCTGGGGTATGACGAACTGTATGGTCTGGTGGCGCTGCTGCTGGGGCTGATCCTGGCTGCGGGGCTGATCCGTCGGCGCCGCGTGCTGGCCAACCGCCCCAGTGGTGCTACACGGGAGCCGTGATTCGGCGGTATCCTGTCAGCCAACAGCGTCCACGTCCCGGACGCCTCGAACACGCCTCTTCCTGTTTTAAACCCATGCCCCCGATCCCCGGCTTCATCCTGCGCATCATCGAACTGCTCAAACGCTACCCCGGCATCATCGCGCTCTACGGTTTCCTCTCGGGGATCGGCAGTTTCATCTTGGTCGACCGCCAGGCCGGCCTGGCCAGCTGGATCGCCATCGTCATGCTGGTCAGCTGGATCTGGCTGATGCTCGAGAACACCCTCACCGAGCTGTTCGCCCGCACCTTCAAGCGCGAAATCCCGCAGCCCCTGCTGCGCTTCGCGACGCAGATGATCCACCAGGAAAGCCTGTTCTTCGTCCTGCCGTTCTTCTTCATCACCACCACCTGGAACAGCGGCCAGTTGATCTTCACCGGCCTGCTCGGCGCCGCCGGGCTGATCTCGATCGTCGACCCGCTGTACCACAAGTGGCTGGCGCCACGCCGCTGGCTGTTCCTCGCACTGCACACCCTGACGCTGTTCGCCGCGATGCTCACGGCGCTGCCGATCATCCTCCACCTGACCACCGCGCAGAGCTTCAAGCTGGCGTTGATCGCCGCCATGGTGCTGTCGTTCCCGAGCCTGGCCAGCAGCTTCCCGATCAACAACTGGCGCCGCGGCGTGGCCCTGGTGCTGGTGACCCTGGCGGTCGGTGGCGGCGGCTGGCTGCTGCGCTCCTGGGTACCGCCGGCCACGCTGTGGATGACCGACGTGGCGATCAGCACCGAAGTGCTCAACCGCCAGCCGGGCGCCTCGCTGGACGAAGTGGCCGCCAGCCGCATCCGCAGCGGCGGACTTTACGCCTATACCGCCATCAACGCGCCCCGTGGCCTGAACGAGCGCATCTACCATGTGTGGCAGCTGGACGGTAAGGAAGTGGACCGTATCGCCCTGGATATCCACGGCGGGCGCAAGGAAGGCTACCGGGCCTGGACCCACAAGCAGAACTTCCCGCCCAATCCGGTGGGCAAGTGGCAGGTGAGGGTGCTGACCGAGGACGGGCAGGTGATCGGGGTGTTGCGCTTCAAGGTGGTCGACGGCGCGCCTGCGCAGTGAAGGGCTGGGGCTGCTGTGCAGCCCTCCAGTCAGCACACATTCAACATGCGCTATGATCAGCCTCTATGCCCTCAGTCAGACGCATGGAGCCTATGACCGTCCCCAGCGCCACCCTGGACACCACCGAGCAGCCCTCGCGCCTGCGCATCGTCGGCGACTGGACCCTGGCCCACTACGCCAGCCTCAAGCGCGAATGCGAGCGCCTGGGCAGCCAGTACGGCGATGACACCCAGGTCGACCTCAGCCAGCTGGGCCGCCTGGACACCGCCGGCGCCTCGCTGCTGGCCGAGCTGCTGGGTTCCGAACGCCTGTCGCGCTGCACTGACGAACTCCCCGATGCCAGCCGCGCGCTGCTGAAGAACGTCTACTGCTCGGTGCAGGACTACTGCATCCCGGTCAAGGAGCCGGAGCAACCGGTGCTGCTCCTGCTGCTGGCGCGCATCGGCCGCGCCGTCGACCAGCTGTGGCAGGACACCAACCAGGTGCTGGGCTTCGTCGGCCTGATCCTGCAGACCCTGTTCCTGCGCCTGTTCCAGCCGCACCGCTGGCGCGTCACGCCGGTGGTCGCGCACCTCGAGCAAACCGGCCTGGACGCCGCGCCCATCGTCGCCTTGCTGACCTTCCTGGTGGGCGCGGTGGTGGCCTTCCTCGGCGCCACGGTGCTGGCCGACTTCGGCGCGACCATCTTCACCGTCGATCTGGTGGCCTTCTCCTTCCTGCGTGAATTCGCCGTGCTGCTGACCGCCATCCTCATGGCCGGTCGCACCGCCAGCGCGTTCACCGCGCAGATCGGCTCGATGAAGGCCAACGAAGAGATCGACGCCATCCGTACCCTGGGCCTGAACCCCATCGAACTGCTGGTGGTACCCCGGGTGCTGGCGCTGCTGATCGCGCTGCCGCTGTTGACCTTTGTCGCGATGCTCTGCGGCATGATCGGCGGCGCGGTGGTCTGCGCACTGACCCTGGATATCTCGCCGGCCATGTTCCTCTCGCTGCTGCAGAGCGACATTGGCGTGCAGCATTTCCTGGTGGGCCTGGCCAAGGCACCGTTCTTCGCCTTCCTGATCGCCGCCATCGGATGCCTGGAAGGCTTCAAGGTCAGCGGCAGCGCCGAATCAGTGGGCGCCCACACCACCTCTGCCGTGGTGCAATCGATCTTCGTGGTGATCGTGCTGGACGCGGTGGCCGCGCTGTTCTTCATGGAGATGGGCTGGTGACTGAAGCCGTGATCGAAGCCCGGGGTCTGTGCAACCGCTTTGGCAGCCAGAGCGTGCACGAGAACCTCGACCTGGACCTGTACCGCGGCGAGATCCTCGCCGTGGTCGGCGGCTCGGGCAGCGGTAAGTCGGTGCTGTTGCGCAGCATCGTCGGCCTGCGCCGGCCCAACGAAGGCACGGTCAAGGTGTTCGGCCAGGACCTGGCCAGCCTCGACGAAATCCAGCGCTCGCTGGTCGAACGCCGCTTCGGCGTGCTGTTCCAGAAGGGCGCGCTGTTCTCGTCGCTGACCGTGACCGAGAACGTCGCCCTGCCGCTGATCGAGCATGCCGGGCTGTCGCGGGCCGACGCCGAGCACCTGGCAGGAGTCAAGCTGGCCCTGGCCGGGCTGCCGATCAGCGCCGCCGACAAGTACCCCGCGTCGCTGTCCGGCGGCATGATCAAGCGCGCCGCCCTGGCCCGCGCCCTGGCCCTGGACCCGGACATCCTGTTCCTCGACGAGCCCACCGCCGGCCTCGACCCGATCGGCGCCGCCGCCTTCGACCAGTTGATCCTGACCCTGCGCGACGCCCTGGGGCTGTCGGTGTTCCTCATCACCCACGACCTGGACACCCTCTACACCATCACCGACCGGGTGGCGGTGCTGTCGCAGAAGAAGGTGCTCGTGGCAGGGCCCCTGGCCGAGGTCGAGCAGACTGAAGACCCCTGGATTCATGAATACTTTCACGGCCCGCGTGGTCGGGCGGCCGAAGACGCCGCCCTGCGCGCCCGCCAGGAGCGCTGAACGATGGAAACCCGAGCTCATCATGTCCTGATCGGCCTGGTCACCGTGCTGGTGGTGGCCGGCGCCATGCTGTTCGGCCTGTGGCTGACCAAGTCCAGCGTCGACGACGCCTTCAAGGACTACGAAGTGGTATTCAACGAGGCGGTCTCAGGCCTGTCCCGCGGCAGCCCGGTGCAGTACAACGGCATCAAGGTCGGTGACGTCAGCAGCCTGCGCCTGGACCCGAACGATCCGCGCCGGGTGCTGGCCCGCGTGCGCCTGAGCGGCGACACGCCGGTCAAGGAAGACACCCAGGCCAAGCTGACCCTGGCCGGGGTGACTGGCAACTCCTTCATCCAGCTCAGCGGCGGTACCCCGCAGAGCCCAGAACTCAAGGGCAAGGGCGGCAAACTGCCGGTGATCGTCGCCTCGCCGTCGCCGATCTCACGCCTGCTCAACGATAGCAGCGACCTGGTGACCAACATCAACCTGCTGCTACACAACGCCAACCTGATGTTCTCCGAAAGCAATATCGAGCGCCTGAGCAACACCCTGGCCAACCTGGAGCAGACCACTGGCGCCTTCGCCAGCCAGAAGGGCGGCATCGCCGATGCCATCGAGCAACTGGCCCAGGTCGGCAAGCAGGCCAACGCCACCCTGGCCGAGACCCAGGCGCTGATGCGCAACGCCAACGGCCTGCTCGGCACCCAGGGCAAGCAGGCCATCGGCAGTGCCGAACAGGCCATGCAGTCGCTGGCCGAAAGCACCGCCACCATCAACAGCCTGTTGCAGGACAACCGCCAGTCTCTGGACGACGGTGCCCAGGGCCTGAACCAGATCGCCCCAGCGATCCGCGAACTGCGTGAGACCCTCAACTCGCTCAAGGGCATCTCCCGGCGCCTGGAAGCCGACCCCAGCGGCTACCTGCTGGGCCGCGACAACAACAAGGAGTTCCAGCCATGATCCCATCGCTGCGCCTGGCCTTCGCCGCCGCCACGCTGAGCCTGGTTTCGGCCTGTTCGATCCTGCCGCAGAGCGAGCCTGTGGATATCTACCGCCTGCCGGTGAACCAGTCGGCCCGCGCCGCCGCACCGCTGGACTGGTCGCTGCGCCTGAACAAGCCGCTGACCAGCGAAGCCCTGGCCGGACCGCGTATCGCGGTGATCCCCCAGGGCGATGTGATCAGCAGTTACAAGGGCGCACGCTGGAGCGACCCGACGCCGATGCTGGTGCGCAACCGCCTGCTCGACGGTTTCCAGCGCGATGGCCGGGTGCAGCGCCTGAGCGCCGATGACAGCAACCTGCAGGCTGACTACGAGCTGGGCGGCGAGCTACAGGCCTTCCAGAGCGAATACCACCCAGGCGGGGCGGTGGAGGTGGTGATCCGCTACGACGCGCGGCTGGTGCAGGGCCGCAGCCAGCGCATCCTCGCGAGTAAACGCTTCGAGGTGCGCCAGGTGCTGGGCGAACAGCAGGTCCCGGCGGTGGTCGCCGGCTTCGGCGCGGCCAGCGACCAGCTGGCGCGCCAGGTAATCGACTGGACCGTCAGCCAGGCTCAGGCGAAGAACCAATAGCAGACGAAGATCGCCGCGATCACCCCCGACAGCTCGGCCAGCAACGCACAGCCGACGGCGTGGCGCACCCGCTGGATGCCCACCGCGCCGAAGTACACCGCCAATACGTAGAAGGTGGTCTCGGTGCTGCCCTGGATGGTCGCCGCCACCAAGGCCGGGAAGCTGTCCACGCCTTGGGTCTGCATAGTCTCGATCAGCATGGCCCGCGCCGCGCTGCCGGAGAACGGCTTGACCAGCGCGGTGGGCAATCCTTCGACGAAGCGGGTGTCCAGGCCCATCCAGTTCACCGCATGGCGAATGCCGTCCAGGGCCAGCTCCAGCGCCCCTGAGGCGCGCAATACACCGACTGCCACCAGCATCGCCACCAGGTAAGGCAGCAGGCTCTTGGCCACGTCGAAGCCTTCCTTGGCGCCTTCGACGAAGGCCTCGTACACCTGCACCCGCCTCAACGCGCCGATCACCAGGAACAGGATGATCACCCCGAACAGCGTCAGGTTGCCGAGGATCGACGACAGGCTGGCCAGCGCGGCCGCCGACAGGGTGCCGAGGAAGGCCATGAAACCGCCCAGCAGCAGGGCACCGGGAATCAGGTAGGCAAGCACCACCGGGTCCCACAGGCGCAGGCGCTGCATCACCGCCACCGACAGCAGGCCGACCAGGGTCGAGCAGCTGGTGGCCAGCAGGATCGGCAGGAACACCATGGTCGGATCGGGCGCGCCTTGCTGGGCGCGGTACATGAAGACGGTCACCGGCAGGAGGGTCAGCGACGAAGCGTTTAGCACCAGGAACAGGATCTGCGCGTTGCTCGCCGTGGTACTGCTGGGGTTGAGCTCCTGCAGCGCGCGCATGGCCTTCAGGCCGATGGGCGTGGCGGCGTTGTCCAGGCCCAGGCCATTGGCGGCGAAGTTCATGGTGATCAGGCCCAGGGCCGGGTGGCCGGGCGGCACTTCCGGCATCAGCCGGGCGAACAGCGGGCCAAGGACCTTGGCCAACCATTCGACGATGCCGGCCTTCTCGGCGATTTTCAGGAAACCCAGCCACAGGGTCAGGGTGCCGAACAGCAGGACCATGACCTCCACCGACAGCTTGGCCATGGCGAAGATGCTCTCGACCATCGCGGCGAAGATGCCGGCGTTGCCGCCCACCAGCCACTGGGCCAGGGCGGAGATGGCCGCCACCAGGAAAAAGCCGAGCCAGAGGCCGTTGAGCATCCGTGTGTTCCCCCGTGAAAAGTGCCCGAATGATAGCGAAGATTGCGGGCGAGGGCTGCGCCCTCGACTATTGCGCAGACAACAAAAAGCCCCGACAAGTCGGGGCTCTTCGTTCAGCTCAGTGGCTTACTGGTTGACGGTCTTGCCCGCCATCACAGCCTCTTTCTTGCCTTTTTCCAGCACCAGCGACTGGTAGTACGCCGCGCCTTTCTCGGCGTCGTACATGCCCTGCCACTTGGCGATGACCACTGCGGCCAGGGCGTTGCCCACCACGTTCAGCGCGGTACGGGCCATGTCCATGATGCGGTCGACACCGGCGATGAAGGCCAGGCCTTCCAGCGGAATGCCCACGCTGCCCAGGGTGGCCAGCAGTACCACGAAGGACACGCCCGGCACGCCGGCGATACCCTTGGAGGTGACCATGAGGGTCAGTACCAGCAGCAGCTGCTGGCTCCAGGACAGGTCGATGCCGTACAGCTGGGCGATGAAGATCGCCGCGATGCTCTGGTACAGGGTCGAACCGTCGAGGTTGAACGAGTAGCCGGTCGGTACCACGAACGAGCAGATCGACTTCGGCGCGCCGTACTTCTCCATCTTCTCGATCACGCGCGGCAGCACGGTCTCGGAGCTGGAGGTGGAGTAGGCGAGGATCAGCTCGTCCTTCATGATGCGCATGATCTTGATGATCGAGAAGCCGAACACGCGCGCCACCAGGCCCAGCACCATGAAGGCGAAGAAGGCGATGGCGAAGTACACCAGCAGCACCAGCTTGGCCAGCGGCAGCAGGGAGGCGAAGCCAAAGTTGGCGACGGTGGCGGCGATCAGGGCGAACACGCCGATCGGGGCGTAGTTCATGATCATGTGGGTGACCTTGAACATGGTCTCCGACACGCCCTGGAAGGTGCGCACCAGCGGCTCGCGCAGGTCTGCGTTGAGGCTCGACAGGCCCATGCCGAACATCACCGAGAAGAAGATGATCGGCAGCATCTCGCCACGCATCAGCGCCGCGAAGATATTCGACGGGATCAGGTTGAGCAGGGTCTCGATGAACGCGTGCTCATGCTGCACCTCGGCCGCGGTGGCCTGGTACTTGGAGATGTCGACGGTGCCCAGGGTGCTCATGTCGATGCCGGCGCCCGGGTGGAACACGTTGGCCAGGACCAGGCCGACGACGATGGCGATGGTGGTCACCACCTCGAAGTAGATGATGGTCTTCAGGCCGATGCTGCCCAGTTTCTTCGCGTCGCCAACCCCAGCGATGCCCACGATCAGCGACGAAATCACGATCGGGACGACGATCATCTTGATCAGGCGAATGAAGATGTCGCCGGCTGGCTGGAGGACGTTGCTGATCCACCATGCCTTTTCTGCACTGAAATGATTCAGTAGCGCGCCGACTGCAACGCCCAGCAACAGACCGATGACGATCTGCCAGGCGAGGCTCAGTTTTGCCTTCTTCATGTCATTACCCTTTGTTGTAGTGGTCACGGGCACCGGCCGAAAAGGTGCATGCCAGAGCGGCTTGAAGCCATTCCTGTTGCGCCTGGTCGATCCGGCGTCCCACTGTAAGGACACCGCGAGCGAACATTGCTGGCGCTCGGGCCGAGGAAAAAGGCGGCAACTATTGCGACGTGGGGAGGGGCAGTCTAATGCCGGAAACGACTACCCTATGCCGAATCGGCATGAGACCGGAAGGCGAAATCGGGCATCGCCAAGTCCTTGATTTTCAACGTTCGGATTTCCGAACAAGGCCAAAGCGCCATTTTTAGGCCGATTTGACGGGAGCACAGAAAGGTGTGAAGTGGCGTGTTCGACAATCCGAATGGCTGAAATGCCACATGAGCTGACCTGTCGGACAAGTAAAAAAAATTCGATATACGGTAGCGACAAAATGTGTCTGAAGTAAAAAGTCGCTCGTATTAAAGGAAGAACCCCCACAGGCGCTTCGGAAGCCAGATCGGTTACATCGTCCTGTTCGGAGCCAACCGACCTGCAACTTCCGATGCCACCCTCTCCTGACCCGGCCCATGACGGAGGCACTCCCTGTACCCCTAGGCCACTGCGACCCTGCAACAGTCAGAGCGGCCCGGCCCCCTGGTCATGCGCCGCCCCTCCTCGGGGCGGCGCACCATAGAAGCCTGAAAGGTAAAAAGGTTCAGCTTCTATAGCATTACAGTCCGCGACCGCTGGTCAGTACCAGTTCGGGTCGCGCTTGAGCTGCTCCCGCAGCAGAGCCTTCATCCCGTCATCCGGCTTGCCCAGCCAGCGGTAGTCGGCATGACGGGTAGGTGACTTGTCGGCAGGCAGCCCTTCGGGCACCTCCACAAGCATGCCGTAGGCTTCGTCCTTGTCCCAGCTGAAGGCCACGATCAGGCGCTTGTAGGTACAGTTGCCTTCGGACTCGCACAGCGGACCGACCAAGTACTTGTCGCCGTCCTCGGTTACCGCAGACATCTGCTGCGCCGAGCTGCCGCTGAGGTTGATCACCCACTCGGGCAGGCGCTCCTCGTTCTTGAGGGTCTTCTGCCAGGTTTTCTGGTATTCGGGGTCCGAGCCAAGCAACTGGTTGGCCCGGACCTGGCCGTCATTGGCCGCCAGCGCTGTCGCGCCGCTGCCCAGCAGCAGCGCGACAAGCAGGGCCTTGGGGAGCATCCTGCTCATGGTCATCAACCTCTGCCACGGCCGAAGAAGAAGGAGGCTACGAACAGCACCAGGAAGATGATGAAGAGGATCTTCGCGATACCGGTCGCGGCGCCAGCGATACCACCAAAACCAAGGACTGCGGCGATGATGGCGATGATCAGGAAGGTGATTGCCCAACTAAGCATGATGTTTCTCCTTTTCTTGTGCGAAATCGGTCGATGGCGTCAGAACACCCAACGCTCCTCGGGCTGAACACGCTCGAGAACGGCAGGCGCATTGTCGGCACTGGGCAGCGGCTCGGCGGCCTTGACCAGGGTAGAGGCATGGGTTGTCCGTAACTGCGTCAACAGCGCGGTCTGCACCGCCACCTGCTCGGCCAGCCGGGCGGTCTGCCAGCTGTGGTAGAAGAGGCCCGCCGCCAGGGTGAGCAGCAAGGCCATGCCGAGGAACAACAGCTGGTGCAGGGGGACTACAGCGCTCTGCGTACGATTGTCTTGGGGGCGATTCATGCCGACTCCTCCTGCTGTGCTTGTTATCCATTCTGCAAAGGTTATTGCAGCCTGCATGCCAGCCTTCTCGAACAATAAAAATCCTTTTAAATCATAAAGTTACGAAATACGCCCGCCTTACCGAGGGACGTATCCTGCACGATGACCCACAATCGGGTCGTGCGTTTTGCACGACACAGCCGTCGGCCAATCCCTGCCGATGCCTCGATTTCAGCCCGTGGAATCCGAATAGAAGCCAATTGCCAGCGATCAACTTCATATTTATCAGAGACTTAGCCATCATTAAGGCATGCAGCTAGCATGCATGGAGCAGAATCAATCAGAATCGACCATGCAACTTGCCCGATTTTTCCGACACTAATTGAGATCAATCCCAAAGGAGCGCAGGAAATGGAATCAGCCCAGGACAACCAAGGCCGCATTCTGCTGGTGGATGACGAGTCCGCCATCCTGCGCACATTCCGTTATTGCCTCGAGGATGAGGGCTACAACGTGGCCACGGCCAACAGCGCTGCCCAGGCCGAGGCACTGTTGCAGCGCCAGGTGTTCGACCTGTGTTTCCTCGACCTGCGCCTGGGCGAGGACAATGGCCTGGACGTACTGGCACAGATGCGTATCCAGGCACCGTGGATGCGGGTGGTGATCGTCACCGCCCACTCGGCCATCGACACTGCGGTGGATGCCATCCAGGCCGGCGCCGCAGACTACCTGGTCAAACCCTGCAGCCCCGACCAGCTGCGCCTGGCTACCGCCAAGCAGCTGGAGGTCCGGCAACTGTCGGCGCGCCTGGAGGCCCTCGAAGGCGAGGTGCGCAAACCCAAGGACGGCCTGGACTCCCACAGCCCGGCGATGATGGCGGTGCTGGAAACCGCGCGCCAGGTGGCGACCACCGACGCCAACATTCTCATCCTGGGCGAGTCGGGCACCGGCAAGGGCGAGCTGGCCCGTGCCATCCACGGCTGGAGCAAGCGGGCACGCAAGGCCTGCGTGACCATCAACTGCCCCTCGCTGAATGCCGAGCTGATGGAGAGCGAGCTGTTCGGCCACACGCGCGGCGCCTTCACCGGCGCCAGTGAAAGCACACTGGGCCGAGTCAGCCAGGCCGATGGCGGCACGCTGTTTCTTGACGAAATCGGCGATTTTCCCCTCACGCTACAACCAAAACTGCTGCGTTTCATCCAGGACAAGGAATACGAGCGGGTCGGCGACCCGGTCACCCGCCGGGCGGATGTGCGGATCCTCGCGGCCACCAATCTCAACCTCGACGAGATGGTCCGCGAGAACCGCTTCCGTGAAGACTTGCTGTACCGACTGAACGTCATCACCCTGCACCTGCCGCCGCTGCGCGAGCGCTGCGAGGACATACTGACCCTGGCCGACCGCTTCCTTGCCCGCTTCGTCAAGGAGTACTCGCGCCCGGCCCGCGGCTTCAGCGATGAAGCACGCACGGCGCTGCTCAACTACCGCTGGCCGGGCAACATTCGCGAACTGCGCAACGTGATCGAGCGCGCCAGCATCATCTGTCCCCAGGAGCGGGTGGAGATCATCCACCTGGGCATGGCCGAACAACCCGCCAGCAACGCGCCCAGGGTCGGTGCGGCGCTGAGCCTGGATGAGCTTGAGCGTGCCCATATCGGGGCGGTGCTCGCTGCCAGCGACACCCTCGACCAGGCAGCCAAGACCCTGGGCATTGATGCCTCCACCCTTTATCGCAAGCGCAAGCAATACAACTTATGAAATGGCCGATGAAGCTACGCACACGGCTGTTCCTGAGCATCTCGGCACTGGTTACCGTGGCTTTGCTTGGCCTGTTGCTGGGCCTTTTCAGCGTGCTGCAGATGGCAGCCCTGCAGCAGCACGTCGTCAAGGACACCACCTACACGCTCGAGCTGGCCCTCAAGTTGCGGCAGAACCTGGGCGAACAGCTGAATCTGATTCTCGACGAGGACACCACCCCGAATACCCTCGTCACCCTGCAGGACCAATTCCAGACACTCCTCGATCAGGGACTGGAACAAGGCGGAGAACGCACCGGCTTGAGCAAGGCCGCCAGCAACTACCAGGCATTTGTCCAGGCCTATCGACAGAGCTCCTCGCCTGCACGCAGCATGGGTGTCGAGCAGCCCCTCGGAGCCGCCTTCAACCAGGTACGCATGGACCTGCTGGAGTCCCACCGCCACGCCTTGGAAAAAATCACCCGCAGCGAGGAGCAGTCGCGCAATCAAGCCCTGCTCATCAGTGGCATGCTCGGCATGGTTGGCCTCACTGTGCTGGTACTAGGTTTCATCACTGCCCACAACATAGCCAGGCGCTTCGGCCAGCCGATCGAGGCACTGGCCAAGGCCGCCGACCAGATCGGCCAGGGCAACTTCGACGTCACCCTGCCGGTGACCCAGGCCACCGAGCTCAATCAGCTGACCCGCCGCTTCGGCCTGATGGCCGATGCCCTGCGCAAACACCAGGCCACCAACATCGATGAACTGCAGGCCGGCCAGCAACGCCTGCAGGCGGTACTCGACAGCATCGATGACGGTCTGCTGATCATCGATCGCCAGGGCCGCCTGGAACACCTCAATCCGGTAGCCCAGCGTCAACTCGGCTGGGATCCGAGCCGCCGGGGCACAGGCCTGGCCGAGGCCTTGCAACGCCCGGAGCTGGACCTGCAACTGCGCCAGGTACTGCGCGGCGGCAGCCTGGATCGTCCACCGGACGACCTGAGTCTGGAGGTGGATGAGGAAACCCGCCTGCTGACCTACAGCCTGACCCCGGTCAGCCACCCCGAGGGGCCGATCCTTGGCGCGGTGATGGTGCTGCACGATGTTACCGAGCAGCGCGCTTTCGAGCGGGTACGCAGCGAATTCGTACTGCGCGCCTCCCACGAATTGCGCACGCCGGTCACTGGCATGCACATGGCCTTCGGCCTGCTGCGCGAGCGGGTCAGTTTCCCGCCTGAGGCGCGGGAGAACGATCTGCTCGAAACCATCGCCGAAGAAATGCAGCGCCTTACCCAGCTGATCAACGACCTGCTCAATTTCTCCCGCTATCAAAGCGGCCTGCAGAAGCTGGAGCTGGCTCCCTGCGCCCTCGACGAACTGTTCGAGCGCGCTCGGGCACGTTCTGCCGAGCAGGCTTCGAGCAAGCAGATCGAGCTGATACTCGAGCTGGAGTCACCACTGCCGCGCATCCAGGCCGACGTCACGCAGCTCGACCGGGTGCTCGACAACCTGCTGCACAACGCCATCCGCCACACCGGCAGTGGAGGGCGTATCCGCCTGCACGCACGGCGCCATGCCGAACGGGTGATCATCAGTGTCGAAGACAACGGCGAAGGCATCGCCTACGGCCAGCAAGGGCGGATCTTCGAGCCGTTCGTCCAGGTCGGGCGCAAGAAGGGCGGGGCCGGCCTGGGCCTGGCGCTGTGCAAGGAGATCGTCCAGCTGCATGGCGGGCGGATGGGCGTATTCTCGCGGCCTGGGCAGGGTACGCAGTTCTACATGGCCTTACCGGTCTGACACGGCTTTTTTTCAGGCAATCAGCCTCAAGGCTCATCATCGATCCGCCGCCCTGCCACCCGCCGCCCCCGGGTAATCAGCTCGGCAAACTGACGCGCGTTCAACGGATGGGCGAACAACCAGCCCTGTCCATAGTTGACACCCTCGCTGTTAAGTAGCACCGCCTGGTCCTCTGACTCGATACCCTCGGCGATGACCCGCAGGTGCAAGTCATGGGCCATGCGGATGATGTGCGGCGCCACACCGCTGCTGGCGGCGTCATGGCCAAGGGCGTCGATAAATGACTTGTCGATCTTCAGGCAATCCACCGGCAGCGTCTGCAGGTAGGCCAGGCTGCAATAGCCGGTGCCGAAGTCATCGATCAACACTTGGTGCCCCACGGCGCGCAGGGCCTGCAGGTTGTCCCGCGCCACCACCACATCGATCAACCCGCGCTCGGTCACCTCGAAGGCGATCTGCCGGGGCGCCACCCGATGATGGGCCAGCAGTCGCGCCGCCACTCGACCGATACGCGGCGCCATGACGTCGCAGGCCGCCAGGTTCACCGAGATATACAACTGGCGGTTGGCCCGCAGCAACTGCCCAAGCTGCTCGAGCACCCGCTGTAAGACGAAGTCGGTGATCTGGCGAATCTGCCCGGTGTTCTCTGCCAGGGGAATGAACAAGTCCGGGCTGGTCAGGCTGCCATCCGGACGGCGCCAGCGCACCAGAGCCTCGGCCCCGACACAGCGCCGGCTGTCCAGCTCGAAGATCGGCTGGTACAGCACCTGCAGCTCGCCCCGGCGCAAGGCCTGCTGCAGCTCAGAACTCATCGAGCGGCGTTGCAGGATCAGTTGCAGCACCAGCCAGCCGATGCACGCCGCCAGCACCAGGCTGCCGGGAAAAAGCAACCAGAGCAGGCCATTAAGCTTCAGGGGCAGGCTGGCGCGCGGGGCGATCAGCACCAGTTGGTAGTCCGGCGATTTGGTGGACATGCGATAGACCAGGCGATCGGGCAGCTCGATCAGCGACTTGCCCTGGGGCGGCGGCCAATCGGCGATGGGTGGCCAGGGTTGCGCCGGCCCCAGTACCGGAATGGCCCGCGTGCCCCGATCGAGCACCACCAGCAAGCTGCCGCCTGGGGGCAAATCGACCACGTCCGTGAGGTGGCCACGGGAGGTGGACACCACGAAGCGGCCCCGACCCAGCATCAGCGCCGCGAGGTTTTCGTTGGGCTCGGTGGTGGTGTTCAGCCAGTAGCTGTAGGTCGGCCCCTGGATGTCCGGGCTGCGCAAGGGTTCGATGATCCGCTCGCCGCCGCGGTTCGAACAGGCAAGCGTACCTTCCACATAGGACGCCTCGTAGATGAACCGCGACTCCAACGCCACCTGCTGCAACTGCGCCAGCATCTGCGGATCGCAGCCGCGCAGGGGTTGCGCCTGGAGCTGGTCCACACCCTCGCGCAACTGGCCGAAGACCTGCTCAAGGCGCTCCAGAAAACGCTCGCCCTGGGCGTTCATCTGTGCGCTTTCGCTCTGCTTCATCTGCTGCAAGGCCACATTGACGCTGATCGCCAGCAACAGTGCGGCACTGGCCAACGCCGCGAGCGCGGCCAACAGCCAGGGTCGGTGGAAAAATTGACGCACCGATGCGAGGAGGTCAAACATGCGTGGCATCCAGTTGAATACCAAAGGTATAGCAACTGAATCGATGATTGGCGTGGCCGCTGGGCGTGTGATTGTCAGGATTTGCTCGCTCCCCTGTAGGAGCGGCCTTGTGTCGCGAAAGGGCTGCGCAGCAGCCCCGGCAATCTTTAGTCAGACTCGAGATCCTGGGGCCGCGCTGCGGCCCTTTCGCAACACAAGGCCGCTCCCACAGGGCAAGACCAGTTTCTATGCTATGAAAGCTGCCTCACCGCTTGCGGTTGAGCACCTGCAACATCGCAGCGGTCTGCGCATCCGGCACACCATCGAAGCGCTGCGCACGGAAGCGCATCTGGAAGGCGGCGATCACATGACGAGTGGCCACATCCCATTCGCCGGTCTGGTCGATGGCGTAGCCAAAGCGCGCCAGCTGCTGCTGGTACCAGGTGACGCTCGGCGGGTTGACCTCGAAATAGGCCTGCTGGCGTGCCACCGACGCGGCGTCCGGCCAGATGCCCAGACCGGCGTCGGCCAGGCGCTTCCAAGGGAACAGCGGGCCCGGGTCGAGCTTGCGCAACGGCGCGATATCACTGTGGCCAATGATATGGCGCGGGTCGATGTTGTTGCGCTTGACGATATCCTTGAGCAACGCGATCAGCGCCTGCACCTGTGCTTCACTGTACGGGTGCCAGACCCGCCCGGTCGGGGTGTCGGTATACCCCTCGTTGACGATCTCGATGCCAATGGAGCTTGAATTGAGCCAGGTACGCCCCTGCCACTGACTGTCCCCGGCGTGCCAGGCACGACGATTCTCGTCCACCAGTTGATAGACCGTGGCCGGGCCGTCACCGATCAGGTAGTGGCTGCTGACTTCGCCATGGGTCAGCAGGGCAAGGGAGCGCTCCAGCGAGGCATTGGTGTAATGCAGCACGACAAACTGGATACGGCTGTCCTGGTTGGCCGAAGGATGGCTGCGGTCGATGCGCAGGCCACTGGAACAACCTGCCAGGGCCAGCAGGAGCAGGGCGGTGAAGAGTCTTTTCATAGCAGGGGCACGTCATGGAGTCAGCGGCAACAATGCTACAGTATAACGTGCCGGTCACGATTGCTCACCCTGAACCCGACTAACCCTGCTCCACCCGATTGCGCCCCAGCTCCTTGGCCCGGTACAACGCCTCGTCGGCGCGCTTGAGCACCTGGTCGCCGCGCTCGCCGGAGCGGAAGGCGCTGATGCCGATGGAAGTGGTGATGACCACCCGCTCGCCCTTGAAGTGGAACGGGCAGGCCTCGATGGCCGCACGCATTGCCTCGGCCACCTGCACCGCTGCCGGCGGCGAAGTCTGCGGCATCAGCAGGACAAATTCCTCGCCGCCGAAACGGGCGATGAAGTCGCGGCCGCGCAAGCGCTTGCGCAACTGATCAGCAACGATCTTCAGCACTTTGTCGCCCGCCAGATGGCCATAGCCGTCGTTAATGCGCTTGAAATGATCAAGGTCGAGGATCGCCATGGCCAGGTGGCCACCATTTTCCTGCCAGTCGAGTACCTCGCGCTCGACCTGCTCACTCCAGGCTGCACGGTTGGGCAGACCGGTCAGCGGATCGATCATGGCTTTCTGGCGCTGCTCCTCGAGATGCTCGCGGTAACCGAGGGCCTCCTGCTCCATGCTTGCCACACGCTCGGCCAGGCCTTGCAGGCGGCTGGCCAGCTCGTGCTCACGGCGATCACGCTCGTGCTGGTGATCGTCCATGGTCACCAGCAGGCCTTCGAGGCGGTTCTCCAGGATGTGCTTGAGGCTGTCGACATCGACGGCGCCCTGCACGCTGCTTTGCAGACCATCGACCTGCTCGCGCAGCTGGCTGTCTAGCGCGCGGGCGGCGGAGCTGTTGTCGGCATGGCCGGCGCTGGCTTCGTGCAGGTGGCTCTGGAAGGACTCCAGGCGCTCGTTGAGCTGTTGCAGGTAGGCTTCGAATTCATGCTGGCCACTGTCGGTGATCGCCAGCATGAGCACAGCCAGGTCATCCAGGACCGGGATCAGTTCGTACCAGTTCAGCCCCCGTGAAACCCGCTCGCGCATCTCCAGGGCCTGGGCCTTGTGACGCTCCGGCAGGCTGAGGTCGTCGAGCAGACCGATCAGGGTCTGCTCGATATGAGCGGCGACCTGACTGTACGGCGGCTCGACCGCGTCAGGGAGGGCGTAGGGACCGTCCTCGCCGACGACCTCCTCGACCGTGGCCTCAGGTTCGCGCGCAGCGGCGCCTTCGTCCTCGACAGAGGCCTCGGCTTGCGGATCGATGTGTTCGACCGGCTGCACCAGTGCTTGCGGTTCAGGTTGCGGCTCGGCAACGGGCACCGGCGTGGCTTCAACCAGTGCGGGACCAGGTAACTCGACCTCGGGCCCGGACAATTCGGCAGGCTCAGGCGTGACATCCGGCGCGGGTGCCACGGCATGCAGCTCATCAGCGTCCCTTGGCTGCACCTCAGGCGCAATGACGGGCGCCTCCAGCGACGCAGGCACAGGGGCGTCGACCGCCGCAGGCGCCAGCTCAGCCTGGGGCTCGTCACGACCCCCGAACAGACGCTGCAGGAAGCCCGGACGAGTCCCGTCCTCGGGCTTTTGCATCGCACTCAGGGCGCGTCCCTGCAAGCCACTGAGTTCACCCAGCAAGGGCGGCAGCTCACGGGACTGGCTGACCCCGCCATCAAGCTTCTTCGCCAGTTTTTTCAGCGGTCGCGACACCTCGCCTGGCAGCGGCAGGGTCTGCAACTGGGTAACCAGCGCAGTCAGCGCGTCGCTGACCTGGTTCATGCGGGTTTCGCGGCGCTGCTCGGAGTCGAGTACGGCTTTTTCCAGGCGCGGAATCAGCCCGGCGAGGCCGGCGTCCATGTTGTCGCTGCGGATGACCTCGCGCATTTCCTTCATGCACTGGTCAACGGTCTTGTCGCTACCTTCAGCCGCCAGGGTGCTGCGCACCAGGCCACGGCGCAGCAGGTCGAGACGGGCTTCCCAGCGCCGCTCGAGCTTTTCCTGCTGCTCGATGCTCTTGAGGTATTTTTCTTTCCAGCGCTCGGCTTCTTCGGTCATGCCTGGATCCGCAACGGGTAGTGGCATCTAGTCCTGCAATCACTGGATTTCGGCGGAAAAGCCCAACACTTGAGCGCCGGATTCGCCCAGGCAGGACTAACTCAGGACCGGCAGCGTATCCACAGTCAGGGCATCAGGCAATCGTATCTCGACGGCAACCGGAAGGTGGTCGGAAATAGGCTGCGCCAGCACCTCGACACGTTCGAGCGTCAGGCTTGGGCTGAGCAGGATATGGTCAAGGCAGCGCTGGGGGCGCCAACTGGGGAAGGTGGCCTCGACCTGGGGCGCGATCAGGCCCAGATCACGCAGTGGCGAGTGGTCGATCAGGTCGTTGGCGTGGGTGTTCATGTCACCCATGAGGATCTGATGGCGATAGCCGCCGATCAGCTCGCGGATGTAGGCCAGCTGACGGGCGCGGGTCTTGGCGCCAAGGGCCAGGTGCATCATCACCACGATCAGCGCATCCTCGCCCTCGCCGAAGCGCACCAGGATCGCCCCGCGGCCGGACGGGCCGGGCAGGGGATGGTCTTCCAGGTGCTGGGGCTTGAGACGGCTGAGTACGCCGTTGCTGTGCTGGGCGAAACGCCCGAGGTTGCGGTTGAGCTGCTGGTACCAGTAGGGAAAGGCGCCCAGCTGTGCCAAGTGCTCGACCTGGTTGACGAAGCCAGAGCGCAGGCTGCCGCCGTCGGCCTCCTGCAGGGCCACCAGGTCGAAGTCGCCGAGCAGGTCGCCGATCTTCTGCAGGTTGCCGGCGCGCCCGTTGTGCGGCAGCAGGTGCTGCCAGCTGCGGGTGACATAGTGCCGATAACGCTCGGTGCTGATGCCGACCTGGATGTTGAAGCTGAGCAGCCGCAGGCGACCATCTTCCGGCAAGCCGGTGGCCCGCAGGTGATGCTCGTTGACCTGCGGCTGGGGCAGGCCGATGCCTCGCGTGGCACGCAAGCGCATGGCAATCGCCGCTTACTTAGCGGCGCGCTCCTTGGCGATCAGTTGGTCGGCGACGTTCAGCACGCCTTCCGGACCTTGGGCGGTGCCCAGGTCGAAGCGGTATTTACCGTTGACGACCATGCTCGGTACGCCAGTGATCTCGTACTTCTTGGCCAGCTCCTTGGCCTGGTTGACCTGGCCCTTGATGGCGAAGGAATTGAAGGTGGCGAGGAACTTGTCCTTGTCCACGCCCTGGGTGGCCAGGAAGTCAGCCATTTCTTCAGGCTTGGTAAGACGCATGCGCTTGTTCTGGATGGCATCGAATACCGCGTTGTGGACGTTGTGCTCCACACCCATGGCTTCCAGGGTCAGGAACATCTGGCCATGGGCATCCCATGGGCCGCCGAACATGGCCGGTACGCGCTTGAAATTGACATCCTTGGGCAGCTTGTCGATCCAGGGATTGATGACCGGTTCGAAGTGGTAGCAGTGCGGGCAGCCGTACCAGAACAGCTCGACGACTTCGATCTTGCCGGGTACCGAAACAGGCACCGGGTTGCTCAGCTCGATATATTCCTTGCCGGCGGTTGCAGGCTCCGCGGCCTGCACGGCGGCCATACCGAATACGCTGGCGGCGACCAGCGCGGCGCTGAGAATCAGTTTACGCATGCTTTACTCCTGAGCAGTCTTTGGTCGCCTCGACGCGACCCGTGTAGGACAGGCCGGATAGGGCTCGAGTTCTGTAGTGTAACGGCTATGGACAGAAAAAAGGGCAGCCTGGGCTGCCCTTTTCATCTTTAGCGCTGGTGCATTAACCGAGTGTTAACGCGTATGTCAGTGCAGGCCTTGAATGTAGCTGGACAGCGCTTCGATGTCCTTGTTGCTCAGCTTGCCGGCGATGGTGCGCATGGTCATGGCGTCGCCGTCGTTGGTGCGGTTGCCTTCGCGGAAGTCGGTCAGCTGCTTGCTGACGTACTGCGCGTGCTGGCCGCTCAGGTGCGGGAATTTCGCCAGGGCGATGCCCGCGCCGTTGGGCGAGTGACAGCCGGTGCAGGCGGGCATGCCTTTCTCGAGGTTGCCGCCATTGAACAGGGCACGGCCACGCTCGACCAGTTTCGGATCGGCGGCACCAACGCTGCCTTTCTGGCTGGCGAAGTAGGCGGCGATATCGGCCAGGTCCTGGTCGTTGAAGTTGGCCAGCATGCCGGTCATCTCCAGCACGGTACGCTTGCCGTCCTTGATGTCATGCAACTGCTTGTTCAGGTAGGGCTCACCTTGGCCGGCGAGTTTCGGGAAGTTCGGTGCCAGGCTGTTGCCGTCAGGGTTGTGGCAGGCCCCACAGACAGCTGTTTTGGCCTGACCGGCAGCAGCATCGCCTTTGATGGGGCCCGCAGCAGTTGCCGCACCTGCGACCCCCATGGTCAACAGCAGACTCACGAATAGTTTGTTCATCAGCTAATCCAACACGGCTAAGGGTGAAATGTTATGTATCGGGACTGCCGCTCATCCAAAGGATGACCAAACGGTAGTCCTCGGCACTGCAGTCCATGCACAATCCACGCGGCGGCATAGCCTTGAAACCCTGTGTAACATGTGCCACCAGTTGCTCCATGCCTCGCGCCAGCCTTGGCTCCCAGGCCGCCCGGTCACCGCTTTGGGGTGCCTGGGGCAGTTGTCCGGCGTGACAGGCCGCGCACGTGCGGTTGTACAACGCCTCGGGATCCTGTGTAGCCTGTGCGCTGAAAAACGGCAGGAACATACCGACAGCAAGCAGCCATTTCGCCATGCGAAACGACCTGACAGGGTTGGGGGCCGCGCTGCGTTCTGTTGCGCGAGCTATTGTTCGACACCCCATGCTCAATTGCCTTCGCTGGGCGAATGAGCACACAAAAACTGGGGCATTATATACTTCCGCCAGCCAAACGGAAACGACACCGCTTGCCAGGCCTGGTCCTACGCCTCCAGCGCTGGGCAACACCCACATCGGAAATCCCATGCAAGTCAAGAACCCCATCCTCGGCCTCTGCCAGAAAGCCAAATTCGCCCTCAGCGCCGCCAAGGTCGAACAATGCCCCGAAGACCAGGGTTACGAGGTGGCTTTCGCCGGCCGTTCCAACGCCGGTAAATCCAGCGCCCTCAACACCCTGACCCACGCCAGCCTGGCGCGCACCTCGAAGACCCCCGGGCGCACCCAACTGCTGAATTTCTTCAGTCTGGACGATGAACGGCGTTTGGTCGACCTGCCGGGCTACGGTTATGCAAAAGTGCCGATTCCGCTCAAGCAGCACTGGCAGAAACACCTGGAAGCCTACCTGGGCAGCCGCGAGTGCCTGCGCGGAGTGATCCTGATGATGGACACCCGCCACCCGATGACCGACTTCGACAAGATGATGCTCGATTGGGCCAAGGCCAGCGGCATGCCCATGCACATCCTGCTGACCAAGGCCGACAAGCTGACTCACGGCGCCGGCAAGAACACCTTGCTCAAGGTGCAGGCGGAAATCCGCAAGGGCTGGGGCGATGCGGCGACCATCCAGCTGTTCTCGGCGCCCAAGCGCCAGGGGCTGGAAGAGGCCTACCGGGTGCTGGCGGACTGGATGGAGCTGGAAGACAAGCCAGCTGTCTGAAGGCCAAGGGATACTTACGTGGGAGCGGGCGTGCCCCGCGATCAGTCGATCGCGGGGCACGCCCGCTCCCACGGATTTCCCAGGCTTCAGGCCGAATTCCGGGCAAAAAAAACCCCGGACTTCGTATGGGGAGGGGGAAGTTCGGGGTCCAAGTCCGGACCGCTAGGGCGGGGTCCAGATATCTGCCAACACTTAACACAACATAGGAGCATCGAAAGGCTTCACCAGCCATTCAGTACCTCTGAGTGGCGGTTCACCGGTTTAGTTCCGAGCCCCTCGAAACTATTTGCGATAGTTTCATGAAACTCCTGATCTAAGGCCCGAGGCCAGCACCGGATCCGCGACACCACGCCGCAGATCCTACACAGCTTTCACGCGGGGTTTAGTGAGCTTCGTCCCAATTCGAGCCGACACCCACTTCCACCAGCAGCGGCACGTCGAGATCCGCAGCACCACTCATATAGCCACGAATTTCATCTTTCACCTGCTCGACCAGGTCCTCGCGCACCTCAAGCACCAGTTCGTCGTGCACCTGCAGGATCACTCGCGCATCCAGCTTGCTGTCGGTCAGCCAGTTGTCCACCGCTACCATCGCGCGCTTGATGATGTCCGCCGCGGTGCCCTGCATCGGGGCGTTGATCGCGGTGCGCTCGGCGCCTTTACGCAGGGCCGGGTTCTTGGCGTTGATGTCCGGCAGGTACAGGCGGCGGCCGAACAGGGTCTCGACGAAGCCTTGCTCGGCGGCCTGGGCGCGGGTGCGCTCCATATAGGCGAGCACGCCGGGGTAACGGGTGAAGTAGCGGTCGATGTAGTCCTGGGACTGCTTGCGATCGACCCCGATCTGCTTGGCCAGGCCGAACGCGCTCATGCCATAGATCAGGCCGAAGTTGATCGCCTTGGCGCTACGGCGCTGGTCGCTGGTGACGTCCGCCAGGGCCACGCCGAACACCTCGGCGGCGGTGGCGCGGTGCACGTCCAGGTCGTTGCGGAAGGCATGCAGCAGGCCTTCGTCCTTGGCCAGATGAGCCATGATGCGCAGCTCGATCTGCGAATAGTCCGCCGCCAGCAGTTTGTAGCCGGGGCTGGCGACGAAGGCCTGGCGAATGCGCCGGCCTTCGGCGGTGCGTACCGGGATGTTCTGCAGGTTCGGGTCGCTGGACGACAGCCGGCCGGTGGCGGCCACGGCCTGCTGATAGGAGGTGTGGATGCGCCCGGTGCGCGGGTTGATCTGCCCCGGCAGCTTGTCGGTGTAGGTGCTCTTGAGCTTGCTCAGGCTGCGGTACTGCATCAGTACCTTGGGCAGCGGGTAGCCCTGCTCGGCCAGGTCATCCAGGACCGCCTCGGCGGTGGACGGCTGGCCCTTGGCGGTCTTGCTCAGCACGGGCATGCCCAGCTTGTCGTAGAGAATCGCGCTCAGTTGCTTGGGCGAGCCCAGGTTGAACGCCTCGCCGGCCAGGGCGTACGCCTCACGCTCAAGCTCCACCAGCTTCGCCCCCAGCTCGCCGCTCTGCACGCCAAGCAGCGCGGCGTCGACCAGCGCGCCCTGGCGCTCGATCTTCGCCAGCACCGGCACCAGCGGCATCTCGATGTCCATCAGCACCGGCAGCACGCTCGGCGTCCTGGCCAGGCGCGCCTGCAACGCGTGATGCAGACGCAGGGTGATGTCGGCGTCCTCGGCCGCGTAGGGGCCGGCCTTTTCCAGGGGGATCTGGTTGAAGGTCAGTTGCTTGGCGCCCTTGCCGGCGATGTCCTCGAAGCTGATGGTGGTGTGGTCCAGGTACTTCTGCGCCAGGCTGTCCATGTCGTGACGGGTGGCGGTGGAGTCGAGCACATAGGACTCGAGCATGGTGTCGTAGGCCACGCCGCGCATCAGGATGGCCGGGCTGCCGTTGGCCAGGATGTTGATGTCGTACTTGGCGTTCTGGCCGATCTTGCCCTTGGCCGGGTCTTCCAGCAGGGGCTTCAGGGCCAGCAGCACGGCGTCACGGTCGAGCTGGGCGGGGGCGCCTTCGTAATCGTGTGCCAACGGTACGTAGGCGGCCTCGTGGGGTTCGACGGCGAATGACAGGCCGACCAGTTGCGCCTGCTGCGCGTCGAGGCCGGTGGTCTCGGTGTCGAAGGCGAACAGCGGCGCCTGGCGCAGTTTCTCCAGCCAGGCGTCGAAACGCGCCTGGTCGAGGATGGTCTCGTACTTCGGCTCGACCCTCTCGACCACTGGCTCAACGTCGGCAGCAACGCTGCCACCGGCCTGGGGCGCGCTACGCTGAACCTCGGCCACCCAGCTCTTGAACTCCATCTCGGTATACAGCGCCAGCAGCGCCTCGCGGTCCGGCTCGCCGCAGACCAGGGCGTCCACTTCGACATCCAGCTCGACATCGCACTTGATGGTCGCCAGCTCGTAGGACAGGAAGGCCGCGTCGCGGTGCTCCTCCAGCTTGGCCGGCAGGGTCTTGGCGCCACGGATGGTCAGGGCCGGCACCTTGTCGAGGTTGTCGTACAGGTCGCGCAGGCCGCCGCCGATACCGGTCAGCAGGCCGACCGCGGTCTTCTCGCCAACGCCCGGCACGCCGGGGATATTGTCGACCTTGTCACCCATCAGGGCGAGAAAATCGATGATGTGCTCGGGACCTACGCCGAACTTCTCGTGCACGCCGGCGATGTCCAGCACGCTGCCGGTCATGGTGTTGACCAGGGTGACGTGGCCGTCCACCAGCTGGGCCATGTCCTTGTCGCCGGTCGAGATGATCACCGGACGGCCGGCGGCGGCGCTGCTGCGCGCCAGGGTGCCGATGACGTCGTCGGCCTCCACGCCTTCGACGCACAACAGCGGGTAGCCGAGGGCGCGGACGCTGGCGTGCAGCGGCTCGACCTGCACCCGCAGGTCGTCGGGCATGCTTGGGCGGTTGGCCTTGTACTCGGCGAACATGGCGTCACGGAAGGTCCCGCCCTTGGCGTCGAAAACCACCGCGAACAGGCTGTCCGGGTACTGCTTGCGCAGGCTCTTGAGCATGTTCAGCACGCCCTTGACCGCGCCGGTGGGCATGCCCTTGGAGGTGGTCAGCGGCGGCAGCGCGTGAAAGGCGCGGTAGAGGTAGGACGAACCGTCCACCAGGACGAGGGGCGCTTGGCTCATGAGGAGAATCAACCTTTTCGACGGGTCCGGCGCTAGAATAGCCAGATCAATGACGACAAAAGGACTAGGTTATCATGCGCACACCCATTCGCCTGTTACTGCTCGGTCTGCTGGTCACCATGCCAGTCGTCACCCAGGCGGCGGACGAAGCCCCATCGGCCGATCCCGATGTAACCATTCGCACAGAAGGCGACAAGACCATCCAGGAGTACCGTCAAAACGGCTTCCTGTATGCGATCAAGGTCACGCCGAAGAACGGCAAGCCTTATTTCCTGGTACGCGCCGATGGCTCCGAAGGCAATTTCATTCGTTCCGACCAGCCGGACATGCTGATTCCGTCCTGGAAGATCTTCGAGTGGTAAGCTAGTAACGCGTATCGTTCTTATCAACCAGGCACTTCCGGCGGAAGTGCCCGCATGGGCAATTCTTCAACATGTCAGTCTTCACCCCTGTGTCCCGGCCTGAGCTGGAAACCTTTCTGGCGCCGTACGAGCTGGGTCGCCTGCTCGACTTCCAGGGTATCGCCGCCGGTACCGAGAACAGCAACTTCTTCGTCAGCCTGGAAAAAGGGGAGTTCGTCCTCACACTGATCGAGCGCGGGCCGGCTGAGGACATGCCGTTCTTCATCGAGCTGCTCGACGTGCTGCACGCTGCCGACATGCCGGTGCCCTATGCCCTGCGCGACCACGACGGCAACGGCCTGCGCGAGCTGTGCGGCAAGCCGGCGCTGCTGCAGCCACGGCTGTCGGGCAAGCACATCAAGGCCCCGAACAACCAGCACTGCGCCCAGGTCGGCGAGCTGTTGGCGCATATCCACCTGGCCACCCGCGAGCGCATCATCGAGCGCCGCACCGACCGTGGCCTGGACTGGATGCTGGAATCGGGCGCCGAATTGCTGCCGGGCCTGAACCGGGAACAGGCCGGGCTGCTGCAGCCGGCACTGGCGGAAATCACCGCGCACAAGGTGCAGATCCTCGCCCTGCCCAAGGCCAACCTGCACGCCGACCTGTTCCGCGACAACGTGATGTTCGAAGGCACCCACCTGACCGGGCTGATCGACTTCTACAACGCCTGCTCCGGGCCGATGCTGTATGACATTGCCATCACCGTGAACGACTGGTGCCTGGACGAGCAGGGCGGTATCGACCTGCCGCGCGCCCAGGCCCTGCTGGGCGCCTATGCGGCGCTGCGGCCGTTCACCGCCGCCGAGGCCGAGCTGTGGCCGGTGATGCTGCGGGTGGCCTGCGTGCGCTTCTGGCTGTCGCGCCTGATCGCGGCGCAGGCCTTCGCCGGAATGGACGTGATGATCCATGATCCGAGCGAATTCGAAGTGCGCCTGGCGCAGCGTCAGCAGGTGGCGCTGAAGCTGCCGTTCGCGCTTTAAAGGGCAGCTCGTTCAAGTTATCGATGATTGGCCACGAAGCGGGTGCCACACAACCTGGCGCCTGCTTCGCGGCTGCTCCTACAGCTGTTCCAGACAGCCGGTCAGGTCGCTGCCCAGCTTCTCCAGCAAGCGCTCATAGCCCCTGGCATCCACTGTATCGCTGCCCCCCAACGCATCCAGCTCCGCCAGGCGCACCGGCAACCCGGCCGTCAGCGTCTCGGCCAGGCGCGGGCGCAGCGGCGGCTCGCTGAACACACAAGTCTTGCCCACTGCCTGCAGGCGCTTGCGCATGGCGGCGACGTGCTGCGCGCCCGGCTGCACTTCCGAGGCGACGCTGAACACGCCGGCGTGCTTCAGGCCATAAGCGGCCTCGAAGTAGTCGAAGGCTTCGTGGAACACGAAGTACGGCTTGCCGGCGATCCCCGCTACCCGCTGTTTGATCCGCCCATCCAGGGCATCCATGCGCTCGACGAACAGCTTGAGGTTGGCCTGGTAGCGCGCCGCATTAGCCGGATCCGCTGCCGCCAGGTCGCCGGCCATCTTCGCCGCGATCACCCGGGCATTCACCGACGACAGCCACAGGTGCGCATCGAGGCTGCCCGGACGGTGGTCGTGATCGTGATCGTCGTGGTCCTCCTCGTCGTGGGAGTGGCTATCCTCGCCGAAGTGACGCAACTGCATACCCGACAGCGACTGCACGGCCACGGTCGGCTTGGCGCGGCTCTTCAGCACACGGGGCAGGAAGCCTTCCATGTCCGGGCCGATCCAGTACAGCAGGTCGGCATCGGCGACCTTGCGTACATCGGAGGGGCGTAGCGCGTAGTTGTGCGGAGACGCCCCCGGCGGCAGCAACACGTCGGGGCTGCCGACACCGTCCTGGACGGCGGCGGCGATCTGCTGAAGGGGCTTGATGCTGGTCAGCACGCGCACGTCGGCGTGGGCCGAAAAAGCGATGAAAGCGACAAAGAGGGCAAGGAATCGGGACACGGTGGATACTCGGGTCGTCAGAAACAGGTAACATAATAACGTCTCCATCCTGAACCGTCGCTGCCCATGTCCATCACGCCGCTGGCCCACCGTCCCCACGATCATTCCCACTGCGTCCACAGTGCGCTGGCCGAGGCCGACGCGCTGTGCAACCGTCAGGGCCTGCGCCTGACCGCCCTGCGCCGTCGCGTGCTGGAGCTGGTGTGGCAGAGCCACAAGCCGCTGGGCGCCTACGACATCCTCGCCGTGCTCAGCGAGCAGGACGGCCGTCGCGCCGCGCCGCCCACCGTCTACCGGGCGCTGGACTTCCTGCTGGAGAACGGCCTGGTGCACCGCATCGCCTCGCTCAACGCCTTCATCGGCTGCAGCCACCCCGAGCATGCGCACCAGGGCCAGTTCCTGATCTGCCGCGCCTGCCATGTGGCCATCGAGCTGGAGCAGAACAGCATCAGCGACGCCATCGTCAGCAGCGCCAAGGCCGTGGGCTTCGCCGTCGAGACGCAGACGGTCGAAGTGGTCGGGTTGTGCGGCAACTGCCGGGGCAAGGCATGAGCGACGCCCTGATCCGCCTTGAGCAGGTCGGCGTCAGCTTCGGCGGCGAGGCGGTGCTCGACAACATCGATCTGGCCGTCGCGCCCGGGCAGATCGTCACTCTGATCGGCCCCAACGGCGCCGGCAAGACCACCCTGGTGCGCGCCGTGCTCGGCCTGCTCAAGCCGCACCGCGGCACGGTGTGGCGCAAGCCGAAACTGCGCATCGGCTACATGCCGCAGAAGATCCAGGTAGACGCCACGCTGCCGCTGTCGGTGCTGCGCTTCCTGCGCCTGGTTCCCGGGGTAGACCGCGCGGCAGCCTTGGCAGCGCTGCAGGAAGTCGGCGCCGAGCAGGTGATCGACAACCCGATCCAGACCATCTCCGGCGGCGAGATGCAGCGCGTGCTGCTGGCCCGTGCCCTGCTGCGCGAACCCGAGCTGCTGGTGCTGGATGAACCGGTGCAGGGCGTCGACGTGGTCGGCCAGACCGAGCTGTACAACCTGATCACCCGCCTGCGCGACCGCCATGGCTGCGGCGTGCTGATGGTCTCCCACGACCTGCACCTGGTGATGAGCGCCACCGATCAGGTGGTCTGCCTCAACCGCCATGTGTGCTGCTCGGGCCACCCGGAGCAGGTCAGCAACGACCCGGCCTTCGTCGAGCTGTTCGGCCAGAACGCGCCGAGCCTGGCCATCTACCACCACCATCACGATCACAGCCACGACCTGCACGGCTCGGTGATCGCCCCCGGCGCCCATGTCCACGGAGAGCACTGCAAGCATGGCTGATTTTCTTCTCTACGCCCTGCTTGCCGGCCTGTCGCTGGCGCTCGTCGCCGGCCCGCTGGGCTCCTTCGTGGTCTGGCGGCGCATGGCCTACTTCGGCGACACCCTGTCCCACGCCGCGCTGCTCGGCGTGGCGCTGGGCTTCGCCCTGGACGTCAGCCCGGCGTTGGCGGTGACCGTCGGCTGCCTGTTGCTGGCGATCCTGCTGGTGACCCTGCAACAGCGCCAGCCACTGGCCTCGGACACCCTGCTCGGGATCCTCGCGCCCAGCACCCTGTCGCTGGGCCTGGTGGTGCTGAGCTTCATGCACGATGTGCGGATCGACCTGATGGCCTACCTGTTCGGCGACCTGCTGGCAATCAGCCCCACCGACCTGGCCTGGATACTCGGCGGCAGCGCGCTGGTGCTGGTGCTGCTGGCGATGCTCTGGCGGCCGCTGCTGGCGGTCACCGTGCACGAGGAACTGGCGATGGTCGAGGGCCTGCCGGTGGCCGGCCTGCGCTTGGCGCTGATGCTGCTGATCGCCGTGGTGATCGCGGTGGCGATGAAGATCGTGGGCGTGCTGCTGATCACCTCGCTGCTGATCATCCCGGCCGCCGCGGCACAGCGTCACGCCCGCTCACCGGAACAGATGGCCGTGGGCGCAAGCCTGCTGGGGGTTACCGCGGTCTGCGGCGGCCTGGCGCTGTCCTGGTTCAAGGACACCCCGGCTGGGCCTTCGATCGTGGTCTGTGCGGCGGTGCTATTCTTGCTGAGCTTGGCGTTGCCGAAACGCTGAGATTCCAGGGCGCACGCTGACGCGTCCTGCAACCTTTTCATCGCTTGCAGGTCACACAAGACCCGTTTTCGAGCGTGCGCACCTGGGTGTAGACTTGCTCGCTTTTTGCGCAAATAGAGAGTCGCAGGAATGAAGCCGTTCGCCTCACGTTATCTGCTTGTTGCCGCGTTTTCCCTGTTCCTGGCCGCCTGCTCCAGCAAGCCGGTCGAGCAGCCGGTCGCGCCTGCCCAGCCGGATGCCTGGCACCAGCTGGAACAAAGCATTGCCAGCAACGAACTGGCCACCGCCGAAGACCAGCTGGCAGCGCTGCAGGCCCAGGCACCGGGCGATGCGCGCCTCGAGCCGCACCAGCGCCAGCTGGCCGAGGCCTACCTGCAACGCAGCCGCATCGTCCTGCAAAAAGGCGACGTGAATGCCGCCGCCACCGCGCTGGCCCGCGCCCGGGCGCTGATGCCCCAGGCACCGGCCCTGACCGGCGGCGATGCCATGGCCCAGGCGCGCAAGGCCGAGCTGGAAAAGGCCGAGGCAGCGCTGAAGGCGGCCGAGTCCAAGCCCAGGGCCCGGGTCATCGACCCGACCGCGCCCAGCACCGTGGTGGCGCTGAAGACCACCGACAGTCGGGCGATGCGCCGCCAGTTGGATGACATTGCCGCCGATGTAGTGAATTACCAGTGCGAGGTGGTGTTCCAGGTCCCGCGAACCCAGGACGCGCCGTGGCTCAAGACCCTGCTGGAGAAGCGCGTGCGCAAGCTCGACAGGGGTTTCGAGCTTGAGCAAAAGCATGAGATCCAGCGCTCATTGCCGGCGCAGGTGGTGTTGATTCCCCACCAGCAATAAACCTGACAGGGCCCCATCGCCGGCAAGCCGGCTCCCACACATGATCCCTGTGGAAGCCGGCTTGCCGGCGATGGGCTTCATAGCAGCCCCCGACTATGCCGGAACAACTTCGGCAGCCGCCTCCCGCGCCCACACCCGGTGCCCCTCGACTGCCTTGAAAAACGCCTCGAGCACCTTCGGGTCATCGCCCAGCAACAGCCCCGCATCTTCCTTGAGCCCCAGCTTGTTCAGCAGGAGCTTGCCCTCACTGGCTACGCCCATGGGCTTCAGATGCTTGTAGGCCTCGAGCAAAAAATGCTTGGCCACGCCACTGTTTTCCAGCGCCTCCAACGACACCTTGCCCGCCGGCACCCACACGCCGTCGAACATCACCGACGGCATGCCCTCCATCGACGCATCCACCGGCAGCTGCTTGCCATCGGCAGTCTTCACTGGTGCCGAAGTCGGCCCGAGCAGCATGGGGCGCGCACTTTGCGCCTCCAGCGCCTTGACCACCTTGTCGACACTCGCGTCATCCACGCCATCAGCCACCAGGATGGCAATCTTGCGCCCACTGATGCCGATGTCCCCGAGGTGGTTCATCTGGCTCAAGGCCTTTGACTGCGCCGGCTTGCTGCCCTTGACCTTGACCGTGCCGGCCTTCGGCGCCGGCAGCCCGAGGTTGGCCGCCACCGCTGCCGCCAACTTGAGATCGATGTTGGCCAGAATCTCGTTCACCTCCCGCGCCCGGATCGCCTCGCGCTCGACCTTGCCCAGCTCGAAGCTGTAGGCCTTGATGATGTGCTGCTGCTCGGTGGGGCTCATGCTCTGGAAGAACAGCCGCGCCTGGGAGAAATGGTCGCCGAACGACTCGCTGCGCTGGCGGATCTTGTTCGCATCGATACGTTCCTGGTAACTCTCGAAACCGCCATCCTGCGCGGCAGCCGGCGTTTCCTTCGGCCAACCGCCATCGATCGAGTTAGGCTCGTAGGAGGCCCGCCCCTTGTCGATGGTCATGCGGTGCATGGCATCGCGCTGGCTGCTGTGATTGGGCGCGACAGGGCGGTTGATCGGGATCTCGTGGAAGTTCGGTCCGCCCAGGCGGCTTATCTGGGTGTCGGTGTACGAGAACAACCGGCCCTGCAGCAAGGGATCATTGCTGAAATCGATGCCCGGCACGATATGCCCCGGGCAGAAGGCAATCTGCTCCACTTCGGCGAAGAAGTTGTCCGGGTTGCGGTCGAGCACCATCTTGCCCAGCGGCGTCACCGGCACCAGCTCCTCGGGGATGAGCTTGGTCGGGTCGAGCAGGTCGAAGTCGAACTTGTGCTCGTCGGCCTCCGGCACGATCTGCACGCCCAGTTCCCATTCCGGGTAATGACCGGTCTCGATCGCTTCCCACAGGTCGCGGCGGTGGTAGTCGGTGTCCTTGCCTGCAAGCTTCTGGGCTTCGTCCCACAGCACCGAGTGCACGCCCTGGCGCGGCTTCCAGTGGAACTTGACGAAGCTGGCCACGCCTTGGGCATTGATCAACCGGAAGGTATGCACGCCAAAGCCTTCCATCATCCGCAGGCTGCGCGGGATGGCGCGGTCGGACATGGCCCACATGACCATGTGCGCGGATTCCGGCACCAGCGATACGAAGTCCCAGAAGGTATCGTGGGCAGAGCCACCGGTGGGTATCTCGTTGTGCGGTTCGGGTTTGACCGCGTGGACGAAGTCGGGAAACTTGATCGCGTCCTGGATGAAGAACACCGGCATGTTGTTGCCGACCAGATCGAAATTGCCCTCATCGGTGTAGAACTTCACCGCAAAGCCGCGCACGTCTCGCACCGTGTCACCCGAGCCACGTGGGCCCTGCACGGTGGAAAAGCGTACAAACACCGGGGTTATTTTCTCGGGATCTTGCAGGAAACCGGCCTTGGTCAGTTCGGCATGGCAGCCGTAGCTTTGGAAGTATCCATGGGCGCCGGTCCCGCGGGCATGGACGATACGCTCGGGTATGCGCTCATGATCGAAGTGGGTGATCTTCTCGCGCATGATGAAGTCTTCGAGCAGCGAAGGCCCGCGGACACCGGCCTTGAGACTGTTCTGGTTGTCGGCGACCTTCACCCCCTGGTTGGTGCGCAGCGCCTGGCCGCTGGCGTCGCTGCGAAAAGCCTCCAGGCTCTGCAGCTTGGCGTTGGTGTTGGCCTTGTCCGGGGTGTCGGTGCCGGCGACAGGGCTGGGCTGTGGCGCCTGGGGCGTCTTGCTGGGCATCTTCGGCTCTCCTCATCAGTCATCAGGCTGCCCATTCGGGCTTGTTCAATTAGTGACTGGGCCGCCGTCGGATGCGTTCAATCGGATTGCCGACCGTCGCGATATGCCGATTGGATTGGAGCATTGCGAAATTAATGCTAAGAACAGGCAGGGGAAAAGGCTAAAATGCGCGACCCCGGCTAACCGCTGACCCAAATTCCATGCGCCCCACAAGGTTCGCTCAGTGATCGAGTTTCAAAATGTCCACAAGACCTACCGCGTCGCCGGTAGGGATATCCCGGCCCTGAACCCGACCAGCCTGACCATCGAAGATGGCCAGGTGTTCGGCCTGATCGGCCACTCCGGTGCCGGCAAGAGCACCATGCTGCGTCTGATCAACCGCCTCGAGGAGCCGTCCGGCGGCAAGATCCTGGTCGACGGCGAAGACGTCACCGCCTTCGACGCCAACCAGCTGCGCCGCTTCCGCCAGCAGGTCGGTATGATCTTCCAGCACTTCAACCTGCTGGCGTCCAAGACCGTCGCCGACAACGTCGCCCTGCCGCTGGTGCTGGCCGGCGAGCTGTCGCGTGGCGAGATCGACAAGCGCGTCACCGAGCTGCTGGCCCGTGTTGGCCTGTCCGAGCATGCGAAGAAGTACCCGGCGCAGCTGTCGGGCGGGCAGAAACAACGCGTCGGCATCGCCCGCGCCCTGTCCACCAACCCGAAGATCCTGCTGTGCGACGAGGCCACCAGCGCCCTCGACCCGCAGACCACCGCCTCGGTGCTGCAACTGCTGGCCGAGATCAACCGCGAGCTGAAACTGACCATCGTACTGATCACCCACGAGATGGACGTGATCCGCCGGGTCTGCGACCGCGTGGCGGTGATGGACGCCGGGCAGATCGTCGAGCAAGGCCCGGTGGCTGAAGTGTTCCTGCACCCGCAGCACGCCACCACCCGGCGCTTCGTCCAGGAGGACGAGCAGATCGACGAGAACGAGCAACGCGACGACTTCGCCCATGTGCCGGGCCGTATCGTGCGCCTGACATTCCAGGGTTGCGCCACCTACGCGCCTCTGCTGGGCACCGTGGCCCGCGAAACCGGTGTCGACTACAGCATCCTGGCCGGACGCATCGACCGCATCAAGGACATTCCCTATGGCCAGCTGACCCTCGCCTTGATCGGCGGAGACATGGACGCGGCATTCGCCCGCTTCACTGCAGCTGATGTACATATGGAGGTACTGCGCTGATGGACATCCTCAGCTATTTCGCCAACGTCGACTGGGTCGAGATCTGGCAAGCGACCAACGACACCATGGTCATGCTGTTCATCTCACTGGCCTTCATCATCCTGCTCGGCCTGCCGCTGGGCGTCGTGCTGTTCCTGTTCAGCCCTCGGCAGATGTTCGAGCACAAGAAGATCTACGCAGTGCTGGCGACCATCGTCAACATCGTGCGCTCGGTGCCATTCATCATCCTGCTGATCGTGATGATCCCGATCACGGTACTGATCACCGGTACCTCGCTGGGTGTCGCGGGCGCGATTCCGCCGCTGGTGGTCGGCACGACGCCGTTCTTCGCACGCCTGGTCGAGACGGCCCTGCGTGAAGTGGATCGCGGCATCATCGAGGCCACCCAGTCGATGGGCGCCACCACCCGCCAGATCATCTTCAAGGCAGTGCTCCCTGAAGCCATGCCGGGCATCATCGCCGCTATCACCGTAACGGCCATCACCCTGGTGTCCTACACCGCCATGGCCGGCGTGGTCGGTGCCGGTGGCCTGGGCGACCTGTCGATCCGCTTCGGCTACCAGCGCTTCCAGACCGACGTGATGATCGTCACCGTGGTACTGCTGGTGATCCTGGTCCAGGTGCTACAGATGATCGGCGACAAGCTGGTCGTGCATTTTTCCCGTAAGTAACCCCAATGGGGTCGGCCCGGCCGACCCGTTCGGGGGCCGTCGCGGCCCTCACAAGGAGTGATCAATGAAGAAGCTGCTTGCTGTTGTCGCCGCCGTCGCGGCCTTCTCGGCCCACGCCGAGACCCTGACCGTCGCCGCCACCCCGGTGCCGCACGCCGAGATCCTCAACTTCGTCAAGCCGCAGCTGGCGAAGGAGGGCGTGGAGCTGAAGGTCAAGGAGTTCACCGACTACATCCAGCCGAACGTGCAGGTCGCGGAAAAGCGCCTGGACGCCAACTTCTTCCAGCACCAGCCTTACCTGGATGAGTTCAACAAGGCCAAGGGCACCCAGCTGGTCAGCGTTGCCGGCGTGCACCTGGAGCCGCTGGGCGCCTACTCGAGCAAGTACAAGAAGCTCGACGAACTGCCATCCGGCGCCACCGTGGTCATCCCCAACGACGCCACCAACGGCGGCCGTGCCCTGCTGCTGCTGGACAAGGCTGGCGTGATCAAGCTCAAGGACAGCAAGAACATCCTGTCGACCGTGAAGGACATCACCGGCAACGACCAGAAGCTGAAATTCCGCGAGCTGGAAGCGGCCACCATCCCGCGCGTGCTGACCCAGGTCGACCTGGCGCTGATCAACACCAACTATGCGCTGGAAGCCAAGCTGAATCCGGAGAAGGACGCCCTGGTGATCGAAGGCAGCGATTCGCCTTACGTGAACATCCTGGTGGCGCGTCCGGACAACAAGGACGCCGATGCCATGAAGAAGCTGGCTGCGGCCCTGCATTCGCCTGAGGTGAAGCAGTTCATCACCGAGAAGTACAAGGGCGCGGTGATTCCGGCGTTCTAAGCTGACATCCCCGGGGCCGCTTTGCGGCCCATCGCGGCAGGCCCGAGGAACGAACACCAATCGCGGGGCCAGCCC
>NZ_NIBE01000029.1:54810-85994 GCF_002205115.1 Pseudomonas sp. DrBHI1
GGTTGCCGCTGTGATCCACGGTGTAGCCCGGCTTGCTGGTATCGGCCGGGATGAACGGAATGCTCAAGGCATTGGCCAGCTTCTGGGTGTCCTCGATCGACCCCGCCACCCCGACGAAATCCTTGTCGAAGTAGCCCAGGTACTGTTTGAGCTGGTTCGGCGTGTCGCGGTTCGGGTCGACGCTCACCAGCACCACCTGCAGACGCTCCAGCGCCTCCTTGGGCAGCTCGCTTTTCACCTGGCGCAGCTGGGCCAGGGTGGTCGGACAGATGTCCGGGCAGTAGGTATAGCCGAAGAACAGCAACGACCACTTGCCCTTGAGCTGGTCCAACACCAGCGGCTGGCCGTTCTGGTCGGTCATGGTCACGTCCGGCACGGTGCGGCTCTGCGGCAGCAGGATGATGCCGGCGTCGATCAGCTCGGTGGGATTCAACTGACCACGGTCGTTGAGCACCTTGTTGACGGTCAGGCCCATGATCAGCGCGACCAGGGCAACGAGGATGAAGACGGTTTTCTGGGTTCGGGTCATAGGTTCAGCAACAGGTAGTGGTCTACGAGCAACGCGATGAACAAGGCGAACAGGTAGCCGATAGAGTACTTGAACGTCTTGATCGCCGCGTGCGGCCGGGTGCCACGGTACAACACCCAGGCCCAGTGCAGGAAGCGCAAGCCCAGGACCATGGCACAGGCCAGGTACAACGGTCCGCTCATGTGGATGGCATAGGGCAACAGGCTCACCGCCAGCAATATCAAGGTGTAGAGCAGGATGTGCAGGGCCGTGTAGCGCTCGCCGTGGGTAACGGGGAGCATGGGAATATCAGCTTTTGCGTACTCCTCCTTGCGATGAATCGCCAGGGCCCAGAAGTGCGGTGGCGTCCAGGCGAAGATGATCAGCACCAGCAGCAGTGGTTCGGCGCCCAGGTGCCCGCTGACCGCCACCCAGCCCAGCAACGGCGGAGCCGCTCCGGCCAGGCCACCGATCACGATGTTCTGCGGCGTGGCACGCTTGAGAAAGCCGGTATAGAGCACCGCGTAACCGAGCAGCGAAGCCAGGGTGAGCCAGGCGGTGAGGGGGTTGGTGAAGGCCAGCAGCAGGGCCATCCCCGCCACGGCCAACAGCAAGGCGAACAGCAAGGCCGGCAAGGGCGCGACCCGGCCCTGGGCCAGCGGGCGCTTGTGGGTGCGGGCCATCAGTGCATCGACGCGGCGGTCGACGACGTGGTTGACCGCCGCCGCGGCACCCGCGCACAAGCCAATCCCCAGGTTGCCGAACAGCAGGACGCTCCAGGCCACCCCCGCGCGGGTGGCAAGAAACATCCCCACCAGCGAGGTGATCAGCATCAGCACCACCACCTTCGGCTTGGTCAGCTCCATGTAGTCGCGCCATCCGGCGCGCTGGCGTTCCGTGCTCAGAAGCGTCGCCACGAATCGTTCCTCATTTGATGGGAAAGGTGCACGCCGGTCACCGGCGTCAGGCGCCAGCCGTGGCCCACACGGACCTTGTCGACCACGCGGATGCGGTAGTTGACCAGTACCATGCACATCAGCAGCAAGGCGCCACCAGCGTTGTGCGCGACAGCCACGCCCAGGGGCAGGTGGAACAGCACGTTGCTGATGCCCAGGCCCAGTTGCAGCGCCAGCGCCAGCAACACCAGGCGAGCCAGGCCACCCAGGCCGTGGCGGTGCAGCTTCCAGCTCAGGGTCAGCAACACCAGCATGACCAGCAGCGCGCCCAGGCGATGGCTGATATGAATCGCGGTGCGCGCGTCACTGTCCAGTTGCCCACCGAGGTAATTGGGCCCGACGTGCTGGGTCAGGTGGAAGCCGTTGCTGAAGTCGGCCGCAGGCCACCACTGGCCATGGCAGGTGGGCAGGTCGATGCAGGCAACGGCGGCGTAGTTGGCGCTGACCCAGCCCCCCAGGGCGATCTGGCCGATGACCACCAGCAGCGCCAGCGCGGCGATGCGGCGCAGGCTCAGCGGCAGTTTCGGCAATGGCGCAAAGGCCCGGGATAGACGCAGGGAAAGCAGGAAAAGCAGGCTCACCGTGGTGAATCCGCCGAGCAGGTGCGCGGTGACTACCTGGGGCCAAAGCTTCAAGGTAACCGTCCACATGCCGAACGCCGCCTGGGCCAGCACCACGCCCAGCAGCAACACCGGCAGGCGGTAGGGCTGGCCGTCGCGGGCATGCCGGCGCACGGCCTGGAAGGCGAGCAGGGCGATCACCAGCGCCAGGGTGCCGGCGAAATAGCGATGGACCATCTCGGCCCAGCCCTTGGCTTCTTCCACCGGGTGCTCGGGGAAGTGCAGCTCGGCATGGGCCAGCTGGGCATCGGTCTTGGGCACGCTGATGAAGCCATAGCACCCCGGCCAGTCGGGGCAGCCCAGGCCGGCATGGGTCAGCCGGGTATAGGCGCCGAGCAGCACCACCAGCAGCGCCAGCAGGGTGGCGAACACAGCGAGACGGAATCCGGGTCTGGCCATGGCGGCCTCCTAGCCGATGTTGGACAGCTTGAGCAGGTGACGCAGGTCGTCCAGCACATGCTTGCCGTTGACCTTGGCGTCGTAGCGCAGCACCAGGTTGCCGTGGGGGTCGACGATCCACAGCTGCGGGCCCACTTCGCCGACCTTCTGGACATAACGCTGAACATCCAGCGGGTAGCGCCGCAACTGCGGGTATTCGCGGCCCAGCAGGGCCTGGTAGTCGGCGGCCAGCGGTTGGGCCGCCGCCAGGGCATGGCTGGCGCGGCTGGCGTCACGGCCCAGGCCGACCTGGATCTGCCGGGCCAGGTACACCAGTTGCCGGCACTCCTCGGCGCAGGCCTCGGGGGCGCTGACCAGCAGCTGCCAGCGCTCGTCCTGGGCATCGATGCCGATGTCCGCGCGGCCCTCGCCATTGCCGATCATCACGCCGTGATAGCTGCGCCCCTCCGGCACCCAGAACTTGAGCTTGTACATGAAGGTGGCAAGGATCATCGGCCCGAGCACGACGAACAGGATCAGCAACAGTTGCAGACGCCCCCGGGGCTTGCGGTGGTCAGGCGCGTCCAGTGGACTCGTGGCGGCGGCCATGGCGGTTCTCCTTGTCGTTGTGATGCCAGCCGAAGTACAGGTAGAGCAGCACCAGCGTGGTGGCCAGGGCGAACCACTGCACGGCATAGCCCTGGTGCTTTTCCGGCCCCATGGCGACCACCGGCCAGTCCAGGCGGTAGGCGGCCGGACCGGGCTGCAGGCGCAGTTCCTGGGCGAAGCCTTCGCGGCCCAGCTGCTGCCAGAGCCCGGCCGGGTCGATGGCCGTCAGCAGTTGCGGCCAGCGGCCATCCGGATTGTCCGGGTGCAGTTGGAAGGTCTTGCCCGGCGCCACGTATACCGTGGTGTCCAGCGCCAGGGCCTGGTCCGGGGTGTCGAAACGCACCGGCACCCGACGGTCGGGCCAGGGCAGCCAGCCGCGGTTGACCAGCAGCCACAGCCCGCTGGCCTGGTCGTGGAAAGGTTGCAGCAACTCGACGCCGGCCTTGCCGTCGCGCATCTGGTTGTCCAGCAGCAGGCTGTGGGTGGCGTCGAAGCGGCCATACAAATGCACGGGATAGAACGCCGGATCCGGCAGCTGGCGCAGTTGATCGACAGCGACCGGCGCCTCGATCTGGCGCTCGGTGTACGCGGCGAGCAGGTCGCGCTTCTCATCGGCGCGGCGCAGTTGCCAGCAGCCGAGCGCGATCAGGCCCGGCAGCAGCGCGAGCACCACCAGGGTCGGCAACAGGCCGGGGCGAAACGGCCTCACCAGGGCCTCGTCAGGTCGAGCGCTATACTTGTACTCATCACCGCATCCCCCTGGAGTTACGCCATGCTCAAGGCCGCGATTGTCCTGATGCTGCTGGCCACCATCGCCAGCCTGTTCAGTGGCCTGGTGTTCCTGGTCAAGGACGACGACCAGTCGACCCGCCTGCTCAAGGCCCTTACCGTACGTGTCGCCCTCGCCACCCTGACCATCGCGCTGGTGGCCTGGGGCTTTATCAGCGGGCAGTTGGTCTCCCACGCGCCGTTCTGAATTACCTCGATCCCTGTAGGAGCGCGCCGCCCTTCAAAGCACATACACGAATATGAACAACCCCACCCACACCACATCCACGAAGTGCCAGTACCAGCTCGCCGCCTCGAAACCGAAGTGCTTGTCCGGCTCGAAGTGCCCGCGCATCACCCGGCAGAACATCACGAACAGGATCAATGTCCCCAGCGTCACGTGCGCGCCGTGAAAGCCGGTGAGCATGAAGAACGTCGCGCCATAGATCCCCGACCCCAGGGTCAGCCCCAGCTTGTTATAGGCCTCGTGGTACTCGTAGGCCTGCAGCGCAAGGAACCCCAGCCCCAGCAGGATGGTCAGCCCCAACCACAGTTTCAGCGGGCCACGATGGCCTTTGCGCAGGGCATGGTGGGCGATGGTCACGGTCACACTGGAGCTAACCAGCAGAATGGTGTTGATCAGCGGCAGGTGCCACGGGTCGATCACTTCCTTCGGCGGCGGGAACAGTTTCGGGTCCGGTGTGTGCAGCAGCGGCCAGACGAACTCGAAGTTGGGCCAGAGCATGTGCGCCACGCCCTTGGCTCCATCGCCCCCCAGCCACGGCCCGGCCAGCACCCGCACGTAGAACAGCGCGCCGAAGAAGGCCAGGAAGAACATCACCTCGGAGAAAATGAACCAGCTCATGCCCCAGCGGAAGGAACGGTCCATCTGCGCGCTGTATAGGCCGGCATGGCTCTCCTTGACCACCGCGCCGAACCAGCCGAACAGCATGTACGCCAGGAACAGCCCCCCGATGAAGAAGATCAGCGGCCCGTGGGACTCCGGGTGGCCGGCCTTGAGATCGTTGAACCAGGTGCCCAGGCCGAACACGGTGATGAACATGCCGATCGTGGCGATGATCGGCCACTTGCTCTGCGCCGGGACGTAGTAGTGCTCGTGGCTTGCCATGCTTGATCTCCTTCCCTCAACGGGCGGCCTCGGTCGCGACATGGGCGACTGGCGGGTGGCGAGCGGTGATGTCGAACAGGGTGTAGGCCAGGGTCAGGTGCTTCACCGACTCCGGCAGGTCGCGGTCGACGATGAAGCGCACCGGCATTTCGATGCGCTCGCCCGGCTGCAGCACCTGCTGGGTGAAGCAGAAGCACTCGGTCTTGTGGAAGTACGCCGCAGCCTCGGCCGGGGTGATGCTGGGGATGGCCTGGGCGCTCATCGGCTGGTTGGTCGGATTGCGGGCGATGAAGATCATCTGGTTCACCGCCCCCGGGTTGACCTCGATCTGGTCGGCGGTGGAATGAAATTCCCAGCTCATGTCGCCTGCGTTGGTGGACATGAACTGCACCCGCACCGAACGCGACGGGTCGCTCACCTGGGTGCCCGCGTACTGCCCGCCGGTCTTGCCGTTGATGCCGAAAGCCTTGCACATCACATCGTAGATCGGCACCAGGGCGAAGCCGAAGGCGAACATCACCACGGTCAGCATCAGCAAGCGGCTGACCAGGCGTTTGAGCGACAGGCCGTCCATGGGCAGGCTCCTACTTCACTTCCGGCGGGGTCTGGAAGGTGTGGTAGGGCGCCGGCGAAGGAATCGACCACTCCAGGCCCTCGGCGCCGTCCCAAGGCTTGGCCGGTGCCGGCGCGCCACCGCGGATGCACTTGATGACGATGAACAGGAAGAAGATCTGCGTGGCGCCGAACATGAACGCGCCGATCGACGAGACCATGTTGAAGTCGGCGAACTGCAGGTTGTAGTCCGGGATCCGGCGTGGCATGCCAGCCAGGCCGACGAAGTGCATGGGGAAGAAGGCCAGGTTCATGCCAACGAACGACAGCCAGAAGTGCAATTTGCCGAGGGTTTCGTCATACATGTGGCCGGTCCACTTCGGCAGCCAGTAGTAGGCCGAGGCAAAGATGCCGAAGATCGCCCCGGGCACCAGTACGTAGTGGAAGTGGGCGACCACGAAGTAGGTGTCGTGGTACTGGAAGTCCGCAGGCGCAATGGCCAGCATCAGGCCGGAGAAGCCACCGATGGTGAACAGGATGACGAAGGCGATGGCGAACAGCATCGGTGTCTCGAAGGTCAGCGAGCCTTCCCACATGGTGCTGACCCAGTTGAACACCTTCACCCCGGTGGGCACGGCGATGAGCATGGTCGCATACATGAAGAACAGCTCGCCTACCACCGGGATGCCGACCACGAACATGTGGTGGGCCCAGACGATGAACGACAAGAAGGCGATGGCCCCGGTGGCGTAGACCATCGAGGTGTAGCCGAACAGCGGCTTGCGCGAGAACGCCGGGATGATCGAGCTGACCGCGCCGAAGGCCGGCAGGATCATGATGTACACCTCGGGGTGGCCGAAGAACCAGAACACGTGCTGGAACAAGACCGGGTCGCCACCGCCGGCGGCGCTGAAGAAGCTGGTGCCGAAGTGAATGTCCATCAGCATCATGGTCACCACGCCGGCCAGCACCGGCATCACCGCGATCAGCAGGAACGCGGTGATCAGCCAGGTCCAGACGAACAGCGGCATCTTCATCAGGGTCATGCCCGGGGCGCGCAGGTTGAGGATGGTGGCGATCACGTTGATCGCGCCCATGATCGAGCTGATGCCCATCAGGTGGATGGCGAAGATGAAGAAGGTCACGCTCGCCGGGGCGTAGGTGGTCGACAGCGGGGCGTAGAAGGTCCAGCCGAAGTTCGGACCGCCACCGGGGCTGAACAGGGTCGAGACCAGCAGCAGGAACGCCGCCGGCAGCAGCCAGAAGCTGAAGTTGTTCATCCGCGGCAGGGCCATGTCCGGGGCACCGATCATCAGCGGGATCATCCAGTTGGCCAGGCCGACGAACGCCGGCATCACCGCGCCGAACACCATGATCAGCCCGTGCATGGTGGTCATCTGGTTGAAGAACGCCGGCTCCACGATCTGCAGGCCGGGCTGGAACAGCTCGGCGCGGATCACCATGGCGAACGAGCCGCCGAGCAGGAACATGGTGAAGGCGAACCACAGGTACATCGTGCCGATGTCCTTGTGGTTGGTGGTCAGCACCCAGCGCATCAGGCCTTTGGCCGGGCCGTGGGCGTGTTCATGACCGTGGGCGTGGTCGTCGATCACTGCACTCATGTCCTGTCTCCTGCAACCCTAAGGCACCGGTTCATTTGCTTTCCGCCTGCTTGAGCGCCAGCACGTCCTTCGGCGTGACCAGGTCGCCCTTGTTGTTGCCCCAGGCGTTGCGTTCGTAGGTGACCACGGCGGCGATATCGACTTCCGATAGTTGCTTGCCGAACGCCGCCATGGCGGTGCCGGGCTTGCCGTGGAAGACGATGCCCAGGTGGGCTTCCTTGGGCCCGGTGGCGATCTTCGAGCCCTTGAGCGCCGGGAACATCGGCGGCAGGCCCTGGCCTTCGGCCTGGTGACAGGCCACGCAGGTGGTGTGGTAGACCTTGTCTCCGCGAGCCACCAGCTCTTCGAGGGTCCAGTCCTTGCTGGTCAGCTCCTTGAGCTTGGCCGCCTCGGCCTTGCGCTCGCCAAGCCAGGTGTCGTAGTCGGCCTTGGACTTCACCTCGACCACCACCGGCATGAAGCCGTGGTCCTTGCCGCACAGCTCGGTGCACTGGCCACGGTAGATGCCCGGCTTCTCGACCCGGGTCCAGGCCTCGTTGACGAAACCGGGGATGGCGTCGCGCTTGACCGCGAAGGCCGGCACCCACCAGGAGTGAATGACGTCGGCGGCGGTCACCAAAAAGCGCACCTTGGCGCCCACCGGCAGCACCAGCGGCTGGTCGACCTCGAGCAGGTAGTGCTCATCCTTCGGCGATTTGTTGTGGATCTGCTCGGCGGGGGTGGCCAGGTTGCTGAAGAACTCGACGTCCTGGCCCAGGTACTTGTAGTGCCACTTCCACTGGTAGCCGGTGACCTGGATGTCGATGTCCGAGTCGCTGGCGTCGTAGATGTCGATCAGGGTCTTGGTGGCCGGAATGGCCATGGCCACCAGGATCAGGAAGGGAACCACTGTCCAGAGGATCTCGACCCAGGTGTGCTCGTGGAAGTGCGCGGCCTGCTGCCCGGTCGAGCGGCGGTGGATGACCATCGACCAGAACATCGCGCCGAACACCACGATGCCGATGATCACGCAGATCCAGAAGATGGTCATGTGCAGGTCGAACACTGCGTGGGAGACTTCCGTCGCCCCGGGCGCCATGTTCACCGTCCATGCTGCCTGTGCCTGACCGAACAACGACCACAGCAACAGGCCCATCCAGACATGTGGATGTCGCATCATTGCGGGTTCCCCTTATCGTTCTTGTAGTCCCGGAGGCGTGGACGACCTGCTACGACAAAGGGGGGAACGGTGGCCAAGACTGCCTGGCTTCGACGACCGAGCCCCCTGCTTAAAGGCAGTCGGGCCTCATCAACGAATCACGTTTCACCCGGAGTATAGACACCGACCAATGGTGCGCAACGCAGCACTTGAAATGATCTTGGCTCAACCAAACGTTTGCTCTGAAAGCCTCATGAATACTGGGCCGGGACACAATAATGGCACTTTGATATAGCCAATTTCCTACACGCACGTGAGAGATATAACAAATGCGTCTTAGCCATTCTCGTAAGCAAGCTAACTTAGTGTCTTCCGTTTGTAACGCCATGTCCCTGGAGTTGTCATGAACATCGCTGCTGTACGCGAGCAGATCGAAAATGCCCATCAACATGAGAGCCGTACAGGCCAACTGAAAGCCCGCCTCGAACTGCAACTGCCACACCTGCATCCATCGATCCAACTACCCCAGCAGGATGCCCAGGGTACCCTGGCGCGCTTTGTCGGCGCCTACATCAACGAGGTTCCGGAACTGCTCGAAGCCGCGCACAACGTGGCGCTCGAAGCCGGCATCGAGACGCAGATCAAACCGGTACTGAAAATTGCCGAGGCCTACTTCCTGCAGCCGCCGAGCGTGATGGCGGGGCAGGTCGGGCTGGACTGCCTGCTGGACGAGGCCTACCTGGCGCATCGCCTGGTCGAGGAGGTCAACGACCTGTATATCCGCCATTTCCAGCAGCCGCTGATTCCGGTGGATACCACGGTCGCCAACCTGATCGCCCATCAGCTGATCGGCGAGACGTTTGCCAACCAGCTGGATGAGGTGGTGCATCATTCGGTGGATGAGATGCTTGATGACGAGAGCTTTGCCGTGGAATCGGTGGAGGTCTACCGCGACAAGCTGTCGAGCCCGGTTACCGGCGCAGCATGGAAGCGCTGGCCGTGCCTTTCGCGCCAGCTTGGTGTGGAGCTGGGGCAATCGGCCTGAGCAAACCTCAAAATTGCCGGGGCCGCTTTGCGGCCCTTTCGCGACACAAGGCCGCTCCCACAGGTTCAGTGCATGATTCAATTTCTGCGCTGTATCTGTGGGAGCGGCCTTGTGTCGCGAAAGGGCTGCGCAGCAGCCCCAGGATCCTCAGATCAGACTAGGCCCCAACCCCCGCCGTAGTCCGCAACCGTCCCTCGACCCGCCGCTTCAGACGCCGCTGCTCCAGCACCAGCCGCGAGCCCTTGGCCGCGCCGCTGCGCCCCCAGTCCTCCAGCAGTTCCAGGCAGGAATGGTCGATATAATTCAGGTTGCCCAGCGGCACATGCAACGTGGTCCCTTCCGGTACCGTGTCCAGCACCTGGGTCAGCGCCGGCACCTTGAGGAAGGTCGCCGCCCCGCTCAGGCGCAGCTCCATGTGCCCCGGCACGTCCAGCGCCACCAGGTTGATCTTCAAACGCGCCGCCTTGAACGCCAGCTTCAGCAGGGTGAGGGCAAAGCCCAGCAACACGCCGGTCAACAGGTCAGTAAAGATGATTGCCAGTGCAGTCGCCGCATAGGTGAACATCGGCATCCGTCCATAGCGGCCAAGACCACGGAACGCCCTGAAGTCCACCAACTTGACCCCGGTATAGACCAGCACCCCGGCCAGGCTGGCCACAGGTATCTGCTGCAGCACGCTACTCAGCGCCACCACGAAGGCCAGCAGCCAGATACCGTGGAAGATCGCCGAGGCCCGTGTCTGCGCGCCGGCCTGGACGTTGGCCGAGCTGCGCACGATCACCCCGGTCATCGGCAGCGCACCAAGCACCCCGCAGAGCATGTTGCCAACACCTTGCGCCGACAACTCACGGTCGAAGTCCGAACGCTGGCCGCTGTGCATGCGGTCGACGGCTGCGGCGGACAGCAAGGTCTCGGCACTGGCGATGAAGGCCAGGGCGAAAGCCGCCACCAGCAGGGTCGGGTCGGCCAACTTGAGCAGGTCATCCGGACGCAACCAGTCGATGGCCTCGGACAGATCGGCCGGCACCTGAACGCGGTTGACCGGCAGCGCCAGCCACAGGCTGACGGCCGTCATCGTCGCCACCCCAAGCAGGGCACCGGGGATGAAGCGCAGCCGCTGCGGGCGCAGGCGCTCCCAGCCCCACATGATGGCGATCGTGCCCAGCCCGAGCGCGCCGGCTTGCCAGCCGTTGCCCGCGCTTTCCAGCGGCAGGGCCGAAGCCAGCGTCGCCGGGAAGCCCAGCAGGTTGTCCACGCCCGAGGGTTGTGGCGCCGTGTCGAACATCACATGCACCTGGGACAGCACGATCAGCACGCCGATCCCGGCGAGCATGCCGTACACCACCGCCGGCGCCGTGACCCGGAACCAACAGCCCAGGCGTAGGCGCCCGGCCAGCAGTTGCAGCAGGCCGGCCAGCAGCAGGATCGGCCCGAGCATCGCCACGCCATGCTGGCGCACCAGTTCGAACACCAGCACTGCCAGCCCCGCCGCCGGGCCGCTGACCTGCAATGGCGAGCCGGCAAGAAAACCCACCACGATACCGCCAATGATGCCGGTGATCAGTCCTTTGGCCGGTGGCATGCCCGAGGCGATGGCAATGCCCATGCACAACGGCAGGGCGACCAGGAAAACCACCACCGAAGCCAGCAACTCGCGCGGCAGGGCCGCCTTTATCTGTGTCATGTTCACCATGTAGCTCCTTTCTAGATTCACGGCCATTCCGCTGGCCGCCAGCACGGGGAACCCTGAATGACGCGCAGGCGCGAGCCGCCAGCAGGTCTGCCGGCAAGGCATTCAGGGAGATTCAAGGCAGGCGAAGGCCGCGCCGCACCCGTCGGGTGCAGCCGGCAATCAAGGCTTGTTCAGCGTGTTCGGGTCGCTTAGTAGCGGCCTCTCGGTGTGGCAGAGGGGATCGGCTCGCCGGCGGTCAGCGGCAGGAAGCGATCGCTGGCGGCATCGTAGGCTTCGATCTGGCTGGTTTCGATGTCGTAGATCCAGCCATGGATGTGCAGCTGTCCGGCGGCCAGGCGCGAAGCGACCGACGGATGGGTACGCAGGTGGTGCAGCTGGGCGATGACGTTTTCCTTGGTCACCAACTGCATGCTTTCGTGCTCGCTGCCGCAGGAGCAGTTGTCCTCGATCACGGTCCGCGCCACTTCGGCATGGCGCAACCAGGCGGAAACGGTCGGCATCTTGCTCAGCGACTGTGGGTTGAGCACCGCGCGCATGGCGCCGCAGTCGGAATGACCGCAGACGATGATGTGGTGCACGCCCAGCGCCAGCACCGCGTATTCAATGGCGCTCGACACACCGCCGTTCATCTGGCCATACGGCGGCACGACGTTGCCGACGTTACGGGTGACGAACAGGTCGCCCGGCGAGCTCTGGGTAATCAGCTCAGGCACGATGCGCGAGTCGGCGCAGGTGATGAACATGGCGCGCGGCTTCTGCGCGGTGGCCAGTTTCTTGAACAGCTCTTGCTGCTCGGGGAAGACTTCGGTGTGGAACCGCAGGAAGCCGTCGACGATATGCTTGAGGGCGGCATCGGCGCTTTCGGCGGGTGCGGCCGGGACAACCTTGGATGGGTCCTTGACGGGCATGATTCATCCTCTTGACGGTTTGAAAGTGAATGCCATGTTACCGGGGAAAGATTGGGGTGACGCGGGGATTTAGATGACGCGCACGGGTAAATAATCACAGTCACTGCTGACTCATGACTCACGCTAGCGTAGGAAACTTAACTGAAACTTAATTGCGCAGGCTCTAGAACGGGCGTTCTAGATGAGCGAGGGGAGTGCTGGATAATAGCAAAAAAGCATCAGATGCCAAGGGTCATGAGTGAAATTACAGGGTTGTTTTAGTTGCGCTGATGCAGTGCATGCCGTGCCAGGCGCCTAGCCGCGTGGGAAATGCAGTCAAAAACCCAAGGAGACGCTCTACTGCGAGCTTTCTGACAACATTCATGTCGCTCTTCCGATTTTTTAGAGGCACTTCGCCAGTATAGGATGCGCGTCCTTCGTCACCGCCAGACACGGACCGTCATGCGCCTCCGCAATACCTTGATCCACACCACCTTCCTGGCAGGCCTGATCTTGTGCACGCCATTGCTTGCCGAGCCGCAACGCGCCGAACTGCTGCAGGTCTATCAACACGCCGTCGAACAGGATGCGCGTCTGAGCGCCGCCCGCCACGAGTTCCAGGCACTCAGCGAACGCGTGCCGCAAGCACGGGCGGGGCTGCTGCCAACCCTCAATGCCGGCGCCACCTTCGAAAGCACCCGCCTGCAGCGCGACGAGCCCGCGCTCACCCGTACCCGCAGCGGCATGGTCTACCAGGCCAACCTCAACCAACCGCTGCTGCGCCTGGATCGCTGGTACGCCCTCAAGGCCGCCGAGGCCGGCACGGCGCAAGCCGGCCTGGACCTCGCCGCAAAGGAACAGTCGCTCATCCTGCAAACCGCGGAGGCCTACTTCGATACCCTGCGCGCGCTCGATGCGCTGGCCGCGGCCAAGGCCGAAGCCAAGGCCCTCAAGCGCCAGCAGGAACAGGCCCAGGGACGTCTGGCCAACGGCGCCTCCAGCATCACCGATGTGCTCGATGCCCAGGCAGCCTACGACAACGCCAGCGCCAACCGCCAACTGGCGCAACGCAAGGTCGACGACGCCTTCGAGACGCTGTACCGCCTGACCCGCCAGGACTATGCGCAGATCGCCGGCATCGCCCACCAGCTGCCGGTCCAGGCGCCGGTGCCCAACGATGCCAGCACCTGGGTCGAGCAGGCGGTGCAGAGCAACCTCAGCCTGCTGTCCAGCGGACACGCCGTTGATGCCGCCATGCAGGCCAATCGCCAACGCAAGGCCGGACATGCTCCCACCCTGGATGCCGTCGCGTCCTATCGCAAGGGCGACAACGACCGTTTCGGCTACAGCAACCCGACCGACTTCGGCCGCAACGGCTACCGCGACGACATTGCGCAGGGCACCTTGGGGCTGGAGCTGAACATTCCACTGTACGCAGGTGGATTGACCAGCTCGCAGGTCCGTGAGGCAGGCGAACGCCTGGCCCAGAGCGAAGACGAACATGAGGATCGCCGCCGCGAGGTGGTGCTGCAGACCCGCAACCTGCACCGCGCGGTCAACGCCGATGTGGAACAGGTCCAGGCCCGCCAGCAAAGCATCCGCTCCAGCCAGGCGTCGCTCAAGGCCAACCTGGTGGGCAGGGCACTCGGCTCACGCAACACCGCTGATGTGCTCAATGCCGAACGCCAGTTGTACCGCGCCGTGCGCGAATACAACGACGCCCGCTACGACTACATCATCGACTCGCTGAAGCTCAAGCAGGCCGCCGGCAGCCTGGCCCCCCAGGACCTGCTTGAGCTGTCCCACTACTTGAGCCGGGACTACGACCCGGATCGCGACTTCCTGCCGCCAGAGGCCAGGCGGCCTGTCGCCGGCTAAACAATCGAATGAAATAACAATCATCTGATGATGGCAAAATGATTACAAAGTTTTGCAAAACTTCGCTAACCTATTGAAATAGGTAGCTTTACCAGGCCATACCAGCCTGCATGGACGCGTTATGAGTGAACACCAAACAGGCACCCCGGACACCGGGCTGATCTGCCTGCTGATGCTGGCCCGTTTCCACAACGTGGCAGCCTCCGGCGAACAGCTGGCCCACGAATTCACCGATGGCCAGCAAGCCTTCACCACCCCGCAAATACTGCTGGCTGCGCGCAAGCTCGGGCTCAAGGCCAAACGCGTCGAGAGCCGCGCAGAGCGCCTGGCGCAGACGCCACTGCCGGCGATCGCCGCCGACCGTGAGGGCGGCTTCTTCATCATCGCCCGCATGGACCAGGGCAAGGTGCTGATCCAGGATCCGCGTGCCGAGCGACCCGAGGTCATCGACCTGGCCACCCTCGAGCAACGCTGGAGCGGCGAGTTGCTGCTGATGCGCAGCGAAGCACTGGCCCCCGGCGAATCCTCGCGCTTCGACTTCACCTGGTTCATCCCGGCCATCGTCAAGCACCGCAAGCTGCTCGGCGAAGTGACCCTGGTGTCCTTCGTGCTGCAGATCTTCGCCCTGCTGACACCGCTGTTCTTCCAGGTGGTGATGGACAAGGTCCTGGTGCACCACGGCCTGACCACCCTGGACGTGATCGCCATCGGCCTGCTGGGCATCATGCTGTTCGAGTCGGCCTTGAGCGGCCTGCGCAGCTTCGTCTTCGCCCACACCGCCAGCCGTATCGACGTCGAGCTTGGCTCACGCCTGTTCCACCACCTGATCCACCTGCCGCTGGCCTACTTCCAGGCACGCCGGGTCGGCGACTCGGTGGCGCGGGTGCGCGAGCTGGAGAACATCCGCAACTTCCTCACCGGCAACGCCATCACCCTGGTGATGGACGTGTTGTTCTCAGTGGTGTTCATCGCCGTGATGTTCTACTACAGCGGCTGGCTGACCTTGGTGGTGGTGGCTTCGCTGCCGCTCTACGCGCTGGTTTCGCTGCTGATCACACCGGTGCTGCGCCAGCGCCTGCAGGACAGCTTCAACCGTGGCGCCGAGAACCAGGCGTTCCTGGTCGAGACGGTCAACGGCATCGACACCCTCAAGTCGATGGCCGTCGAGCCGCAAGTCCTGCGGCGCTGGGACAACCAGCTGGCGGCCTATGTCGCCGCGGGCTTCAAGACCCAGACCCTGTCGACCCTGGCCAACGAAAGCGTCGGCCTGATCGGCAAGCTGGTGACCGTCGCCACCCTCTGGCTCGGCGCACGCCTGGTGATCGACGGCCAGCTCACGGTCGGCGAGCTGATCGCCTTCAACATGCTGGCCGGGCGCGTGGCCCAGCCGATCATGCGCCTGGCCCAGCTGTGGACCAGCTTCCAGCAGACCGGCGTGTCGGTGCAGCGCCTGGGCGACATCCTCAATACCCGCACCGAACTGTCGTCCTCGGCCCGCAGCGCACTGCCGCCGTTGCAAGGTGGCATCGAGTTCGACCAGGTGCATTTTCGCTACCGTGCCGACGGCTCGGAGATCCTGCGCGGGGTCAGCCTGCGTATCGCGCCGGGCGAAGTGATCGGCGTGGTCGGCCGCTCCGGCTCCGGCAAGAGCACCCTGACCCGCCTGCTGCAGCGGCTGTATGTGCCCGAACGCGGCCGGGTGCTGGTCGACGGTATGGACCTGGCCCTGGCCGATGCGTCCTCGCTGCGCCGACAGATCGGCGTGGTGCAGCAGGACAACCTGCTGTTCAACCGCAGCATCCGCGAGAACATCGCCCTGGCCGACCCCGGCACCCCGTTGGAAACCGTGATGCAGGCGGCGCGCCTGGCCGGTGCCCACGACTTCATCCTCGAACTCGCCGAAGGCTACGACACGATGGTGGGCGAGCACGGCGCCTCGCTCTCGGGCGGGCAACGCCAGCGCATCGCCATTGCCCGGGCGCTGATCGGCGACCCGCGCATCCTGATCTTCGACGAAGCCACCAGCGCGCTGGACTACGAGTCCGAACGCATCATCCAGCAGAACATGCGTTCGATCTGCCAGGGGCGCACGGTGATCATCATCGCCCACCGCCTGTCCGCCGTGCGCGATGCCAACCGCATCGTCGTGGTGGACCGTGGGCAGATCGTCGAACAAGGCAGCCACGCCGAACTGCTCGCGCACCAGGCCGGGCACTACGCCAGGCTGCACCGCCTGCAACAGGGCTGATCCTCTCACCACCTCACTCCAAGGAGAGGCCATGTCCGCCTATTCCAGCCTCTGGCAGCGCTACCGCGAGGCCTGGCAGCACGCCTGGCGCCAACGCAAGGCGCTCGACGCGCCCCTGCGCGCCGCCCACGAAATCGAGTTCCTGCCCGCCGCCCTGGCCCTGCAAGAGCGTCCACCGCACCCGGCGCCGCGGGTGTTCGTCTGGAGCATCATGGGCTTTGCCGCCCTGGCCCTGCTGTGGGCCTGCCTCGGTCATATCGACGTGGTCGCGGTGGCCTCGGGCAAGGTGGTGCCGAGCGGGCGCACCAAGCTGGTCCAGCCCAGCGAGACCGCGGTGGTCAAGGCCATCCACGTCAGCGATGGCCAGCGCGTGAAGGCCGGCGAGTTGCTGCTCGAACTCGACCCGACCACCGCCGACGCCGATGTGCGTCGCAGCGAAAGCGAACTGTTGGCCGCGCGCATCGACGTGGCACGCAGCAGCGCGATGCTCCAGGCCATCGCCAGCGGCCAGCCTCCGCAGGGGCTGCAAGGCGACATCGAGCATGCCGACGCGCTGCAGGTGCAGGATGCCGAACGCTGGCTGCAGGGGCAGTACCAGGAATACCGCAACAACCTCGACCAGGTCGATGCCGAGATCCAGCAGCGCGGCGCCGAAATCCAGGCCGCACAGGTGCAGGTGGCGAGCCTGCGCAAGACCCTGCCGATCGCCACGCAGCTGGCCCGGGACTACCAGAACCTGCTGGAGCAGCAGTACGTGGCCCGCCACGAATACCTCGACAAGGAACAGGCCCGCCTCGACCTGGAGCGCCAGCTGCAGGTGCAGCAAGCCAGCGTGCTGCAGTCGACCGCCGCGCAGTCCGAGGCCCGCCGCCGCCGCGAGGGCGTGGTGGCCCAGGCTCGGCGCAGCCTGCTCGACCTGCAGCAGACCGCCGGGCAGAAAGTCGCCAGCCTGCGCCAGGAACTGGCCAAGGCGCGCTACCAGGAAGCCCGCACGCAACTGCTGGCCCCGGTCGACGGCACCGTCCAGCAGCTGGCGGTGCACACCGTCGGCGGCGTGGTCACCCCGGCCCAGGCGTTGATGGTCATCGTGCCCGGTGACCAGCCGGTGGAGGTCGAGGCACTGCTGGAGAACAAGGACGTCGGCTTCGTCCAGGTCGGGCAGGCAGTCACGGTCAAGGTCGAGACCTTCACCTACACCCGCTACGGCACGGTACAGGGCGAAGTGCTGAGCGTGTCACGCGACGCCATCGAGGACGAACGCCGCGGGTTGGTGTACAGCAGCCGCATCCGCCTGGCCAGCGACCACCTGCAGGTCAACGGCCAGGCCGTGGCGCTGACGCCGGGCATGGCGGTGAGCGCCGAGATCAAGACCGATAAGCGGACGGTGATCGATTACTTCCTGAGTCCGTTGCAACAGCATGCGCAAGAAAGTTTGCGGGAACGATAACGCTTGAGACCTGGGCTGGCTTATCCAGAATTCGAGCACATCCATTAAACGTCCAAGTACGCCGAATATGGCAACCCAGGAATCACTCCAATGACGCCTGCTCGATTAATCCCAATAGTTTTCTTGTATCTGTTTTCCGGTGCCAGCATCGCCTGTACGTTTCGTGACACTCGTAACAACGCCGTCTACGAGTTGAATCTGTCAGAGGCTGAATGCCGTACGATCTCGTATATTGATGGGCCCATCATCCCGATGCGCCTCAGCTATCCGGAAGGTAAAGTCGTTGACTCGGCATGGCGGGGGGAGACCATTCACCTCCTTCTATACCATGTCGACTCGACGCATCGGTTAGATCGCATGCTTGACGGGGCCTCTTACATCCGAAGCATCGGCGACCTGGATGTCTATAAAGACTCGAGCGAAGAATTTTATCTGCTCAGGGGTAGTGATAGCGCGCGTATTTTTATCAAAGAACGCGGCTATACGTGGCTTGCGAAGCGCATGTATAGCGGGGTGTTGATCCAGTATCAATACGACCGCCGACTCACGAACTTTGCAACAATTGACAATCTCATAATGGCCGCGCTCGAGCACATGCTCGGGCGCCAGGGTGAACAATGATTAGGCTCAAGTCATACCGCCGCCCCAGCATTCTAAATCCAGTTTGTTTTTTGCTGGCGGCTTGTCTACCCCTTACTGTTATCGCCGACTGCAGGCCAAACGTGGGTCCTGCGCCGTCCCGCTTGGCGCACCTTGAGCTGAGTGATCAAGAGTGCAGGACACTCGAACGAATGGGATCGCCACAAATTTTTATGACATTGGACTTCCCAACGGGCGAAGTCGTTGAGCAAACCCCGCGTAACCGAAAGATCAGAGTCCGCATTCGTGAGGCCGGTCCATATTTCAATTTGATGGCCGCGTTCGCAACACTTAAGCCAACACGCGAGGAACCTGGCATTACGATATATGGCAGCGATGACGATGCCACCTATCTTTTGACGGGGTCCGACGGTGAAAAATTTTACGTGACAGCCATCGTGGAGACCTGGGTAGCCCATAGGACTTACAAGGGGCTCGACGTGAACTATCAATACAGTCGAAACATAAAAAACTTTAAACAAATGGACGATGCGGTGCTCAAGCTTCTGAACAGAGTTTTCATCAAAACCCAGGAGTAGAAAACACACATAACATGATTAGGCTTCTTTTCGCCGATCAGGGAGCGCGCCAGCGCAAACTCACTCATCTGCGAGAATCCTCTCGTACGCACTCAAATTAAGGTTAAAGGATGAACATGATAAACATGACAGCTGAGCAGCTGTCAGAACTCACACGCCTGCGCGATAGCAAACGCTACCCCGACATGTATCGCTATATGCTAGAGGTCGTGACTGCGCAAAAAACTATCACTCACGATGCTCAAGCGCTAGACGATTTGACTACTGCTCAGACGTGGTTGAATGTAGCTATCAGCGTCAACTCGAATGATGGTCAGTTTCCAAACCAGATGGTCCGCGGGTCAATGCAGTTCGCGGCGGCAAGTAAAGGTAAACCTCTTTCCGACACTGAATTTCAAAAAGGCTCCGATAAGCTCGCCTGGAATATTGCGGACAGTATCATAAAAAATGGTGGTTTCCCCCCGATCAACGACATCATGAAGGATGATCGGGATATGACTGTCGATGCGTTTGGCCTCGAATCATGGCAATGGCCTGGCACCATCGCCGATACCTTCCCCCCTCTGCTGGGAGGTCTCAACCGCGAGGTTTCGACCATCCCGGGCCAAGGCGAAACCTACGCAAAGCACCTCAGGCTCGCTGTCATGCAGAACCTCGCCGGGGTCAGTCGGTACATTTCCAGCTTCACCGAATTGGACATGCTTCCCGCATGGAAATATGCCAATGAGCTAAGGCGCTTCGCTGCGGACAACACCTACAAGATGTTCCAGTGGTTCGGTGCCGGTGACGACACTCTCGTCCAGCCCGATACCAACCAGTCGATCCAGATCCACATCGACGCCTCGCCCAAGCCACAGCAGCACATCCAGGGCGAAGACCAGGCACGCCAGGACGTGAGCAACGGCTATGTGCAGAACGCCGCGACCCACAACGTGTTCGCCCTCGGCGGTATTCTCAACAAGACCGACTTCGCCTCCACGCAGATGGCCAGCCTGACCTCGGGCGGCATCCGCCCTGGCGAAATGCAACTGGACCCGAACGCCCGCCCCAACAGCCACCTGTCGAAGTTCTACCTCGACCAGCCGAGCACCAGCGGTTTCGATTTCAGCCTGCGCAACGCGGTGACCCTCAACGGCCTGTCGGCCATGACCACCCGCAACACCTACGTCGACCCACTGCTGCTCGACCTGGGCGGCGAAGGCGTGCGCATGACCGACCTGAGCGACGCCGTGCTGTTCGACACCGACCACAGCGGCACGCTCAAGCGCAGCGCCTGGGCCGACCGCAAGACCGGCATGCTGGTGATCGACGATGGCAGCGGCCAGGTCAAGGACGTCAGCCAGATGTTCTCCGAGTACTACAAGGGCAAGGCCGGCGTGAACGGTGCGGCCGGCGAGGCCCGTTTCAAGGATGGCTTCGCCGCGCTGGCCAGCGAGGATGGCAACGGCGATGGCATCATCGATGCCCGTGACCCAATCTGGAACCGGCTGCGTGTGTGGGTGGATGCCAGCCATGACGCCCGTGTCGACGGCGGTGAGCTGAAGACCCTGGCCGAACTGGGCATCACCCAGATCAACGTGCGCGCCGCTGGCACGCCGGGCGAGACCCGCGATGGCAGCCGTGTGCTGGCCCGGGGTTCGTTCACGATCGGCGGCGCCAGCCGGGAAGCGCTGGCCGTGGACTTCCTGGGCGACCCGGTAAGCAGCACCACCACCCGCCAGGGCGATGGCATCCGCGTGGTATCAAACAGCGACGGCGCCACCACCATCGCCTACAGCAGCACCAGCAACCAGGGCGAACAGCTGGACGCTACGACCCTTGGGGTGAACAACCTGTATGGCGGCAGCGGCAACGACCAACTCACTGCTACGGCCAGCGGCAGCTGGCTGGTCGGCGGTGCTGGCAGCAATACCTACATCGGTGGTGCCGGCGACGATGTCTTTGTCATCAGCGCCAGCGACGACCCACAGAACATCCACGGCAACGGTGGCCGCGACACGGCGCTGATCGTTGGAGACCAGGGCGTAGAGCTGAACATGGCCAAGGCCGGGCTGACCATTGCCCAGGGCGGTCGCGGCGACGATGTGATCCGCAGCGGCGGTGGCGCCGGCGTGTTCATCAAGGGTGGGGAGGGCAGTGCCACCCTGATCGGCGGCGCCGGCAACGATGTACTGGTCGGCGGTAGCGGCCACAACACGCTCATCGGCGGCAGTGGCAAGGCGGTGATCTATGCAGGGCCCAACGGCGACCTGATCTACGCGTCCGCAGGCGGCAGCATCATCCACGCCGGTGGCGGCAACGATGTCATCCACGGCGGTGCGGCCGACGATGTGATCGAGGTCGGTCACGGCAACGCACAGATCGACGGCGGTGGCGGCACCAACCTGGTCACCCTGCACGGCAAGTACGGTGAGTACCGCATCACCCATACCAGCAACGGCTACCTGGTAGCCGACAACGTGACCGGTCGCGACGGTACCGTGCAACTGCGCAATATCCAGAAGCTCAACTTCGCCGATATTTCCGCCGTCGACCTGTCCAACCCCAACGCCATGCCGGTGTCCGATGTGCTGCGCCTGGACAAGGACGGCCAGCGTTTCGACCGCCAGCGCACGCACCTGATCGCCGCCTCCAGCCTGCTGGCTAACGACCTGCTGCTCGACAGCAAGGGAGGCCTGCGCATCGACAACGTCGGCGATGCCACCGGCGGCTCGGTCAGCCTCACCGCCCAAGGTGACGTGCTGTTCACCCCGCTGGCCGGCTACACCGGCATGATGGGTTTCAAGTACGGCATCATCGACGCCCAGGGCAACAAGTCGGCCTCGGTGGTCGACCTGGACAGCGGCCAGACCGCGCCGATGCGCGCCAGCGTGACACTGCTCGACGCCGGCATGCCAAACGACCCGCTGGCCGCGCAGCAGTGGTACCTGAGCGACACCAACGTGCTGCCGGTATGGCAGGACTACACCGGCAAGGGCGTGCGCATCGCCATGTTCGAACCGGGCGGCGAGTTCGCCACGGCGCCGGAAATCTTCGACATCCAGCACCCGGACCTGGCCGCCAACGTCGACCAGGCCTGGCTCAAGACCCAGCGCGACAAGGGCGTGCTGCCAGAGCTGGCCTCCAACCACGCGACCATGGTCGCCGGGGTGATGGTGGCCGGGCGCAACGACCAGGGCGGCGTGGGCGTGGCCTATGACGCCAAGCTCAGCGGTTTCTACCTGGCCAACAAGGGCGACGACCTGACTGGCCTGGGCAACATGGTCAACTATGACGTCGCCAACCACAGCTGGGGCTTCCAGAACGACTTCGCCATCAGCAACCTACAGAACGGCGCCATCGACACCGCCAGCGCCCTGGCGGCAACGCCCGCTATGCCGCGCACAACGGTCGCGGTGGCCTGGGCACGGTGATCGTCACCGCCGGCGGCAACCAGCGCGCCCACGGCGGCAGCGCCCAAGGCTCGCTGACCAACAACAACCGCTTCTCGATCGAGGTCGGGGCGATCAACGCCCAGGGCGACCTGTCGACCCTGCAGATCGGTTCGACGCCGTTCTCCAACCCCGGCGCCAGCCTGCTGGTCTCGGCCCCGGGCAGCAACGTGCTGTCCACCAGCCGCCTGGTGGAGACCGAGCGCGGCTCGACCTTCGGCAACGACTACACCAGCATGCAAGGCACCAGCTTCGCCGCGCCGATCGTCTCCGGCGTGGCCGCGCTGATGCTCGAAGCCAACCCCAACCTGGGCTACCGCGACGTGCAGCAGATCCTTGCGCTGTCGGCCCGCCGGGTCAACGACAGTGCCACCCGCTGGGACGACAACGGCGCGCGCAACTGGAACGGCGGCGGCATGCACACCAGCCACGACTATGGTTTCGGCGAAGTGGACGCCCGCGCGGCCGTACGCCTGGCCGAAAGCTGGATGACCCGCAGCACCGGCGCCGACGAAAGCGTGTTCAGCGCCAGCAGCGGCGCCCTGGGCAAGACCCTGAGCGGCGGTGGCAGCCTGAGCACCTCGCTGCAGATGGACGCCGGGCTGAACGTGGAGCACGTGGAGATCGACCTGGACGCCAGCGTCGGCCGCCTCGGCGACCTGACCGTCACCCTGGTCTCGCCCGATGGCACCCGCAGCATCCTGCTCGACCGCACCGGCAAGGTGCCGCAGGGGATGGCCGGCGCCAGCGACGCCGACATGGGCAGCACGCGCTCCGGGGCCTTCAAGTACAGCTTCATGAGCACCCGTGACTGGGGCGAACGCTCGGCCGGCACCTGGACCCTCGAGGTCAAGGACGCCAGCAACGGCCAACCGGTGACCCTCAACAACTGGGCCCTGCGCCTGTATGGCAGCAAGGCCGGTGCGGACGACACCTACTTCTACACCGACGAGTACCTCAAGGCGGTGCAGGGCCAGGCCAGCCGCGGCGTGCTGGATGACGCCGGCAACGGCACCGCGGGCGGGCGCAATACGCTCAACGCAGCGGCGGTCAGCGGTGATGTCCAAGTCAACCTGGCCACCGGCGTGGCCAGCATCGGCGGCGCGGCGCTGACCTTGCGCAACCCGAACGGCGTGCACAACCTCATCAGCGGTGACGGCAACGACACCCTGGTGGCCGGCAACGCCGATGCCCTGCTCGACGGTGGCCGAGGCAACAACAGCCTGACCGGCGGCAACGGCAAGGACTTCTTCGTGGTCCATCGCCGCGAGGGCGGCCAGGACACCGTGCACCGCTTCGAAGCGGCAAAAGGGGAGGTCATCGACCTGGTCGGTTTCACTGGCAAGACCTTCGCCGACCTGACCCTGCAGCAGCAGGGCGCGGATGTCCGCGTCGACCTGGGCAACGGCCAGCACATCCTGCTGAGCGGACAGTCGCTGGGCAACATCAGCGCGGCGAACTTCCAGTTCCAGGACCGCTTCGTCGCCCCGGCCAACTATGTCGACAGTAGCCGACCAAACGTGGACACCGGCACCGTCGCCGGCACCGTGGTGCTCAGCGGCGGTGGCGAGGGCGTAAGCTTCAGCAGCGGCGCCGACGGCCAACTGATCGCCGCGCTGGCGGGCAAGGTGTACAGCCACGACAGCGCCACCTCGGACCGCTTCATCATCAGTCACCAGCTCAATGCCAGTGACTACCACAATGCCTTGCGCGGCTTCCGTCATGGCATCGACAAGATCGACCTGAGCCAGGTCGGTGTCACCCGTTTCGAAGAGCTGAGCATCGTCCAGAAGAACCGCGGCACCATCAATGGCCTGTCGCAGATCCATGGCGTTGAACTGAGCACCAACGTGCTGCGCGGCGCGAATCAGCCGGTCAACCTGGCTTACCTCGACGCCATCGAAGTGGCCCAGCTCGATGCCGGCGACTTCATCTTCGCCAGCGCCCATCTGCCGGTGGAAACCGGCCAGCCCCCGCTGCCGCCGACCCGCCTGCCGGGGATCGACCTGTCGCTGCCGGACCGGGTCAAGCCCATCGAGATCCCCGACCGGCTCACGCCGATCGTCGAGCGTCCCGACATCAAGATTCCCGATGTCCGGGTTCCGGACTTCAGCATTTCGGATCACCGGATCCCGGATCTGAACGACCTGCTCAATCGCGGCACGGACGACTGGCGCAAGCGCTTCGATGACCATCCGGGCGTACCGACGCGGCCTGTCGAGATTCCTGACATCCGGCCATCGCCCATCGAGATCCCGGAAATCAGAATCCCTGACCGACCTACGGTCGACCTGCGTCCAAGTACCGATATCAACTCGATCCTCGAAGAAGCGAGGCGTCGACACGAGCAGATCATGGAGGAAAGCAACCGCCGCACGGACGAATTGCTCAAGCCGACCCGACCTGTCGAAATCCCCGACTTTCGGCCAACGCTCATCGAAATCGCTGATCGACCTGCACACAAGCACTGATGTCGACTCGATCGTCGAAGAAGCAAGGCGCCGGCACAAGCAGATCATGGAGGAGGTCCACAACGACCGGTTCGAGCACAAGCCGGTGACACTGCCGGACATCAATGCCAGCGACTACCTCAAACACCCCACGTCCTCCGACGCCACCCCGGCATCGAAGCCACAGGCCAGCACCTCACCAGCGCAGGCCTATCAGTTGATCGTCGCCGGTCAGGCCTGGAGCGCTGGCTCCTTGAGCGGGCTATTCGGCATGGCGCTCAAGGACCAGGCACCGGTTTACCAGGTCAGCCTTGCCGACGGCTCGCCGCTGCCAGCCTGGATGAGCTTCGACTCGGCTCAGGCGTCGCTGGCAGGGATACCTGAGGCCGGTCTCGCCGGCACCTTCGATATCAAGGTGAATGCCGGCAGCCAAACTAGTGCCGTGCTGCACCTGATGGTCCAACCGACGGTGATGACCGTGCCGATGTTCAGCAGCGTCACCCTGGCAGACGACCAGTACGCGGTGAACCTAAGCAATTCGTTCACCAAGGTCACCGCCAGCGGCGGCCGTCATCTGGCACTGCTCGGCAGCGGGGCCAAAGCCACCCTGCTGGGCAGGGACGACCAGCAGGTCTTTGCCACTGGCTCGCGGGCAGAGGTAACCCTGGGTGATGGTAACAACACGGTCAAGGGAGGGGTCGGCACGCTGGTAGCCGGTCATGGTGACAACCTCATCGAAACGACCGGATCGTCTACCAACCTCACGCTGGGCAACGGCCACAACACCATCAAGGGTAGTCTCGACAAGCTGGTGGCCGGCAATGGCGACAACTTCATCGAAACCACCGGCTCATCCGCCGACGTCACGCTGGGCGATGGCCGCAATACCATCAACGGCAGGCTCGACAAACTGGTTGCCGGTAATGGCGACAACCATGTCGAAAGCTCGGGCTCGTTCGCCGAGATCACCCTGGGCAATGGCGGCAACTCGATCAAAGGCGAATTCCGCAAGCTGGTGGTCGGCGATGGCGACAACCGCATCGAGACGTCATCGTCGTTCACCAAGATCAAGCTGGGCAAAGGCCACAACAACGTCGTGGTCGAAGGCAGCATGGCCGATGTGGAAGTCGGTGAAGGTCATACCGAGGTTGCATTCCGGGGTTCCATGAGCACCTTGAACTTCGGCAAGCCCGTACTGCCCGAACAGCTGTGGTTCCAGCACCAGGGCGATGACCTGCTGATCAGCCGTATCGGCAGTGCGCAGCAGGTCACCCTGCATGACTGGTATGCCAGCTCGCCAGCCCGGGTCCGCGACATCGTTGCCGGTAACGGTCAGCACTTGTCGGACCGCAATGTCGAGCAACTGGTCCAGGCCATGGCGGCGTTCGCGCCGCCCGGCGCGGCTGCTACCAGCTTCGACGCGGCGCAGGCGCAAGCCTTGCAGCCGGTCCTCGCCGCCAACTGGCGCTAACGCCTGGCACCTGGAGGCTTGCGAGCCTCCAGGTGACGGCATCCTGATCAAAACAACGCCATCTGCCCGCCCGGCGGGCAGAATGCGCTGCAGTCCAGCGCCAACACCTCCCGCCCTTCGAACCCCAGCCGCCTGGCCGCCTTGCGAAAGCGCTGGGCCAACAGCTCGGCGAATACTCCCTCGCCGCGCATCCGAACGCCGAAGCGGCTGTCATACAACTCGCCCCCCCGGCTCTGGCGAATCAGGCTCAGCACATGCGCGGCCCGCTGTGGGTAGTGACCCTGCAGCCACTGCTCGAACAACGGTGCGACCTCCAGCGGTAGGCGCAGCATCATGTAAGCCGCGCTCTGCGCACCGGCTTCCTTCGCCGCCTCCAGCAGGTGCTCCAGCTCACTGTCGTTGATCATCGGGATCATCGGCGAACACAGCACGCCCACGGGAACGCCGGCCTCACGCAGCACGCGGATCGTCCGCAGGCGCGCCTTGGGTGCGGCCGCACGGGGTTCGAGGGTGCGCTTTAGCTCATCGTCGAGAGTGGTGAGGCTGATCATTACCCGCACCAGACGCTGGCTGGCCAGTTCGCTGATCAGATCAAGGTCGCGCAGTATCAGCGAGCCCTTGGTGACGATGGTCACCGGGTGGCGGTAGCGCAGTAGCACTTCGAGCAAGCGTCTGGTGAGCTGATGCTCGCGCTCGATGGGCTGGTAGGGATCGGTGTTGGAACCCAGATTGATTGGCGCACATACGTAACCGGGCTTGCTCAATTGCTGTTCAAGTATCTCGGCGGCATTGGTCTTGGCAATCAGCTTGGTTTCGAAATCGAGGCCGGGGGAGAGGTCCCAGTAGGCATGGCTAGGACGGGCGTAGCAGTAGATGCAGCCGTGCTCGCAACCGCGGTAGGGGTTGATGGAGCGGTCGAAGGGCAGGTCGGGGGAGGTGTTGCGGGCGATGATGGTCTTGGCCGTCTCGATCCGCACCTCGGTGCCCTGGGTGAGTGGGACTTCCTGGTACCAGCCATCGTCCTCGACCACTGAAACGCTCGGGGCGAAGCGGTTGTGGGGGTTATCGGCGGTGCCGCGGCCACGAATGGGGGCTGGTTTCATGATGAGAACCCGGATTACTGTACATGCATACAGTAATTCGGGTTCAGCAGGATAGCTACAACCGATTATCGCGGGGCAAGCCCGCTCCCACGCTTGCCGCGTGATTTACCTTCAATCCTGCGGCTTCTTCAGCTTCGGATTGGGGAAGAACTGCACGGTCTGCACCTTGGCCGGCGCCGCCTTGGGCGCCAGGTGGTTGACCCGGGTGCCGAGCTCGCTGGGTACCGACAGGCCTTGTTCGTTCAAGGTGTCAGTGAACCCGCAGGCCACGCACTCTCGGTGCGGCACGCCGTCCTCGTTCCACATCATCAGCTTGTCCATCTCGCTGCATGCCGGGCAGACCGCCCCGGCGATGAAACGTCGTTTGCTCGTGCTCACGGCTACCTCGCTCATGCCGCCGCGTCCTCGGTAAGGCCACTGTGGCGCAGCAATGCATCGATGGAAGGCTCACGGCCCCGGAAGTCGACGAACAGCACCATCGGCTCGCGGGAACCACCACGGGCCAGGATGGCTTCGCGGAAGGCGCGGCCCGTCTCGGCGTTCAGCACACCTTCTTCCTCGAAGCGCGAGAAGGCGTCGGCCGACAGCACTTCGGCCCACTTGTAACTGTAGTAACCCGCCGCGTAGCCGCCGGCGAAGATGTGCGCGAAGCTGTTGGGGAAGCGGTTGTAGGCCGGCGGACGCATCACCGAGACCTCGTCGCGCACGCCTTCGAGCACCTGCAGCACGCTGCGGCCGTCGCCGTGGGTGGCGTGCAGCTCGAAGTCGAACAGCGAGAACTCCAGCTGGCGCACCATCATCATGCCGGATTGGAAGTTCTTCGCCGCCAGCATCTTGTCCAGCAGGTCCTGGGGCAGCGGTTCGCCGGTCTCGTAGTGGCCGGAAATCAGCGCCAGGCCCTCGGGCTCCCAGCACCAGTTCTCCATGAACTGGCTCGGCAGCTCCACCGCGTCCCAGGCCACGCCGTTGATGCCGGACACACCGGCATGCTCGATGCGGGTCAACAGGTGGTGCAGGCCGTGCCCGAACTCATGGAACAGGGTGGTGACTTCGTCGTGGGTCAGCAGCGCCGGTTTGCCGGGCGTGGCCGGAGTGAAGTTGCACACCAGGTTGGCCACCGGGCTCTGCAGCGCGCCAGCGGCGGTGCGGCGATGGTCGCGGGCACCGTCCATCCAGGCGCCGCCACGCTTGTTGGCACGGGCATAGAGGTCGAAGAAGAAGCGACCGACGTGCTGGCCGTCTTCCTTGATCTCGAACAGGCGCACGTCCGGGTGCCAGCTGTCGAAGCCCCTGAGCTCGGCGATCTCGATGCCGTACAGGCGCTGGACGATGGCGAACAGGCCGGAGAGCACCTTGTCGATCGGGAAGTAGGCGCGCAGGGCTTCCTGCGACACGCTGTAGCGCTGTTCGCGCAGCTTTTCGCCGAAATAGCCGGCGTCCCAGCTGGCCAGCTCCGGAGTGCCCTGCTCGGCGGCGAAGGCCTTGAGCTGCTCCAGGTCCTGGGCGGCGAACGGCTTGGAACGCTTGGCCAGGTCACGCAGGAAGCTCAGCACCTGGTCGCTGGACTCAGCCATCTTGGTGGCCAGGCTCAGTTCGGCGAAGTTCGGGTAGCCCAGCAGCTTGGCCAGCTCCTGGCGCAGCTCGAGGATCTCTTCCATCACCGGGCCGTTGTCGAACTGGCCGGCGTTCGGGCCCTGATCGGAGGCGCGGGTGCAGTAGGCGGCGTACAGTTCTTCGCGCAGGGCGCGGTCGTCGGCGTAGGTCATCACCGCGTAGTAGCTGGGGAATTCCAGGGTGATCAGCCAGCCGTCGAGGCCCTTGGCCTGGGCGGCGGCGGCCATCTGCGCCTTGGCCGAGTCGGTCAGGCCGGCGAGGGCGGCCTCGTCGGTGACGTGCTTGGTCCAGGCCTGGGTGGCATCGAGCAACTGGTTGGAGAAGCGGCTGCCCAGCTCGCTGAGCTTGCTCTGCACTTCGGCATAGCGCTGCTGCTTGTCGGCCGGCAGGTCGATGCCCGACAGGCGGAAGTCGCGCAGGGCGTGATCGATGATGGTCTTCTGCGCCACATCGAAGCCGGCAGCCTCGGGGCTGGCGGCCAGGGCTTCATAGGCTTCGAACAGGGCACGGTTCTGGCCCAGCTCGGTGGAATAGGCGCTCAGGGCTGGCAGGCACGACTCGTAGGCCTCGCGCAGCTCCTGGCTGTTGCACACCGCGTTCAGGTGGCTGACCGGGCTCCAGGCGGCGCCCAGGCGGTCGTTGAGTTCGTCCATCGCCAGCACCAGGCCGGCCCAGGTCGGGTTCTTGCCCTGCTTTTCGAGGATCTCGGCGATGGCCTTGCGGTTGTCGGCGAGGATCTGCTCGATCGCCGGCAGCACATGCTCGGCACGGATTGCCGAGAAGGGCGGCAGATCATGGGACTGCAGCAGCGGGTTGTTCGCACTCACGGTTCGGGTACCTTGGCAGGAGAAACACGGGACCATCTTAATTACAATCGACGCCGACCGCAGCAGGCAGCCTGCCTATCGGCATTGCAGAGGAACACTATCATGGCCCTCCGGACCTTCCAGCAACACACGCCGAAAGTGGGAGCACGGGCCTTCGTCGACCGCTCGGCGGTGGTCATCGGCGACGTCGAGATCGGCGAGGACAGCTCGATCTGGCCGCTGACCGTGGTGCGCGGCGACATGCACCGCATCCGCATCGGCGCGCGCACCAGCGTGCAGGACGGCAGCGTGCTGCACATTACCCACGCCGGGCCGTTCAACCCCGACGGTTTTCCGCTGATCATCGGCGACGAGGTGACCATCGGTCACAAAGTCATGCTGCATGGCTGTACCCTGGGCAACCGCATCCTGGTCGGCATGGGCAGCACCATCATGGACGGCGCCATCGTCGAGGACGAGGTGATCATCGGCGCCGGCAGCCTGGTGCCGCCGGGCAAGCGCCTGGTCAGCGGCTACCTGTACATGGGCAGCCCGGTGAAACAGGTGCGCCTGCTGAGCGAGCAGGAGCACGCGTTCTTCCCCTACAGCGCCGGCAACTACGTGAAGCTCAAGGACCAGCACCTGGCCGAAGGCTACGACCGACCGCAATGACGCCATCGCGGGGCGGGCAAGCCTGCTCCCCCGACCTTTGCATACCCCGCGATGGCATCCAGATGAACAGCAGAGTGAACAGCTCCATGCACCAGCAGAACATCCTTTTCGACCTCGACGGCACCCTGACCGACCCGCGCTCAGGGATTACCCGCTCGATCCAGTACGCCCTGGCCAAGCTGGGCATCGACGAGCCAGACCTGACCCGCCTCGAGCACTTCATCGGCCCACCCCTGTTGCAGGCCTTCATGCAGTTCTATGACTTCGACGAGGCCAAGGCCTGGGACGCGGTGAACTTCTACCGCGAGCGCTTCAAGGTCACAGGGCTGTACGAGAACCGGGTGTTCGAGGGTGTGCCGCAGCTGCTCCAGGCGCTCAACGGCCAGGGCCGCACCCTGTATATCGCCACGTCCAAGCCATGGGTCTATGCCCGCGAGATCGCCCGGCATTTCGAATTCGACCACCACTTCAAGGTGATCTACGGCAGCGAGCTGGACGGCACCCGTACCAACAAGGTCGAGCTGATTCGCCACCTGTTGGATGAAGAGGGACTGGACCCGGCACAGACTCTGATGATCGGCGACCGCAAGCATGACCTGATCGGTGCGCGCAGCAATGGTGTGCAGGCGGTGGCAGTAGGCTATGGGTTCGGCAGCCGGGAGGAACTCGAGGCCGAGACGCCGGCGTTCCATTTCGAGACGCTGGCCGAGTTGCATCAGGCGTTCATCAAAGGCTGATATGTATCGGGGCTGCAAAGCAGCCCCTTTATCTCAAGGCCTTGCCATCAACCGTCCAAGCACCGCCTTGCGCTGTTCGATCGGCATCCGCCCCAGCGCCTCGACCCGCTCGTAAAACAGTCCCCAGTCTCCTCCAACCTCATCGAACAGCTTCGAAAACGCCGGGACCCACTGGCCATAAAGCCCAAAAGGCAGCAACTTGGCATTGTTCAATGGAGCAAAGATCCAGGCATCGAAACGCCGA
>NZ_NIBE01000029.1:86089-154714 GCF_002205115.1 Pseudomonas sp. DrBHI1
GCAATCGCTCGCGGCTGGCCAACACCAGCCGGGTGAACTGTTCGCGCTGCCGGGCCCCGACCTCATCGATGGCAGCCAACCCACGTGCCGCGCGCCATTGCCGTGTTCCCTCCTGCTCGACAAAGGAGGCGAACGACTCGTTGAACTCGGTATCGTCCTGCACGTAGACGCGCTGGTGCGCCAGCTCATGAAAGATCACCGTGGCCAGGCGCTCATCGCCCCAGCCGGCCATGGTCGACAGGATCGGATCGTCGAACCAGCCCAGGGTGGAATAAGCCTCCACACCTCCCACATAGACATCCAGGCCCTCCTGGCGCATCAACGCCGCCGCGCCGCGGGCCGCGCCCTGCCGGTAATATCCTCGATAGGCCACGCAGCCGGCGATGGGGAAGCAATGGGTCACCGGCTGCAACGACAGCTCAGGGGTCGCGAACACATTCCATACCACATACGGTCGCCCCAAATCGGCGTAGACCCGGTAACTGCCGTTGTCCGGCAACTTCAACTGCGCGCTGGCGAAGGCCCGGGCCTTTTCGGCAAACAACAGGCGCTGGCGCAACACCGGGCTGGTGGCAGGACTCTCGATAACCCGGTCCAGCGGCTGGCGTGCCCGCAACAGCTGCCACTGGCCCTCCGCCAGTTGGCCGTAGTAGCTCACGCTGGAGCAACCGCTCAGCAGAACGCCCAGCGCCACGGGAACCAACCCGGTGAAAACGCGGTCGAGAACCCGACGGCTGCAGCGCATGAAAAGAAAAAGTCCAAACATCGAGGCTGTCTATCTCGCTCGTCGGCCGAATGCGACCAAGACTATCTCGCAAAGGGGAAGCTTCGCCATGCGTACTCTGCTGTTTGCCGCCGGCACGCTCGTGCTGCTGTCCGGTTGTGCCTCATTCCTGCCCAGCGCCGACCCGAACCAGGCTTGGATCGACCTGGCCCCGAGTGACAACGACTCGCTGCATGCCTTGCAGGTTGATGAGCGCGCCTGGGCCGACACCCGCTATTTCGAGGTGCAGCCCGGCAATCACGAGCTGACCGTGCGCTACCAGTTCGCCGTGACGCCCAGCAACATCGGCCCGGTGGACGAGCCGCTGTGGCGCGACTGTCAGCTCAATCTCACCTACAAGGACTTCACGGCCGGGCAGCGCTATCAGATGCAGGCCGGCAGTATCGGTTTCCGCCCCTGGATCAAGCTTTACGACCAGCAGCAGAAACTGATCGGCCAAGGCGAGCCGGCAGGCTGCCAGCGCACCTGAACCCCGCGAACGGCGCTATGCTTGTAACCTGTGAACCGCGAGCGGGAGTTTCACCATGCGCCAGCCCATGATGCTGATGGCCCTCAGTGCCCTGGGGGCGTGCGCCAGCCCCTTGCCGCCCGTTGACCCAGGCAAGGCCTGGGTCGATCTCTACACCATCACCCCCGGCAGAACCATCATGGCCGACCGTCTGGACGGCCAGCGCCTGGATGACGGCCGCTACTTCCAGGTGACACCTGGCAAGCATGAGCTGGTGGTGCGCTTCGACTACGAGATCTATTCCGGCGGTTTCAGCACTGACCCCACCGAGCGAACCTGCTATCTCACCGTGCGCTACAACGATTTCAAGGCCGGCCAGCGTTATCGCCTGGAGGCGCGGGCCCCGGCGATGCAGCCGCAGGTGCTGTTGTACGACGCCAACCGAAAGGTGGTCGTGAACGAGCCAAGCAACGTCACCTGTATTCCTTGATCGATGACGGGGCTGCCGTGCAGCCCCGACCGTCGAGCCTTACCGATCGTTCTTCTGGTAGATGATCTTCTTCGTGCCGCCCTCGCAGCTGCCAACGATCATGTTGGGATCACTGACCTCGGCATTGGGCACGATCTCAAGCGTGTAGGAGGAAACCTTGTTCGCCTGGATCTTCGCTTCGATCTCGGCCTTCAGTTCCTCGCACGGCTTGGGCGCGGCCAGTGCGGCGGTGGCCAGCAGGGAAGCCAGCACACCAAATGCAACGCGGATCATGGAACGGCTCCTGGGGCAGGGCAGACGAGCTGCCAACGCTGTTTAGACTACAGGAAACCGCCGCCGTTGCGCCGCCTAGGACAGCAGGGTGGCGTCCAAGCTGATCGTCGCGTTGAGCACCTTGGACACCGGACACCCAGCCTTGGCCTTGTTGGCGATCTCCTGGAACTGCGCCTCGCTGGCCCCAGGCACGGTGGCCTTGAGGGTCAGGTGAACGGCGGTGATGGCAAAGCCATCAGCCTGCTTGTCCAGGCTTACCTCGGCGTGAGTGTCGATCCGTTCAGGCGTGAATCCCGCCTCGCCCAACATCATCGACAACGCCATGGAGAAGCAGCCGGCATGGGCAGCGCCGATCAGTTCCTCCGGGTTAGTCCCAGGCGTGCCTTCGAAACGGGTGTTGAAGCCGTAGGGCGCTTGCTTGAGCGCGCCGCTTTCAGTGGAGATCTGGCCCTTGCCATCCTTCAGGCCACCTTGCCAGACCGCCGATGCTGTCTTCTTCATGCTGCCTCCTGTCACAGGGTTGGGGTGTCTATGGTTCTGAGGACCAAGCCCACGCCAAGTTCAGATCAATCCGCAGGAAGGCATTGAATCCGGCGAATATGCCCATACAGAGTCCAGAAGGCCATGGCCAATCACCTGAAGCGGAGGCTCCAATGACGCACCTGCGAGACCTGAAGATATCCACCCTCGACCTGGTGCCCGTGCGCGCCGATGGGAGCCCCGCGCAATCACTGCGCAACTCGCTGGACCTGGCCCGGCACGTCGAGCGCTTCGGCTACAACCGCTTCTGGGTCGCCGAACACCACAACATGGACGGCATCGCCAGTTCGGCCACCGCCGTGCTGATCGGCTACCTGGCCGGCGGCACCTCGAGCATCCGCGTCGGCTCCGGCGGGGTGATGCTGCCCAACCATGCACCGCTGGTGATCGCCGAGCAGTTCGGCACCCTGGCCAGCCTGTACCCGGGGCGTATCGACCTGGGCCTGGGCCGCGCCCCGGGCTCCGACCAGATGACCGCCCGCGCCCTGCGCCGTGAACGCTCCGGCAGTGCCGACGACTTCCCCGACGATGTCGAGGAACTGTCGCGTTACCTTGGCCCGCGTACAGATGATCAGAAAGTGATCGCCGTGCCTGGCCACGACACCGAGGTGCCAATGTGGTTGCTCGGCTCCAGCCTGTTCAGCGCCCAGCTGGCAGGCATGCGCGGCATGCCCTATGCCTTTGCCTCGCACTTCGCGCCGCGCTACATGCACGAGGCGATCCGCATCTACCGCGACCATTTCAAGCCGTCCACCACGCTGGACAAGCCTTACGTGATGCTCGGCATCCCGATGGTGGTTGCCGAGACCGACGAGAAGGCCGAGTACCTGGCGACGTCGGTGTACCAGCGTATCCTCGCGCTGATCCGTGGCCAGAGCCTGATGCAGCGCCCGCCGGTCGAAAGCATGAATGGACTGTGGCTGCCCCATGAGCGCGATGCAGTGAGCAGTTTCCTGGGCCTGGCGATGATCGGCAGCCCACAGAAGGTGCGGGCGAAGGTGGAGGTGCTGCTGGAACAGACCGGGGCGGATGAGCTGATCTTCACCAGCGACCTGTACGAGCATGCCGACCGGATCAGGTCCTATGAGCTGATGGCTCAGGCCTTGAAGACCGGTTAAAGGTCATCGCGGGGCAAGCCCGCTCCAGGGTACGCTCTGTGGGAGCGAGCTTGCCCCGCGATGGAGCCACAATCAGTCACGGCTATAGGCAATTACCTTGGTCCCAGCCTCGCAGGTACCCACCACCTTGTCGGCAGGATCACCCTTGGGGGCGATCGTAAGCTTGTAACCCTTCACCCCCTTGGCATCCAGCTTCGCCGCAATCTCCGCCTTGAGCTCCTCGCACGGCTTGCCCGCCGCCAGCGCACCACCGGCCAACGCCATCAGCCCCACGGCCAGAATCAACTTCTTCATCGATCGCTTTCCTTGTACAGATCCAAGACGAAAAGGGCGCGAAGCTCGCGCCCTGCAACCTTATTACCCGATCAGGCCGGGCAAGCCTAGCCCAGCTTCGTTTCAGCTGTTGGCGATGCGGAAGCCCACCTTCAGCGTCACCTGGAAGTGCGCGGCCTTGTTGTCGCGGATATGCCCGCGGGTATCGACCACCTCGAACCATTCCAGGTGCTTGATGCTCTTGCCGGCCTCGGCCAGGGCATTGTTGATCGCTTCTTCGATGCTGGTGGGGGAGGATCCGACCAGCTCGATCTTCTTGTAGGTGTGATGATCCGACATGAGTGCTCTCCTGGGTTGGTTAGTCCGTTGAGCCTAGCAGCGCAGGCCCGGTTTACCTGCGAGCGATCGGCGCAGGAGAAAGTTCGACTGCACTTTCTCAGCGCCGCGCAGTCGCATTCCTAACAGCCCATACCGCGAAGGAGAGTCAACATGCCACGCAATTCCCTGCGCCAAACCTCCCTGGAAAGCATGGAAGCCGAGATCGAAAGCCTGCTCAAGACACTGGAGCACCTCAAGCACGATGCCTCGGAGGAGTCCCACAAGACCATGAAGGCGCTGCGCGGCAATGCCGAGAACGCCCTCAAGCATTCGCGCAGCCTGCTCAGCGATGCCTACGAGGAAGTGAAGACCCGCACCCGCCAGACCGGTGTTGCCACCCGAGACTATGCCCAGGAACATCCCTGGACCACTGCGGGTGTGGCAGTTGGCGCCCTCGGCCTGCTGGCCGCCTACCTGATGTGCCGGCGTAATAACTAGCCGACCTGCTGCAGCTCCCGGCGCAGCCATTGCGCCAGCTGCTCGGCGCGCCCGTCCGCGGCGCGCCGGGGCACCCACAGGGCCAACGCAGCGTGGGTCGGGGAGAATCCCCAAGGCGCAGCCAGCCGCCCGGCCTTCAGGTCGTCCGCCACCAGCGGCTGTGGCGCGATGGCCACGCCAAGGCCGGCCACCGCCGCTTCCAGCAGGTAGTACAAATGCTCGAATGCCTGGCCGTAACTCAAAGTGCCAGGCTCGATGCCATGCTGCTGCGCCCAGGTCGGCCAGGCCTGTGGCCGCGAAGTCGTGTGGAGCACGGCCTCGCGTTGCAACGCCACGGCTGGCGCGGCTTTCAAACGATCGAAGCCTTCGAAGCGCGGACTCATCACCGGACCGATCCACTCTTCGGCGAGCACATGCACCTGCATGTCCGCCGGCCATGGCGGCTCGGCATAGACCAGCAACGCATCCAGCCCCGGGCGCCGCGGATCGAGATCGCCTTCACCCGCGGACAGGTGCAGGCGCAACTCCGGCAGGTCGGCCTTCAGGCGCCCCAGCCGCGGAATGAACCAGCGCGCCAGCAGGCTGCCAGAACAGCCGAGCACGAAGGGTGCTTCGTCGGCATCGCGGGAAAGCTCGGCGCAGACACCGCGCAGCCGGTCGAACGCCTCGAAGCTGGCATCACGCAGGCGCACCCCGGCATCTGTGAGTTTGACGCCACGCCCATCCTTGCCGAACAGGGCCACGCCCAGATGCTCCTCGAGCACCTTGATCTGCCGGCTGACGGCACCATGGGTCACATGCAGCGCCTCGGCAGCCTGGCTGACACTGTTCAGCCGGGCGGTCGCCTCGAAAGCCCGCAGGGCGTTGAGGGGGGGAAGGTCATGGGCCATTTGAGTTGTGAGTTTTCCTGACAGGTTTGCGCAATCTTATCGGTTTTCAGCCGGCCACGTCGTGGTTAGAGTAAAGCCCATCACTCATCCATTACGCCCTGGAGCGCCCCATGACCCAGACCCAATACCGCGCCGGCCCCGATGCCAACGGCCTGTTCGGCTCGTTCGGCGGCCGCTACGTGGCCGAAACCCTGATGCCCCTGGTGCTGGACCTGGCCCGCGAATACGAAGCGGCCAAGGCCGACCCCACGTTCCTCGAAGAACTGGCCTACTTCCAGCGCGACTACATCGGCCGCCCCAACCCGCTGTACTTCGCCGAGCGCCTGACCGAGCACTGCGGCGGCGCGAAGATCTTCTTCAAGCGTGAAGAGCTCAACCACACCGGCGCGCACAAGGTGAACAACTGCATCGGCCAGGTGCTGCTGGCCAAGCGCATGGGCAAGAAGCGCCTGATCGCAGAGACCGGCGCCGGCATGCACGGCGTGGCCACCGCCACCGTCGCCGCGCGCTTCGGCCTGCCCTGCGTGATCTACATGGGCGCCACCGACATCGAGCGCCAGCAGGCCAACGTGTTCCGCATGAAGCTGCTGGGTGCCGAGATCGTCCCGGTGACCGCCGGCACCGGCACCCTGAAGGACGCCATGAACGAGGCCCTGCGCGACTGGGTCACCAACGTCGAGGACACCTTCTACCTGATCGGCACCGTGGCAGGCCCGCACCCGTACCCGGCGATGGTCCGCGACTTCCAGTCGATCATCGGCAAGGAAACCCGCGCCCAGCTGCAGGAGAAGGAAGGGCGCCTGCCCGACAGCCTGATCGCCTGCGTCGGCGGCGGCTCCAACGCCATGGGCCTGTTCCACGACTTCCTCGATGACGCCAGCGTGCAGATCATCGGCGTCGAAGCCGGCGGCCACGGCGTGCACACCGACAAGCACGCGGCCAGCCTCAACGGCGGCGTGCCGGGTGTGCTGCACGGCAACCGCACCTACCTGCTGCAGGACGACGACGGCCAGATCACCGACGCCCACTCGATCTCCGCAGGCCTGGACTACCCCGGCATCGGCCCGGAGCACGCCTACCTGCACGAAGTGAAACGCGTGGAGTACGTCAGCATCACCGACGACGAGGCCCTCGACGCCTTCCACGCCACCTGCCGCCTGGAGGGCATCATCCCGGCGCTGGAAAGCTCCCACGCCCTGGCCGAGGCGATCAAGCGCGCGCCGAAGCTGCCCAAGGACCACCTGATGGTGATCTGCCTGTCCGGTCGCGGCGACAAGGACATGCAAACTGTGATGAACCACATGGCCGCCCAGGAGAAACAGGCATGAGCCGTCTCGAACAACGCTTCGCCGAACTGAAGGCCGAAGGCCGTTCCGCCCTGGTCACCTTCGTCACCGCTGGCGACCCGGGCTACGACGCCTCGCTGGAGATCCTCAAGGGCCTGCCGGCCGCTGGCGCCGATGTGATCGAACTGGGCATGCCGTTCACCGACCCGATGGCCGACGGCGTGGCCATCCAGCTCGCCACCCTGCGCGCCCTGGAAGCCGGCCAGACCCTGGCGAAGACCCTGCAGATGGTTCGCGAATTCCGTGTGGATAACCAGACCACGCCCATCGTGCTGATGGGTTACTACAACCCGATCCACCGCTTCGGCGTGGAGCAGTTCGTCGCCGAGGCAAAAGAAGCGGGCGTCGATGGCCTGATCATCGTCGACCTGCCACCGGAACACGACGCCGAACTGGCCACCCCGGCCCAGGCCGCAGGCATCGACTTCATCCGCCTGACCACCCCGACCACCGACGATGCGCGCCTGCCGCGCGTGCTGGAGCGCAGCTCCGGGTTCGTCTACTACGTGTCGGTGGCAGGTGTGACCGGTGCGGGTTCGGCAACCACCGAGCATGTGACCGAGGCCATTGCCCGCCTGCGTCGGCATACCGATCTGCCGATCAGCGTCGGTTTCGGCATCCGCACGCCGGAGCAGGCTGCTGCCATTGCCCGCCTGGCCGATGGCGTGGTGGTCGGTTCGGCGCTGGTCGACAAGATCGCCCAGGCCAAGGATGCCGGTCAGGCAGTGAACGATGTGCTGAGCCTGTGCTCGGCGCTGGCCGAAGGCGTGCGCGCCGCCCGCAACTGATCCGCGCAGCAGGTGTATTTGTGGGAGCGGGCTTGCCCCGCGATAACGATGGTGGACTCACCGCCGCTGTCGCGGGACAAGCCCGCTCCCACGTTGCATCAAGCACCAAATATCGACAGATCCAACGGCCTGATCGCCCCCATCCAGATCGCATGATCGCGGTGATCCGCCAGCTCATCCCCGGTTTCCGGGTGCAGGAACACCACCAGCCCCTTGCGATACAGCGCCAGCCACGGCAACACCACACCCACCACCTCCGGCCCGAAGGCCAGCTGACAGCTCCAGTCAGGGTGCGGCCCGACCGGTTTCTGGTGCATGCGTCCCATGGTCACGGGAAACAGCCGCGTTGCTTCCTCGCATAGTTCACGGGCCTGCTCCATGGTCGATGCGTCGTAGTACACGTGGGCGTGATAGCCCTTGATCCTTTGCACGATGGCTCCTGATTGCAGTAATGCGAACATCTTGAAGTCTACGCCATCTCATTACAGGCGCTCCTGCTCCAGCCAATCCACAAACCGCTCGATCAACGCCCCACGCCGCTTGCGTGGCGGCAGCACCACGTAATACCCCCGCTTCGAGCGCAAGCTGCCTTCCAGCGGCCGGCACAGCAGCCCCTGCCCGACCAGCCCGTCCACCAGATGCGCCCAGCCGATCGCCACGCCTTGGCCAGCAATCGCCGCCTGAATCAGCAGGGTGTAGTTGTCGAACCGCAGTTGACCGGACGGAGGAGGGCTGTCCACACCAAGACCACGGAAGACACCGGCCCAATCGAACCAGCGACTGGCCTGCTCGCCCTTCAGGTGCAACAACGGCAATCGTTGCAAAGCCTCGGCTGACAAGGGTTTGCCATGAGTCAGCCGTGGGCTGCAGACCGGGAAGACCTCCTCATCGAACAACCAGCGACTCTCGCCCTGATGGAAACGCCCATCACCAAACAGCACCGCCACATCGATGTCCGGGCGCAACATCCCCTGGCTGCGCTCGCCGGTCACCAGGCTCACGTCCACCTGTGGATAAGCGTCGTGGAAACGCTGCAAGCGCGGCATCAGCCAGAACGCCGCAAAGGCGAAGTCCGTAGCCACCTGCAGCACCTCGCGCTGGCCGCGCCCACTGGCTTGGGCGACGCCATCGTCCATCGCCTGCAAGCCCTGGTGCACCTGTTCGAACAATAGCAACCCCGCCTCGGTCAACTCGATGCCCCGGTAGATCCGGTCGAACAACCGCGTGCCCAACTGCGCCTCCAGGCGCTTCATCTGCTGGCTGACCGCCGGCTGGGTGGTGCCCAGCTCCACGGCCGCAGCCGTGAAGCTACGCAAGCGCGCGGCGGACTCGAACACGCGCAATGCGTCCAGAGACAGGTCGGCAAGGTGTTCAAACATAAGCATGGCTAATCCCAGTCATTGCCCGACGTGGGCTTTACCCACCTTATCCACAGCTCCATGCTGTATTGCAAGCGTTCACCATAACTCTCGACGATGGAAGGGCACCATGAAGCAACCCAATATCCTGTTCATCATGGCCGACCAGATGGCCGCGCCGCTGTTGCCGATCTACAGCCCGTCGCCGATCAAGATGCCCAACCTGGCGCGCCTCGCCGAGCAGGCCGTGGTGTTCGACTCCGCCTACTGCAACAGCCCGCTGTGCGCGCCCTCGCGCTTCACCCTGGTCAGCGGCCAGTTGCCCAGCCACATCGGCGCCTACGACAACGCCGCCGACTTTCCCGCCGACATTCCGACCTACGCCCACTACCTGCGCCGCATCGGCTACCGCACCGCGCTGTCGGGCAAGATGCATTTCTGCGGCCCGGACCAGTTGCACGGCTACGAAGAGCGCCTGACCAGCGACATCTACCCGGCCGACTATGGCTGGGCGGTGAACTGGGACGCGCCTGACGAGCGCCCGAGCTGGTACCACAACATGTCCTCGGTGCTTCAGGCCGGGCCGTGCGTGCGCACCAACCAGCTGGATTTCGACGAGGAGGTGGTGTTCAAGGCACGCCAGTACCTCTATGACCACGTGCGCGAAGACGATGGCCGGCCGTTCTGCCTGACCGTGTCGATGACCCACCCGCACGATCCGTACACCATCCCCAAACAATACTGGGATCTCTACGAGGCTGTGGATATCCCGCTACCCCGCGACGTGATCGCCCAGAGCCAGCAAGACCCGCACTCGCAGCGCCTGCTCAAGGTCTATGACCTGTGGGACAAGCCGCTGCCCGTGGACAAGATCCGCGATGCCCGCCGCGCCTACTTCGGCGCCTGCAGCTATATCGACGACAATATCGGCCTGCTTCTGCAGACGCTGGAAGACTGCGGCCTGGCCGACGACACCCTGATCATCTTCTCCGGCGACCACGGCGACATGCTTGGCGAGCGGGGGCTTTGGTACAAGATGCACTGGTTCGAGATGTCGGCGCGGGTACCGCTGCTGATCCACGCGCCCAAGCACTTCAAACCTGCGCGCATCAGCGCCAGCGTTTCCACCTGCGACCTGCTGCCGACGTTGGTCGAGCTGGCTGGCGGTGCTGTGGATAAAGATCTGCACCTGGACGGCCGCTCGCTGCTCGGCCACCTGCAAGGGCAGGGCGGGCATGACGAGGTGATCGGCGAATACATGGCCGAAGGTACCGTCGGCCCGCTGATGATGATCCGCCGCGGCGCCTACAAGTTCGTGTACAGCGAGGACGACCCCTGTTTACTCTACGACCTGAGCCGCGACCCGCACGAGCGGGAGAACCTCACCGGCAGCCCCGACCACCAGGCGCTGCTGCAGGCATTTGTCGATGAAGCCATGCTGCGCTGGGATATCCCCAGCCTGCGCCAGCAGGTGCTGGCCAGCCAACGCCGCCGCCGCCTGGTAGCCGAGGCGCTGGCCATCGGCACGCTGAAAAGCTGGGACCACCAACCGCTGGTCGACGCCAGCCAACAGTACATGCGCAACCACATCGATCTCGACGACCTCGAGCGCAAGGCACGTTATCCACAGCCCGCACCCCTGGATTGAGAAGAGAGGCCGCCATGCAGAAGTTCTCCACCGCCGTACTTGCCCTGGCCCTGAGCCTGGGCACGGCCCACGCCGCCGACGGCGACGCGCAATGCAGCACCGTGAAACTGGCCGACCCCGGCTGGAGCGATATCGCCAGCACCAACGCCGTCGCCCGCCTGCTCCTGGAAAGCCTGGGTTACCAGGTGAAGATCGACAGCCTGGCCGTGCCGATCATCTACGGCGGCCTGAAAGATGGCCGGGTGGATGCCTTCCTCGGCAACTGGATGCCGGCGCAGCAGGGTTTTCATGACAAGTTCATCGCCAATGGCGACGTGCAGCAGCTGGCGCGCAACCTGGAGGGCACCGAATTTACCCTGGCGGTGCCCGATTATGTCTGGGAGGCCGGCGTTAAGGACTTTGCCGACCTGCACAAGTACGCCGACAGGTTCGACAAGAAGCTCTACGGCATCGGCTCCGGCGCACCGGCCAACCTGTCGCTGAAGGCGATCATCGACAAGAACGACTTCGCGCTTGGGCACTGGAAGCTGGTCGAATCCAGCGAACAGGCGATGCTGGCCCAGGTGGATCGGGCGGTGAAGAAGCAGCAGTTCATCACCTTCCTCGGCTGGACACCGCATCCAATGAACGTGAAGTTGAAGATGCATTACCTCACGGGTGGCGAAAAATGGTTTGGGAGCAAAGGTGATGTGTACACGCTGACTCGCAAGGGATATCCACAGGCTTGCCCGAATGCGGCGAAGCTGTTGAGCAACCTGACGTTCACGCTGGACATGGAGAACAGCATCATGGCCGAGGTTGTGGACAAGAAGGTGAGCTTTGATGAGGCGGCCAGGGCTTGGGTGAAGAAGCGCCCAGAGTTGCTGGATGGTTGGTTGGCTGGAGTGACTACCAAGGCTGGTGGGGACGCAGCAGAAGCGGTTAAAGCCAAACTCTGATTTTTGTCTGTTAGGCTGCCGGGGCCGCTTTGCGGCCCTTTCGCGACGCAAGGCCGCTCCCACAGGGATTCGCGCTCTTCTGTGGGGCGGCCTTGCGTCGCGAAACGAGGGCAAAGCCCTCGCCAGCGATACTGAACAGGAATGACGCATGCCTCGTCTCCACCACCTGCTGCCCTTCCTCACCTGGCTCCCCCGCCAATCGAGCCGCAGCCTGCGCCAGGACCTGCTGGTAGGCCTGAGCGGCGCCATCCTTGCCCTGCCGCAATCGATCGCCTACGCCCTGATCGCCGGTCTGCCCGCCGAGTACGGCCTGTACGCCGCCATCGTGCCGGTGCTGGTGGCCTGCCTGTGGGGCTCGTCCTGGCACCTGATCTGCGGCCCCACCGCCGCCATCTCCATCGTCCTGTATGCCAGCATCAGCCCGCTGGCCGTGGCCGGCAGCGACGACTACGTGACCCTGGTGCTGCTGCTGACCTTCCTCGGCGGCGTCTTCCAGCTCATGCTGGGGCTGCTGCGCTTCGGCGCGCTGGTCAACTTCGTCTCCCATTCGGTGGTGCTGGGCTTCACCCTCGGTGCCGCCATCGTCATCGCCCTAGGGCAATTGCCCAACCTGCTGGGCCTGGACTTGCCAAGCCAGGCCACGGCTCTGAAGACCGTGCAGGAACTGGCTGACCATGTTGGCGAGGTGGACATGCCATCGCTGGTTCTGGGGCTGAGCACCCTGGCGATTGGCGTGCTGTTGAAACTGTGGCGGCCACGCTGGCCGAGCCTGTTGATAAGTCTGCTGCTGGTCAGCCTGACGGCCTGGCTGTTGCCCGGCGTGTTCGGCCATGTGCCGCGTGTGCCCGCCTTCGTCGGCCAGTTGCCACCGCTCAGCCCACTGCCGTTACTCGATGTGGAACTGATCCTGCGCCTGCTGCCCAGTGCCGTGGCTGTCGGCATGCTTGGGCTGGTCACCAGCCTGTCCATCGCCCGTTCCCTGTCCGCACGTTCCGAGCAACTGATCGACGCCAACCAGGAGATTCGCGCCCAGGGCTTGTCGAACATAATCGGGGCATTGTTCTCCGGCTACCTGTCCTCCGGCTCCTTTACCCGCTCCGGGCTCAGCTACGACGCAGGGGCCCGCTCGCCGTTGGCCGGGGTGTTCTCGGCGCTGTGGGTGGCGCTGTTCGCGGTGGCGGGGGCCGGGCTGATCGCCCATCTGTCGATCCCGGCGATGGCGGGCAGCATCCTGTTGATTTGCTGGGGGCTGGTAGACCATCGCGGCATCCGCGCGCTGTTCCGGGTCAGCCGTTCGGAGTTCCTGGTCATGGCGCTGACCGCCGCCGCGACCCTGCTGCTCGAGCTGCAGACGGCGATCTACGCCGGGGTGCTGGCATCGCTGTTCTTCTACCTCAAGCGCACCTCGAGGCCGCGAGTGCAGCAGAGCCGGGAAGGGGAGGCGGACGTGTTGCGGGTGGGCGGGTCGATCTTCTTCGGCGCAGCGCATTACCTGCAGCTGCGCTTGCAGCGCTGCCAGGGGCCGCATGTGGTGATCGATGCGCGACAGGTGAACTTCATCGATTATTCGGGTGTGGATATGTTGCACCGCGAGGCGCGGCGGTTGATGCGTAATGGCGGAAGCCTGACGTTGCAGCGGGCAAGGCCGCAGGTGATCGAGGAACTGCAGAAGCTGGAAGGCATGGCGAGTTGCCCGATTCGCTTCGAGGGCTGATGGTCAACTGGCATTTCTGTCAGTTGCGAACAGCGTGCAGGCGATGAAAGAGTAAACAACGCTCATTCACTGCGGAGCACGCCATGAGTAGTTGCGTTCATCTCGCCCTGGCACTCGTGCCATTACTAGCTGCTCAAGGCAGCGGCGCTGTGGATAACTGCTGGAGCGTTGCCGATGCTCAAGTACGGATTGCCCGGCTGGAAAGCGACATGACCGCTCGCGATCCCTACACTGGCGAAACGCAATCCACAGCCAAACTCGCTCACTACCAGCAGCAAATCGACCTGGAACGCCAATTCATCCAACAGCGCCCCGAAGTCAACTGCGCGCCAGTTGCCGACGCAACTCATCCAGCACAGGCACCGTGTCAGGACGCACCCCCCGCCAGATAAAGAACGCCTCGGCCGCCTGCTCGGCCAGCATCCCCAGCCCATCCAGCACCTTGGCCGCACCCAGCTTGCTGGCCCACTGGCAGAAAGGTGTCGGCTCCTTGCCATACATCATGTCGTAGCAGACGGTGCGCCCCGCCTCGACCAGGCTGTCGGCAATCGGCGGCAGTTCGCCAGACAAGCTCGCAGAAGTAGCGTTGATGATCACGTCTACCGGCTCCTGCAACCAGCTGAAACCACTGGCCACCACCGGCCCCAGCTCATCGAACTCCCGCGCCAGCTGCTCGGCTTTCTCGACGGTACGGTTGGCGATCACCAGCGACTGTGGCTTGTGCGCCAGGATCGGCTCCAGCACACCCCGAACAGCACCGCCGGCGCCAAGGATAAGGATGCGCTTGCCAGCCAAGGTCACCCCGGCGTTCACCGTCAGGTCACGCACCAGCCCGGCGCCGTCGGTGTTGTCGCCTTGCAAGGTACCGTCGGCCAGCTTGGTCAGGGTGTTCACCGCGCCAGCACGTTGCGCACGCGGGGTGAGGCTGTCGCACAGGCGATAGGCCTCTTCCTTGAATGGCACGGTGACGTTGGCGCCGCTGCCTTGCTTGAAGAAGCCTGTGGCGCAGTCGCTGAACTCGTCCAACGGCGCCAGCAGGGTGGCGTACTCCAGGTCCTGGCCGGTCTGGTCAGCGAACAGGCGGTGGATCAGCGGCGACTTGCTATGGCCGATTGGGTTGCCGAATACGACGTACTGGTCCATGGGAGCTCCTCGGTTATCCACAGGCTTACTGGGCGAGCCAGTCGCGGTCCTGCAGGAAATAGTCGGTCAGGCGCGCTTCCTCGCTGCCAGGCTCCGCTTTCCAATCGTAACCCCAGCGCACCTGCGGCGGCAGCGACATCAGGATCGACTCGGTGCGACCGCCCGACTGCAAGCCGAACAGCGTGCCACGGTCGTAGACCAGGTTGAATTCGACGTAGCGGCCACGGCGGTATTCCTGGAATTCGCGCTGCTTGGCGGTGTACGGCGTGTCCTTGCGGCGCTGGATGATCGGCAGGTAGGCATCGACGTAGGCGTCGCCGATGGCGCGCATGAAGGCGAAGCAGGTGTCGAAGTCCCACTCGTTCAGATCGTCGAAGAACAGGCCGCCGATGCCGCGCGGCTCGCCGCGGTGCTTGAGGTGGAAGTAGCGGTCGCACCAGGCCTTGTAGCGCGGGTAGACGTCGGCGCCGAACGGCGCGCAGGCCTGCTCGGCGACGCGGTGCCAGTGCACGCAGTCTTCTTCGTTGCCGTAGTACGGGGTCAGGTCGAAGCCGCCACCGAACCACCATACCGCCTCTTCACCCTCTTTTTCGGCGATGAAGAAGCGCACATTGGCGTGGGAGGTCGGCACATGCGGGTTGTGCGGGTGGATCACCAGCGACACGCCCAGGGCCTCGAAGCCACGGCCCGCCAGCTCCGGGCGGTGGGCACTGGCCGACGGCGGCAGGCCGGCGCCGAACACGTGGGAGAAGTTCACCCCGCCTTTCTCGATCACCTTGCCCTCGCCGATCACCCGCGTGCGACCACCGCCGCCGGCATCGCGCACCCAGGCATCCTCGACGAAGCGGGCGCCGCCGTCTTCGGTTTCGAGGGCAGAGCAGATGCGGTCTTGCAGGTCGAGCAGGTAGGCTTTTACGGCCTCGGTGCGGCTGGTCATCGGGTCACCTGGAAGGAGCGGGAAAATTCGCCGCGTAGCATACCACCGGCCGACGCCGCGTCGCAGTTGACGGCGGTCAAGCAAAGGCGTCCGATAGAAGGCCTTTGCGACCCTCGACGACAGGAGTATGTGATGGCCAAGCGTATCCAGTTCAGCCAGCATGGCGGCCCGGAAGTCCTGCAACTGGTGGAGTTCGACCCGGCACCGCCCGGCCCGCAGCAGGTGCGGGTGCGTAACCATGCGATCGGTTTGAACTTCATCGACACCTATTTCCGCAACGGGCTGTATGCGCCGCCTGCGCTGCCTTCCGGGCTGGGCACCGAAGCGGCCGGCGTGGTCGAGGCGGTGGGCGAGGGTGTCAGCCGGATCAAGGTCGGCGACCGCGTGGCCTATGCCGGTGGGCCGCTTGGGGCCTACAGCGAGGTGCAGACGCTGCCGGAGGCCAACCTGGTGAAGCTGCCGGAGGCGATCAGCTTCGAACAGGCGGCGGCGGTAATGCTCAAGGGGCTGACCACGCAGTATTTGCTCAAGCAGACCTATGCCGTGCAGCCGGGGGACTTCGTGCTGTTCCATGCCGCCGCTGGCGGTGTGGGGTCGCTGGCTTGCCAGTGGGCCAAGGCGCTGGGCGCGAAGCTGATCGGTACCGTCAGTTCTGCTGAGAAAGCCGAACGGGCCAAGGCCCTCGGCGCCTGGGCGACCATCGACTACAGCCATGAAGACGTGGCCAAGCGTGTGCTGGAGCTGACAGACGGTCAGAAGTGCGCGGTGGTGTATGACGGCGTGGGGGCCGATACCTGGCTGACTTCGCTGGATTGCCTGCGGCCGCGCGGTTTGATGGTCAGCTTTGGCAATGCCTCCGGCGCGGTAACCGGGGTCAACTTGGGGATCCTGTCGCAGAAGGGATCGCTGTATGTCACCCGGCCGACGCTGGCGAGCTACGCCAACAATGCCGAGAACACCCAGGCCATGGCCGATGACCTGTTCGCGATGATCGCCAGCGGCAAGCTGGTTGTGGATATCCAGCAACGGTATCCGTTGAGCGAGGCGGCCAAGGCGCAGGCGGAGTTGTCGGCGCGGCGGACCGTTGGCTCGACTGTGCTTCTGCCTTGAAGCCCCTATCGCGGGGCAAGTCGCAGCGGCCGAAGGGGTGGGTTGTGGTGTTAGGAAGTGGTGGATCGGGGACAATCTTCTTGTTCATGGCAACCTCTACCAGAGTAGGGCTGACACCTCGTCCGTTACCACACGAATGGGTGGCAGCTGTACACGGGGTGGTAAACCGGGGAGGTACCAGACCCGGCAGGCTCGAAAGCCTCCCGCGCACAGCCGCCATAGACGACTCTGATACCTTCCTGTTACCGGGTTACCACACCCGATCGCCAAGTTATTCGGCGACGGTTTGGAGCCTAAAGGCAGGCGTTCCCACTGAGAAGGTAATGGCAGTCGACAGACTGCGTAGGATATTTCTCTGAATTCAGAATGGGCAGCCATCTGGGTGCAAATCAGAAAAATCGGCGGGAATTCTGGGGCCGCTTTGCGGCCCTTTCGCGGCACAAGGCCGCTCCCACAGGTTACAGCGCCAAGCCTGAGAGCTGCGCTGTACCTGTAAGAGCGGCCTTGTGTCGCGAAACGAGGGCGAAGCGCCAGCGGTATCAGCCCGGGCGCACAACCTCGCCGGTCGCCAGGTCGCGAATCAGGCTCGGGTTCTTCCGCCCACCCAACGCCCCACCCAGCACCATGTCCAGCTGCTTGTGGAAATACTGCTCCACCCGCAACCGGCTCTTGGCCGCCGGGCGCCCAGCCGGGTTGCAAGAGGTGGAAATCAGCGGCCCCACCAGCGCGCACAGCTCGCGCACCTGTGGATGATCGCTGACTCGCAAGGCCACGGTGTCATGCTGCCCGGTCACCCACTCGGGCAGCAGACCCTGGTGCGGCACCAGCCAGGTGTTAGGCCCAGGCCAGGTGGCGCTCATGCGGTCGATCCAGTCCTGGGGGAAATCCTCGAACAGAAAGTCGAACTGGCGAATGTTGTCGGCGACCAGGATCAGCCCTTTATCCACAGGTCGCGACTTGAGCGCCAGCAGGCGATACACCGCGTCCTCGTTCCACGGGTCGCAGCCCAGGCCCCAGACCGCTTCCGTCGGATAGGCGATCACCGCACCCGCCTTCACCTCGCGCGCGGCTTGTTGCACACGCCAACTGCTCACCATTTTCCGTCTCTCCGCATTAACGCCGTGCGCGCAGTGTACTTAGCCCGCACGGGCAAACCAACGCCCGGCTTCATTGCTCACCCGGCCTTCGAGCTCCAGCTCGGTAAGGCTGGCCAGTACCTGGGCCAGTGGCAGGCCGCTGCTGCTGGCCAGGCCCTCGGTGGTCTGGGGTGCGGCGTGGAGCAGGGCGATCAATGGATGAGCGGGTTTATCCACAATCGCAGGCGGCAGGTTCTGCCACCCACGCAGGCTGTCGAGGATCTGCTCCACGCTTTCCACCAGCAGGGCACCGTCGCGGATCAACTGATGGCAGCCCTTGGCGCCGGGGTGATGAATGGACCCGGGAATCGCGTACACCTCCCGCCCCTGTTCGGCGGCAAGCCGTGCGGTGATCAACGAACCGCTGGCCAGGCTGGCCTCGACCACCAGCACACCCAGCGACAAGCCGCTGATGATCCGGTTGCGACGCGGGAAGTTGCCGGCCAGCGGGCCGGCATCCAGCGGGTACTCGGAAACCAGCGCGCTGCCACTGTCGAGCATTGCCCGTGCCAGGTCACGGTGGCGCTGTGGATAAAGTTTTTGCAACCCCGTGCCGAGCACCCCGATGGTGTGCCCGCCGGCTTTCAAAGCGGCCCGATGAGCGGCACCGTCGACGCCCAGCGCCAGCCCGCTGGTGATGGTGAAACCAGCCTGGGAAAGGCATCGGGAAAACGCGCCTGCGGTATCCAGCGCCGGGGGTGAAGCACGCCTGCTACCCACGATCGCCAGTTGCGGTTGTTCGAGTAAATCGGGGTCGCCCGCGACGAACAACAGCGGCGGCGGATCGTCTATCTCGGCCAGCAACGCCGGGTAGCCAGGCCCGTCCCACATCAGTAAATACTGGCCCGGACGCTCTAGCCAGCGCATTGCAGCCAATGCGCCATCGCGCACTTGCGGGCTGCGCCGGGCGTCTATACTGGCAACCTTCAGTCCCAACGCCTGCCAGGCACTGGCCGGCGCGCTGAGTGCCGACGAGGCACTGCCGAACGCTTCGATGAGGGTATGGAAACGACGCAAGCCAATCTCCGGAAGGCTATGAAGACGCAGCCGCGCCTCCAGTTCCGCAGGCGGACAAGGCGACGAACGGGATGGGTTCATGGTGGATCATCCTTGATCGACAGGGGGCCAGATACGTGGCACAACCTGTGGATAACTTTGTGAGTAACACTTTGAAAAGCTGTCCATGAAATGGCAGCTATCAAGCCCATAGAGACCCTAGCCAAGCTTCACAGGTGCCGAACGCCCCATTTCCCTTTATTATGTGTGCTCAGTTTTCAACCGACCGCACAGTGACTGCCTGACCGCCATGGCTATTTTGAACATTCTCGAATTTCCCGATCCGCGCCTGCGCACCATCGCCAAACCGGTGACGGAGTTCGACGACGCCTTGAGCCAGCTGATCGACGACATGTTCGAGACCATGTACGAGGCGCCCGGCATCGGCCTGGCCGCGACCCAGGTCAACGTGCACAAGCAGGTCGTGGTGATGGACCTGAGCGAAGACCGCAGCGAGCCGCGCGTCTTCATCAACCCCACGGTCGAGGAACTGACCCACGACATGGGCCAGTACCAGGAAGGCTGCCTGTCGGTGCCCGGCTTCTACGAGAACGTCGATCGCCCGCTGCGCGTGCGGGTCAAGGCCCAGGACCGCGACGGCAAGCCCTACGAACTGGAATGCGAAGGCCTGCTGGCCGTGTGCGTGCAGCACGAGTTCGATCACCTCAACGGCAAGCTGTTCGTCGATTACCTGTCCCAGCTCAAACGCGATCGGATCAAGAAGAAGCTGGAAAAGCAGCACCGCCAGCAAGCCTGATCCCCACCTTCCAGAAGGCTTGCTCCGGCAAGCCTTTTTCTTTTTGAAGAAGCGAGAACTCCATGCGCATCGTCTTCGCAGGCACTCCAGAGTTTGCCGCCGAACACCTCAAGGCCCTGCTCGACAGCCCGTACGAGATCGTGGCCGTCTACACCCAGCCCGATCGCCCGGCCGGCCGTGGCCAGAAGCTCATGCCGAGCGCAGTCAAGGCGCTGGCCGTGGCCCACGACATCCCGGTGTACCAGCCGCAGACCCTGCGCAACGCCGAGGCGCAAGCCGAGCTCGCCGCGCTCAAGCCGGACCTGATGGTGGTGGTCGCCTACGGCCTGATCCTGCCGCAAGTGGTGCTGGATATTCCGCGCCTGGGCTGCATCAACAGCCACGCCTCGCTGCTGCCGCGTTGGCGTGGCGCGGCGCCGATCCAGCGCGCCGTGGAAGCCGGCGACGCCGAGAGCGGTGTGACCGTGATGCGCATGGAAGCCGGCCTGGATACCGGCCCGATGCTGCTCAAGGTGGTCACCCCGATCAGCGCCGAGGACACCGGTGGCACCCTGCATGACCGCCTCGCCGAAATGGGCCCGCCTGCTGTAGTCCAGGCAATCGCCGGCTTGGCAGACGGTTCGCTGCAAGGTGAAGTGCAGGACGATGCCCTGGCCACTTATGCCCACAAGCTGAACAAGGACGAAGCCCGCATCGACTGGAGCCGCCCGGCCGTCGAGCTGGAGCGCCTGATCCGTGCCTTCAACCCCTGGCCGGTGTGCCACAGCACCCTCGACGGCGAAAGCGTGAAGGTGCTGGCCGCCAACTTGTCCACAGGCAAGGGCGCCCCCGGCGAAATCCTCTCCGCCAGCAAGGACGGCCTGGTGGTCGCCTGCGGTGACGGCGCACTGAGCCTGACCCGCCTGCAACTGCCAGGCGGCAAGGCCCTGGCCTTCAGCGACCTGTTCAACAGCCGTCGCGAGAAGTTCGCCGGTGGCAAGGTGCTCGGCCAATGAACCCACGCCTGGCCGCCGCCCGTGCCCTTGCCGCCGTGCTCAGCGGCAAGGCTTCGCTGAACAGCTCGCTGCCGGCGCAGCTGGACAAGGTCGAGGAGCGCGACCGCGGCCTCACGCAAGACCTGGCCTTCGGCACCGCCCGCTGGCAGCCACGCCTGGACCTGCTGGCCGCACAACTGCTGCAGAAGCCATTCAAGGCCGCCGACGCCGATGTACAGGCGCTGCTGCTGGTCGGCCTGTACCAGCTGTTCTACACGCGCATCCCGGCCCACGCCGCCATCGGCGAAACCGTGGGGTGCGCTGACAAGCTCAAGAAGCCGTGGGCCAAGGGGCTGCTCAACGCCGTTCTGCGCCGCGCCCAGCGTGAAGGCGAGGAACTGCTCGCCAGCATGGAACGCGACCCGGTGGTGCGTACCGCCCACCCGCGCTGGCTGCAGAAGTCGCTGAAAGCCTTCTGGCCGGAACAATGGGAAGCCATCTGCGCCGCCAACAACGCCCACCCGCCGATGATCCTGCGGATCAACCGCCGCCATCACAGCCGCGATGCCTACCTGGCGCTGTTGGCCGAGGCCGGCATCCAGGCCAGCGCCTGCCAGTACAGCCGTGACGGCATCGTCCTGGCCGAGGCCTGCGACGTGCGCGGCCTGCCGGGCTTCGCCGACGGCTGGGTGAGCGTGCAGGACGAAGCCGCGCAGCTGTCCGCCGACCTACTCGAACTGGCCCCCGGCCAGCGCGTGCTCGACGCCTGCTGCGCCCCGGGCGGCAAGACCTGCCACCTGCTGGAAGCCGAACCTGGCCTGGCCCACATGGTCGCCATCGACCTGGAAGCCAAGCGGCTGGCCCGCGTGCGCGAGAACCTCGACCGCCTCAAGCTCGACGCCGAGCTGATCGCCTGCGACGCCCGCGATACCGCCAGCTGGTGGGACGGCAAACCGTTCCAGCGCATCCTGCTCGATGCGCCCTGCTCGGCCACCGGCGTGATCCGCCGCCACCCCGACATCAAGCTGACCCGCCAGGCCGAGGACATCCCGGCCCTGGCCACGCTGCAAGGCGAGCTGCTCGACGCCCTGTGGCCGACCCTGGAAGTGGGCGGCATGCTGCTCTACGCCACCTGCTCGAGCCTGCCGACTGAGAACACCGAAGTGATCGACGCCTTCCTCGCCCGCACCCCCGGCGCCCGCGAACTGGACCTGGCCACCGAGGCCGGCCTGCGCCAGCCCCACGGCCGCCAGTTGCTGGCCCAGGAAGGCGGCCACGACGGTTTCTACTATGCCAAGCTGATCAAGATCGCCGCCTCGCGCGGGTAAGAACAAGAACCTAGGGAGTAGCGGATGAAGATCATCATCCTCGGCGCAGGACAGGTCGGCGGCACGCTGGCGGAGCATCTGGCCAGCGAAGCCAACGACATCACCGTGGTCGACACCGATGGCGACCGTCTGCGCGACCTGGGCGACCGCCTGGACATCCGCACCGTGCAGGGCCGCGGCTCGCTGCCGACGGTGCTGCGCCAGGCCGGCGCCGACGACGCCGACATGCTGGTGGCGGTGACCAACAGCGACGAGACCAACATGGTCGCCTGCCAGGTCGCCTATTCGCTGTTCCACACCCCGACCAAGATCGCCCGGGTGCGCGAGTCGGCCTACCTGACCCGCGAAGAGCTGTTCGACAACGACCATATCCCGGTGGACGTGCTGATCAGCCCTGAACAGGTGGTGACCAACTACATCAAGCGCCTGATCGAACACCCCGGCTCGCTGCAGGTGATCGACTTCGCCGAAGGCAAGGCCCAGCTGGTGGCGGTCAAGGCCTACTACGGCGGCCCGCTGGTGGGCCAGCAACTGCGCCAGATCCGTGCCCACATGCCCAACGTCGATACCCGCGTGGCGGCGATCTTCCGTCGCGACCGGCCGATCACGCCTCAGGGCGACACGGTGATCGAGGCCGACGACGAGGTGTTCTTCATTGCCGCAAAAAAGGATATCCGCGCAGTGATGGGCGAGCTGCGGCGCATCGACGAAACCAACAAGCGCGTGGTCATCGCCGGCGGCGGACAGATCGGCGAGCGTCTGGCCGAGGCCATCGAGAGCCGCTACCAGGTAAAGATCATCGAGATGAACCCGGCGCGCTGCCGCTACCTCTCCGATACCCTGGAGAGCACCGTGGTGCTGCAGGGCAGCGCTTCTGATCGCGACCTGATGCTCGAAGAGAACATCGCCGACGCCGACATCTTCCTGGCCCTGACCAACGACGACGAAGCCAACATCATGTCGTCGCTGCTGGCCAAGCGCCTGGGCTCGCGCAAGGTGATGACCATCATCAACAACCCGGCCTACGTCGACCTGGTGCAGGGCGGCGAGATCGACATCGCCATCAGCCCGCAGCTGGCCACCATCGGCACTTTGCTGGCCCACGTGCGCCGCGGCGATATCGTCAGCGTGCACTCGCTGCGCCGGGGCGCGGCCGAGGCCATCGAAGCGGTGGCCCATGGCGATTCGAAATCGAGCAAGGTGGTGGGCAAGGCCATCGAGGACATCTCGTTGCCACCGGGCACCACCATCGGCGCGATCATCCGCGACGAGGAAGTGCTGATCGCCCACGACGACACGGTGATCGAGTCGGGCGACCATGTGATCCTGTTCGTTGTGGATAAAAAGCATATTCGGGACGTGGAGAAGCTGTTCCACGTGGGCCTGAGTTTCTTCTAGGAGGGAAGGACATGCGCGAATCGCTGGAGAAGATGCTGGCCAAGGGTGTGGATAACCCGCTGCTGAGATTCGGGCTGGGCAAGGCCTGGCTGGACGAGGGCAATGGCGCGCAAGCGGCGGTGCACCTGTCGGCTTGTGTGAAGAAGGATCCGAAGTACTCGGCTGCGTGGAAGCTGCTGGGGAAGGCGTATCAGTTGAGCGGGGATCTGGACGGCGCGCGCAAGGCCTGGGAAGAGGGGATCGTCGCGGCGCAGGCCCATGGCGACAAGCAGGCCGAGAAAGAAATGACCGTTTTTCTCAAGAAGCTAAACAAGGCTTGAGATCGCCGGGGCTGCTTTGCAGCCCATCGCGACACAAGGCCGCTCCTACAGAGGATTGCGATCGCCTGTAGGAGCGGCCTTGTGTCGCGAAAGGGGCGCAAAGCGCCCCCAACAATCTCAATACCAGCGCGCCTCACCCGCCGGACGCTTCTTGAAGCGCTTCATGCTCCACATGTACTGGCTCGGATACTCGCGCACATAACGCTCGACCACCTTGCTCATGGCCGCCGCCGATTCAGTCACATCGGTGCTGTACATCGCTTCCGGCGCCGCTTCCAGGAACACCTTGAAACCCGAGCCATCCGGCAACCGCAGGGCATGCAGGAAAACCCCCACCGCCTTGCCGCCAGCCAGCATGTTCGGCACGAACTTGCTGGTCAGCGCCTGGGTGCCGAGGAACGGCACGAACACACCCGCGGACTCGGCCGGCTCCGGGTCGGCCGGAATCCCCACTTGGCCACCCCGGCGCACTTCCTTGATCACGCTGAGGATGCCTTCCTTGGTCGAAGGCGCCACGCGGTTGCCCATCTGCACCCGCTGTTCACGCAGCAGGTCATCCACCGCCTTCAGCTTGGGCGGGCGGTAGAAGATGATCGGTTTGCACTGGTTGCAATAGAAGTGGTTGAGCACTTCCCAGTTGCCCAGGTGGCTGGTGATGCCCACCACGCCCTTGCCCGAGGCCAGGGCCTGCTCCAGCACTTCAAGGCCGTGCACTTCCTTGACTAGCTCCAGCGAGCGCTGCGGCGGCCAGATCCAGGCACAGGCGCTCTCGACAAACGACTTGCCGATGTCCTTCAACGCACGGCCAACCAGCTGCTCGCGTTCGACCGGGTCCATCTCCGGGAAACACTTGGCCAGGTTGATGCGCACGACATTGCGCGAGCCATTGGGGATTTTCCACATCAGCCAGCCGATACCGGCGCCGACGCGCTGCACAGCGCCCCAAGGCAGCTTGGCAAACAGGCGCAGCACCCCGACCATCAGGGCGCCCTTGAACTTTTCCACAGGCGAATTCCTTATTTCAGCAAGGCGCGCATTGTACCCCGTCAGCGCACCAGCGCGGCGTAGCGATCGCAGTCGGTGGTGTGGTCCATGACCATGCCGGTGGCCTGCATGAAGGCGTAGCAGATGGTCGGCCCGACAAAGGTGAAACCGGCCTTTTGCAGGGCCTTGCTCATGGCCTTGGCCTCGTCGGTGACCGCCGGCACGTCGCCACGGCCCTGGAAATGATTGATCTTCGGCGCGCCTCCGACGAACGACCACAGCCACTGCGCCGGGTTATCCACAGCCAGCCAGGCCAGGGCGTTGCGGCGCACGGCCTTGAGCTTGAGACGATTGCGGATGATGCCGGGGTCCAGCATCAGCTCCTCGATGCGCTCATCGCTCAGGCGCGCCAGCTTCACCGGATCGAAGCCATCCAGCACCTGGCGATAGCGTTCGCGTTTCTTCAATACCGTGATCCACGACAACCCCGCCTGGAACCCTTCGAGCAAAAGCATCTCGAAGAGCAACGCCGGGTCGTGCTGCGGCGTTCCCCACTCGTGGTCGTGATAGGCCTGGTACAACGGATCGTCGGAACACCAAAAGCAGCGTGGCATAAGGCTCCAATAACGTAGAGGGCGAGGCGAATCGGGTATACTCCCGCTCTTTACATCCGCATCCCCAGATACAGGTGAATTTCGTGAGCCAGCCTACGCCAGCCGTGCGTACCTTCCAAGACCTGATCCTCGCCCTGCAGAACTACTGGGCCGAGCAAGGTTGTGTGGTGCTTCAGCCCTACGATATGGAAGTAGGCGCCGGCACTTTCCACACCGCTACCTTCCTGCGCGCCGTCGGCCCGGAGACCTGGAACGCCGCCTACGTGCAGCCCAGCCGTCGCCCTGCCGACGGGCGGTATGGCGAAAACCCCAACCGCCTGCAGCACTACTACCAGTTCCAGGTGGTGCTCAAGCCGAACCCGGCCAACTTCCAGGAGCTGTACCTCGGCTCGCTGAAAGCCATCGGCCTGGATCCGCTGGTTCACGACATCCGCTTCGTCGAAGACAACTGGGAATCGCCGACCCTCGGCGCCTGGGGCCTGGGTTGGGAAATCTGGCTGAACGGCATGGAAGTGACCCAGTTCACCTACTTCCAGCAGGTCGGTGGCATCGAGTGCTACCCGGTCACCGGTGAGATCACCTACGGCCTGGAGCGCCTGGCCATGTACCTGCAGGGTGTGGACTCGGTCTACGACCTGGTATGGGCCGACGGCCCGTTCGGCAAGGTCACCTACGGCGACGTGTTCCACCAGAACGAAGTGGAGCAGTCGACCTACAACTTCGAGCACGCCAACGTCGAGAAGCTGTTCGAGCTGTTCGACTTCTACGAAAGCGAAGCGAACCGCCTGATCAAGCTGGACCTGCCGCTGCCGACCTACGAAATGGTCCTGAAGGCCTCGCACACCTTCAACCTGCTGGACGCCCGCCGCGCCATCTCGGTGACCGAGCGCCAGCGCTACATCCTGCGCGTGCGTACCCTGGCCCGGGACGTGGCGCAAAGCTATCTGCAAGCCCGCGCACGCCTGGGCTTCCCGATGGCCTCTCCCGAACTGCGTGACGAAGTGTTGGCTAAGCTGGAGGCTGCACAATGAGTGCTCAAGATTTCCTGGTTGAACTGGGCACCGAAGAGCTGCCACCGAAGGCCCTCGCCACCCTGGGCGACGCCTTCCTCGCCGGCATCGAGAAAGGCCTGCAGGCCGCCGGCCTGAACTACACCGGCAAGCAGGTCTACGCCGCGCCGCGCCGCCTGGCCGTGTTGATCCGCCAGCTGGACGTGCAGCAGCCGGACCGCAGCATCAACATCGACGGCCCGCCCGTGCAGGCCGCGTTCAACGCCGAAGGCCAGCCGACCCAGGCCGCCCTGGGCTTTGCCAAGAAGTGCGGCGTGGAGCTGTCGGACATCGACCAGAGCGGCCCCAAGCTGCGCTTCTCCCAGCACATTCCGGGCAAGGCCACCGCCAGCCTGCTGCCGACCATCGTCGAGGATTCGCTCAACGACCTGCCAATCCCCAAGCGCATGCACTGGGGCGCCAGCCGTGAAGAGTTCGTGCGCCCAACCCAGTGGCTGGTGATGCTGCTGGGCGATCAGGTGGTCGACTGCACCCTCCTGGCCCAGAAGGCCGGCCGTGAATCGCGTGGCCACCGCTTCCACCACCCGGAAAACGTACTCATCACCACCCCTGCCAACTACGTCGAGGACCTGCGCAAGGCCCACGTGCTGGCCGACTTCGCCGAGCGTCGCGAGCTGATCAGCAAGCGCACCGCCGAGCTTGCCATGCAGCAGGAAGGCACGGCCATCGTGCCGCCGGCGCTGCTGGACGAAGTGACCGCCCTGGTCGAGTGGCCGGTGCCGCTGGTGTGCTCGTTCGAGGAGCGTTTCCTCGAGGTGCCGCAGGAAGCCCTGATCACCACCATGCAGGACAACCAGAAATACTTCTGCCTGCTGGACAGCGAAGGCAAGCTGCTGCCGCGCTTCATCACCGTGGCCAACGTCGAGAGCCGCGATCCGAAGCAGATCGTGCAGGGTAACGAGAAGGTCGTGCGCCCACGACTGACCGACGCCGAGTTCTTCTTCAAGCAGGACAAGAAGCAGCCGCTGGAAAGCTTCAACGAGCGCCTGAAGAACGTGGTGTTCCAGGCTCAGCTGGGCACCGTGTTCGACAAGGCCGAGCGCGTTTCCAAGCTGGCCGCCTTCATTGCCCCGTACATCGGTGGCAGCGCCGCCAACGCCGGCCGTGCCGGCCTGCTGTCCAAGTGCGACCTGGCCTCGGAAATGGTCGGCGAATTCCCTGAAATGCAGGGCATCGCCGGCTACTACTACGCCCTCAACGACGGCGAGCCGCAAGACGTCGCCCTGGCGCTGAACGAGCAGTACATGCCGCGCGGCGCCGGCGCCGAGCTGCCGCAGACCCTCACCGGTGCCGCCGTGGCCATCGCCGACAAGCTCGACACCCTGGTCGGGATCTTCGGCATCGGCATGCTGCCCACCGGCAGCAAGGACCCGTACGCCCTGCGTCGTGCTGCCCTGGGCGTGCTGCGTATCCTGATCGAGAAGCAGCTGGACCTGGACCTGGCCGTCGCGGTCGAGTTCGCGGTCAAGCAGTTCGGTGCCAAGGTCAAGGCCGCCGGCCTGTCCGAGCAGGTGCTGGAGTTCGTCTTCGACCGCCTGCGCGCGCGCTACGAGGACGAAGGCATCGACGTCTCCACCTACCTGTCGGTGCGTGCCCTGAAGCCGGGCTCGGCGCTGGACTTCGACCAACGCGTGCAGGCCGTGCAGGCCTTCCGCAAGCTGCCGGAAGCCGAAGCCCTGGCCGCGGCGAACAAACGCGTATCGAACCTGCTGGGCAAGGCCGAAGGCGCCATCGCCGACCAGGTCGAGCCGAAGTACTTCGACAACGCCAATGAGTTCTCCCTGTACTCGGCCATCCAGCAGGCCGACCAGGCCGTGCAACCGATGGCGGCCGCGCGTCAGTACAGCGAGGCCCTGGCCCGCTTGGCCGCCCTGCGTGACCCGGTCGATGCCTTCTTCGAGGCGGTGATGGTCAACGCCGAGGATGCCAAGGTGCGCGCCAACCGTTATGCCCTGCTCAGCCGCCTGCGCGGTCTGTTCCTGGGCGTGGCCGATATCTCGCTGCTGGGGTGAGCCGTTGAAACTGCTGATCCTTGATCGAGACGGAGTGATCAACCACGACTCCGACGCCTACATCAAGTCGCTGGAGGAGTGGATCCCCATTCCTGGCTCGATCGAGGCCATCGCGCAGTTGAGCAAGGCAGGCTGGACGGTGGCGGTTGCCACCAACCAGTCCGGCATTGCCCGCGGCTACTACCCGCTGGAAACCCTCGAGGCCATGCATGCGCGCCTGCGCGCGCTGGTGGCCGAGCAGGGCGGCGAGGTCGGCCTGATCGTGCATTGTCCGCACGGCCCGGACGAGGGCTGCGACTGCCGCAAGCCCAAGCCCGGCATGCTGCGGACAATCGCCGAGCACTACCAGGTACCGCTGGCCGGCGTATGGTTCGTCGGTGACAGCAAAGGTGACCTGGAGGCGGCCCTGGCCGTCGATGCACAACCCGTGTTGGTAAAAACCGGCAAGGGTGAAAGGACCCTGGAAAAAGGTGTCCCGCAAACTACACTGATTTTCGACGATCTGGCAGCCATCGCCAGAGAAATTATTTAAATGAGTGCGCCAGGACCGGCGCACTTTTCATTAGGCGGGCACGCCCCGCAACGGTACATGCCACTATGTCGATCCTGCAGGCGATCAGAATCTTTCTTTTTTACCTGCTGTTGGGCACCAGTTCGCTGCTGTGGTGCTCGCTGAGCTTCTTCGTCGCGCCTTTCCTGCCGTTCCCCAAGCGCTACAAGTTCATCAACGTGTACTGGTGCCGCTGCGCGCTGTTCCTGGTGCGGACGATCCTGCGTATCGACTACAAGGTCACCGGCGCCGAGAACGTGCCTGACGTGCCCTGCGTGATCCTGTCGAACCACCAGAGCACCTGGGAGACATTCTTCCTCTCGGCGTACTTCTCGCCGCTGAGCCAGGTACTCAAGCGCGAGTTGCTGTACGTGCCGTTCTTCGGCTGGGCCATGGCCATGCTGCGACCGATCGCCATCGACCGGAAGAACCCGAAGGAGGCTCTGCGCCAAGTTGCCAGCCAGGGCGACGAACTGCTCAAGCAGGGTACCTGGGTGCTGATCTTCCCCGAAGGCACCCGCGTGCCGCATGGGCAGATGGGCAAGTTTTCCCGCGGCGGCACCGCGCTGGCGGTGAATGCCGGCCTGCCGGTATTGCCGATCGCCCACAACGCCGGCAAGTTCTGGCCGCGTGAAGGCTGGGGCAAGCGCCCGGGCACCATCGAGGTGGTGATTGGCGAGCCGATGTATCCGGAGGGGACAGGCCCGCGTGCCATCGCCGAGCTCAACGACCGTGCCCAGGCATGGAACGAGGCGGCTCAACGCGCCATGGGTTCGCTGCCGCCAGCGGCGGAAAAACCCGAGCAGCAGCCTGCCTGACGTTCTGTGGATAACTTGTTAGCAATTTTTGGATTAAGCGTCTTCAAACATAGCTAAGTGATTGAATTAGCTATTTATTTCCGTGTATGACGTTTTTTCGAAAATCGTGCATAAGTTTTTTCCCGCGATAAAAAAACCGGCTTTTACGCCGGTTTTTTTGTGCATGGGTTTCCCTTCTAGCTAGTTGACGCGATACCTGTAGGAGCGGCCTTGCCGAGGCGTCGGACCGGTCGGAAAGGGCCGCAGAGCGGCCCCAGTGCCTCACACCTTGTCGATATCCACATCCCGGGTCTCTTTCAGGCAGAAGATCCCCACCACCAGGCTCACCCCGGTGATCAGCACCGGGTACCAAAGCCCATAGAAGATATCCCCGGTATACACCACCAACGCGAACGACACCGTCGGCAGGAAGCCGCCGAACCAGCCGTTGCCGATGTGGTAGGGCAGCGACATCGAGGTGTAGCGGATGCGCGTCGGGAACAGCTCGACCATCACCGCCGCCAGCGGCCCGTAGGTCATGGTGGCGATCAGGATCATGGCGACGATCAGCACCACCACCATCACCTGGTTCACCTGCGCTGGGTCCGCCTTGGCCGGGTAGCCGGCGCTATCGATGGCACTGCGCATGGCCGTTTCGTCGAAGCCATTGATGGTCTTGTCGCCGATGCTGACGATCACCTCGCTGCCAGCGACACTCACCGAGCTGTAGGGCAGGCCCTGCTTGACCAGGAACGTCTTGACCTTGTCGCACGGGCTGTCGAAGCGTGCCTTGCCCACCGGATCGAACTGGAAGGTGCAGCCCTTGGGATCTGCGGTGACGACGATCGGCGCCTGGCGACTGGCGGCGTCGATCTGCGGATTGGCGTAATGGCTCAGGGCCTTGAACAGCGGGAAGTACAACACCGTCGCCAGCAAAAGGCCAAGCATCAGGATCGGCTTGCGCCCGACCCGGTCCGATAGCCAGCCGAAGAACACGAAGAACGGCGCACCGATCACCACGCTGATGATCAGCAGGGTGTTCGCCTGGGCCGGGTCCATCTTGAGCATCTGGGTCATGAAGAACAGCACGTAGAACTGCGCGGTGTAGAAGGTCACCGCTTGCCCGGCATTGATGCTGAACAGTGCCGTGAGCACCACTTTCAGGTTCGGCCAGGAGGTGAACGACTCGCGGATCGGCGACTTGCTCACCTTGCCCTGGGCCTTCATTTTCACGAAGGCCGGCGACTCGTGCATGCTCATGCGGATCCAGGTGGATATCGCCAGCAGCACGATCGACAGCAGGAACGGCAGGCGCCAGCCCCAGGTTTCGAACTGGTCGCCACTGATGTAGCGGCTGGCCAGGACGACGGTCAGCGACAGCAGCAGGCCCAATGTGGCAGTGGATTGGATGAAGCCGGTGTGGAAACCACGTTTGCCATGAGGCGCGTGCTCGGCGACATAGGTGGCCGCGCCGCCGTATTCACCGCCCAACGCCAGGCCCTGGAGCATGCGCAGCACCACCAGGATGATCGGCGCGGCGATACCGATGCTGGCGTAGGTGGGCAAAAGACCCACGGCGAAGGTCGACAGGCCCATCAGCACAATGGTCACCAGGAAGGTGTACTTGCGCCCGATCATGTCGCCCAGCCGGCCGAACACCAGCGCGCCGAACGGGCGCACCAGGAAGCCGGCGGCGAAGGCCATCAGGGCGAAGATGAAGGCGGTGGTGTCGTTGACCCCCGCGAAGAATTGCTTGCTGATGACCGCGGCCAGCGCGCCATAGAGAAAAAAGTCATACCACTCGAACACCGTCCCGAGGGATGACGCGAAAATGATCTTGCGCTCTTCACGACGGCTTGGGCTGCTCGCCGCCGCCCCCTGTTCCTGGATGTAATCCGACATCGTTGCTGTCCTCGGCCCGCAGGCCACAGTGATTATTCTTGTTGTTCCACTGTCGGCGACTTGCGACCACAAGCCGCCGCTGTTGCAAACACCCGGGTCAGGGCGTCGGTATCGCGCTGGCGTCGCTGAGGTTGGTCTGGGTATTGGCCCCCTTGAGGATCAGTTGTGCCGCCTTTTCGGCAATCATCAACGTGGGTGAACAGGTATTGCCGGAGACGATCTGCGGCATGATCGAGGCGTCGGCCACGCGCAGGCCGGGAATGCCATGCACGCGAAGCTGGTTATCCACAACATCGAGCGCGCCACTGCCCATGCGGCAGGTGCCCACCGGGTGGAAGATGGTGGTACCGATCTGGCCGGCGGCCTGGTGCAGCTCGTCCTCGCTCTGCAAGGCGGGGCCTGGCAAATACTCGCGAGGATCGAAGGCCGCCAGGGCAGGGGCCTGGACGATGCGTCGGGTGAGGCGGATGGCCTCGGCGGCGACGCGCAGGTCCTCGGGGTCGCTCAGGTAGTTGGGGTCGATCACCGGCGCGGCATTCATGTCCGCCGAGCGGATGTCGATGCGTCCACGGCTCGCCGGGCGCAGGTTGCACACCGAGGCGGTGAACGCCGGAAAGCGATGCAGCGGCTCGCCGAAGCGGTCCAGCGACAACGGCTGCACGTGGTATTGCAGGTTGGCCGTTGCCTGCTCGGGGCCTGAACGGGCGAAGGCGCCCAGCTGGCTCGGCGCCATGGCCAATGGGCCACTGCGGTCGTAAGCGTAGCGCAGGCCCATGCCCAGCTTGCCCCACAGGCTGTTGGCCATCTGATTGAGGGTGCGGGTGTTGTGGACCTGATAGATCAGGCGCAGTTGCAGGTGATCCTGCAGGTTGCCGCCAACCCCGGGCATCTCATGGCGAACTCCGATACCCAAGCCTTCGAGCAGCTTGCGTGGGCCGATGCCGGAGCGTTGCAGAATGCCGGGCGAGCCCACGGAGCCCGCGCACAGGACGATCTCGCGGCGAGCGGCGAACTCATGCCAGGCGCCTTGCCACGAGGCCTTCACCGCCCGGGCGCGGGTGTTGTCGAGCAGCACCTGGTCGACCTGCACGCCCGTCAACACTGTCAGGTTGGGGCGCTTGAGGATGGGCCTGAGAAACGCCTTGGCCGAGTTCCAGCGCACACCGCTGCGCTGATTGACCTGAAAATATCCACAGCCCGCGTTGTCGCCCATGTTGAAGTCGTCGACCTTGGCGATGCCACTCTGCTCGGCGGCATCGCGGAAGGCATCGAGGATCGGCCAGCTGTAGCGCTGCTGCTCCACCCGCCATTCCCCCTCGGCGCCGTGGCTGTCGCTGGCGCCGGCGAAGTGGTTCTCGCAGGCCTTGAACAAGGGCAGCACATCCTTCCACGCCCAGCCGTCGTTGCCTTGCTCGGCCCAGCGGTCGTAGTCGGCGGCCTGGCCCCGCATGTAGATCATGCCGTTGATCGACGAGCAGCCGCCCAGCACCTTGCCCCGTGGATAACCCAGGCTGCGACCGTTCAGGCCGGGCTGGGCCTCGGTCTTGAAGCACCAGTCGGTGCGTGGATTGCCGATGCAGTAGAGGTAACCGACGGGGATGTGAATCCAGGGATAGTTGTCGCGGCCACCCGCCTCGAGCAGCAATACGCGGCACGAAGGGTCGGCGGACAAGCGGTTGGCCAGTAGGCAACCGGCGGGACCGGCTCCCACGACCACATAGTCGTAGACAGGATCGGCTGATGGCATGTGCAACCTCGCGCCTGATTATTATTCTTGTCCCGATCCATCTTATTGATTAATTTCGCCGAGGAAACACGAGATTTTGCGCAGCCGTTGTGCGTTTTAGCACAACGACTATCTGATTGTGGGAGCGGGCTTGCCCCGCGATGGCTTCAACAGCCAGCACTTCCAAGGACGCCCATGTTCGACTGGAACGATCTGCGGTTTTTCCTCGAGTTGCAGCGCAGCGGCCGCCTGCTCACCGCCGCCAAGCGCCTCAACACCACCCACAGCACCGTGGCCCGGCACATCGAGAGCATCGAAAAGCACCTGGGTACCGCGCTGTTCGTCCAGCACGCCCAGGGCTATGAACTCACGCCTTCCGGCCAGGCCCTGCTCAAGCACGCCGAAGCCATGGAGAACGTTGCCCTGCTGGCGCAGGAAGAAATCACCCAGGCCATCACGCCACTGGGCAAGATCCGCCTGGGGGTGACCGAAGGCATCGGCATCATGTTCTTCACCCCGCGCATGAAAGCCTTGTTCCAACGCTACCCGGGGCTCGAAGTGGAATTGGTGGCGGTGCCGCGTTTCGTCAGCATCCTCAACCGCGAAGCCGAGATCAGCATTCACCTGGAACGTCCCAACGCCGACCTGCTGATCACCCGCAAGCTCACCGATTACCGCCTCGCCCTGTACGCCAGCCAGGACTACCTGGACCGCGCACCACCGCTGCACAGCCGCGAAGACCTGGCCCGGCACAGCTGGATCGGCTATGTCGACGACCTGCTGTTCAGCCAGGAGCTGCTGTTCCTCAACAGTTTCTGCCGGGCGCCCACCGTGGTGTTCCGCAGCACCAGCGTGATCGCCCAGCAGCACGCGGCACAGGCCGGGCTGGGCATCGCCGTGTTGCCGAACTACATGGCCCGCCACGATCCGAAGCTGGTGCGCGTGCTGCCCAGCGAGACCATCCAGCGCAGCTACTGGATCTGCACACGCCGCGAGCTGCACAAGTCGGTACGCCTGCGGGTGGTGTGGGACTACCTGCTGGCGCTGTGCGCCGCCGAGCAGGACGAGTTGCTAGCCGAATAGCGCCTTGCCGGCCAGTAACACCGCGGCGCCACAACCCACCACGGCGAACAGCTGCTGCAGGCGCGGGCCGGCCAGCTTGCTCGCCAACGGCCGCGCCAGCAGCAAACCCAGCACTGCCCCCACCGCGAACGGCGCCGCGACCCACCAGTGCATCACGCCCGCCACGCTGGCGCTGATCACGCTACCGGTAGACACCAGGGCAATCACCGCCAGCGAGGTGGCGACGATGCTTTTCATGTTCAGGTTGGTATAGCGGTTCAGCGCCGGGATGATCACGAAACCACCACCGACCCCCAACAGGCCTGACAGCAACCCCGACAGCATCCCGGTGAACGCCAGTGCCCGGGCGCAGGGCAGGGTCCAGCGCAAGCGCCCCTGCAGCGGGTTGAGCACGCAGGGCATGATCTCCCGCTCCCCACAGGGCGACTCGCCACGCAGTTCACGCGCGGCCTTGCGCCAGATCCGCAGGCAGGCGTACACCAGTACCCCGGCGAACACCAAGGCCAACGGCGTGTTGGGCAAACGATGGGCGAGCATCAGGCCGAACGGCGCGCAGGCAATTCCGATCACCGCGATGAACGCGGCCGCCCGATAGCGCACCAGCCCTTGGCGCAGGCCGAGCACCGCACCAACCGACGCCGCCAGCCCTACGGCCAGCAGTCCGATCGGCGCCGCCTCGACCATGCTCAGTCCCAGGCCGAACACCAGCAGCGGCACCGCCAGGATGCCACCGCCGGCGCCGGTCAGCGCCAGCACCGCGCCAATGATCGCGCCGAGCCCGGCGCCCAGCAGTTGGTGTTCGATCACTGCTGCGCCTCGACCACCAGAGGTTGCGGCCGGGCTAGCCATTCGCGGCCCTTGAGCATGGCCTTCCAGTACAGCGGCGGCAGGATCTGCGCCTTGAGCAACCAGGCCAGGCGGGTTGGCTTGCGGCCATCGAGCAGCCAGCGCGGGAAGCTCGGCGCCACCTTGCCGCCATAGGTAAACTCGGCCAGGACGATCTTGCCGCGTTCCACCGTCAACGGGCAGGAACCATAGCCATCGTACTGGGCCAGGGTCGACAGGCGACCGAGTGCCACCAGCACATTGTTGGCCACCACCGGCGCCTGCTTGCGGGCGGCGGCGGCGGTCTTGGCGTTGCTGGTATTGGCCACGTCACCCAACGCGTGGACATTGCCGAACTGGCGATGACGCAAGGTATGCGGGTCGACATCCACCCAGCCCGCCGCATCGGCCAGCGGGCTCTGGCGGATGAAGTCAGGCGCCACCTGCGGCGGCACCACATGCAGCATGTCGAAGGCTTCGACCCGGGTCTCGGTGGTGCCATCGGGGAGGGTACGGATAAACGTGGCGCGCTTGTTCGGACCATCCACCGCCGTCAGGCGATGCTGGTAGTTCAGGTCCACGCCGTACTTGTCGATGTAGCTCATCAGCGCCGGCACATAATCCGGCACACCGAACAGCACCGCCCCGGCATTGAAGAAGCTGGCCCTGACATTGCCCAGGTGCCCCTTGCGCAACCAGTGATCACAGGACAGGTACAGCGCCTTCTGCGGCGCACCGGCGCATTTGATCGGCATCGGCGGCTGGGTGAAGAGGGCGCGCCCCTGCTTGAGGTTCTGTACCAGTTGCCAGGTGTAGGGCGCCAGGTCGTAGCGGTAGTTGGAGGTGACACCGTTGCGACCGAGGGTCTCGCTCAAACCCTCGATGGCGTTCCAATCGAGTTTCAATCCCGGGCAAACCACCAGTTGCTCATAGCTGACCGCACGCCCGTCCTCGAGCACGACCAGTTGCCCTTGAGGGTCGAAGCTCTCCACCCGCGCCTTGATCCAACGCACGCCACGGGGCAGGGTGGCCGCCATGGTCTGGGCGGTGCTCGGCGCCTTGAAAACACCGGCACCGACCATGGTCCAGCCAGGCTGGTAGTAGTGCACGTCGGCAGGGTCGATCAGGGCAATGTCCAGCGACGGATCACGGGCGATCAGGCTGGACGCGGTGGCGATACCAGCGGCACCGGCGCCGACGATCACCACCTTGTGGTGGTCGGCACGGAAGGAATCGGCAGGGGACAGCAAGGCAGGCATGGCGGTGTTCCTTGGAAATCTCGTTATGGGTACGGCGTGGCTTACAGCTTGTTCAGCGGGATCTTCAGGTAGCTCACACCGTTGGCTTCAGGTTCGGGGAATTGCCCGCTGCGCATGTTGATCTGCACCGACGGCAGGATCAGCACGGGCATGTCGAGGGTCTTGTCACGGGCTTCGCGCATCTGCACGAAGCTGTCTTCGCTGATCCCTTCATGGATATGAATGTTGTCGGCGCGTTGCTCGGCCACGGTGGTGACGAAGCGCAGCTCACGGCCACCAGGCAGGTAGTCGTGGCACATGAACAGCCGGGTCTGGTCGGGGAAGGCGAGCAGGCGACGGATCGACTGGTACAGGGTTCGCGCGCTGGCGCCAGGAAAGTCGCAACGGGCGGTGCCATAGTCGGGGGTGAACAAGGTGTCGCCGACGAACACAGCGATCTCGCCCGCATCCTCGACCATGTAGCTCATGCACGCCGGGGTATGCCCAGGGGTGTGCAGGGCACGGGCATGCAGGTTGCCGATGCGAAATCCCTCCTCATCTTCGAACAGGACGTCGAACTGGCTGCCGTCACGGGCAAAACCCGGCTCGGCGTTGAACAGGGTGCCGAAGACTTTCTGCACCTGGGTGATCTGCGCGCCGATCGCGATGCTGCCGCCAAGCCGCTCCTTGAGGTAGGCCGCCGCAGACAGATGGTCGGCGTGCACATGGGTATCCAGGATCCATTGCACCTTGGCATCCAGCGCTTCGACGCGGGCGATCAGCTTGTCCGCCGAATCGGTGCAGGTGCGCCCGGACTTGGGGTCGTAGTCCAGCACGCTGTCGATCAGCGCGCATTGGCGCGTCTCGCCATCCATGACCAGGTAGCTGATGGTCCAGGTCGCCTTGTCGAAGAACGCTTCGACGTGAAGGTTGTTGCCGATGATCATTGCACTCTCCAGTTATCCACCGAGCCTCCTTGAAGGCATAGGCAGTGAAGGGTGCTTTATCAAGATACATGCCAGCCCTTCAGATAGGACGCCGTCCCCTTGCAGGAGCGGCCTCGTGCCGCGATGGCTGCGCAGCAGCCCCATTACAGCCAGCCAAAGGTGACAGTTCCTGGCAGTCGACTGTCAGCCGATGGCAGTGTTTGGCAGTCCTTGCTACCCTCGCCAGGTCCTTCACCTGGTGCTGTCATGCTAGCCGCTTCCCATCCCGCGATCCTCGCGCTGGTGTCCTACCTCGAACACGATGTGCTACCCAGCATCGTGCTGGATACCGACTACAACATCCTGGCTGCCAACGCGGCGTACCGTCGTCAGTTCGGCAACGAGGAGCACGCGCCGATCGGCGAAAAATGCCACCGGGTCTCGCACCACTATGCCGTGCCCTGCGACCAAGCCGGGGAACATTGCCCGCTGCGCAAGTCGCTGGACAGCAAAGTGCCCGAGCGCGTGCTGCACATCCATCACACCCCGCGAGGGCCGGAGCATGTGGATGTGGAACTGCGCCCGATCCTCGATGACGAGGGCAGGGTGGTGGCCTTCGTCGAACGCCTGACCAGCGTCACACTGGCATCGGCACAACCTCAACAACAAGGGTTGGTTGGCCGGGCGCCAGCCTTCAAGAACGCCGTGGCCAGTTTGCAACGTGCAGCCCCTGCGCAGATTCCGGTACTGCTCCAGGGCGAGTCGGGTACGGGCAAGGAGCTGTTCGCCCGCGCCTTGCACCTGGGTAGCCCCCGTGCCAATGGCCCCCTGGTGGTGGTGGACTGCACCGGGCTGACCGAGTCGTTGTTCGAGAGTGAACTGTTCGGCTATGAGAAGGGCGCCTTCACCGGCGCGACTCAACGCAAGATCGGCCTGGCCGAGGCTGCTCACGGTGGCACCCTGTTCCTCGATGAGATTGGTGAAGTACCGCTGGCGATGCAGGTGAAACTGCTGCGCCTGATCGAATCCGGCAGCTTCCGTCCGGTCGGCAGCACGCGCACGGTCCATTCGGATTTCCGCCTGGTCTCGGCCACGCACAAGCCCTTGAAGGAGATGGCCGCCGAAGGGACGTTTCGCGAAGACCTGTATTACCGCATCAGCGGATTCCCGATTCGCCTGCCATCGCTGCGTGAGCGAGTCGAGGATTTACCGTTGCTCTGTGAGAGTCTGCTGCAACGCATGGCCGGCAAGCACTCGCCCAAGGTCACCGCCGAAGCACTCGCTTGCCTCAACCTGCATACATTCCCAGGCAACATTCGCGAGCTCAGAAACATCTTGGAGCGCGCGCGGTTGTTTGCTGATGATGGGCTGATTCGTCCCGAACATCTTCCGGAAGATATCCACCCGACTGTAAGGCAACCAGGTGTTCGGGGACGTAGGAACGAAATGGCCGATCTGGCCCATGCCCTGGAAACCTTCAGCGGTTCCCGAAGTGAATTGGCCGATCACCTCGGGATGAGCGAACGCACGTTGTACCGCCGACTTAAAGCATTGGGGATTTCGTAGTTCCACGTGGAACATTCATGAAGGTAAAAAAAAAGCCAATCCCTGGGGATTGGCTTTCTTGTACTACCCGCAGATGTAGGTTCACAAAATAGGTGATAGGCCAGACCCCGTGAAATTGGAATCTTCGCCATTTTTTTTGTGAAATGAAGGGGTGCTTTTCACAGAAAAGCCGAGAAATCCCTACTCACCAATCACAAAAGTTGATTGGCCTGGAAAGGGCCGTTTACGACCGACGCGTGACTTTTCGGTAAGGGATGAGGAGTAGTCGCAGCGATCCTTTAGCTCCTAGTCTGGCGACCTTGGGTTCAGAATCCGACTGGCAATGCCCGCCGTCACTACTTCAGAGGAACCAGCTTCCTCTGCTGCCAAAATTGCGGGGGGCTCATGCTGGTACCCAGGCCCGACAAATGCGCAGTTGCAGCCCTCAATTGCAAGGCTATCCAAAGCGGCACGCGTGTCAATCAAGATCTGATGCATGACGATGGCCGGCCTCACGGAGGTGAAACCGGAGATTCAGATTGACTAAACCGACCCCGTAGACACCAACCTCCACGAAGGCCGCTATCGACCCAAAGCTGTCCTTCAAGAAAGGCAGCTAACGGCGAGAAGCGGTCATTTTGTATCTACAGGTTTCGGGGCGATTCACTCGTCTGATGCTCAGGAGCACCAGGATGGGCGTCAAGGAGGTGGTCATCTTGAGGTGGACTATGCTGACCAGTTGCTCTCAAATCTAATCGTGAGGTCCTCCATGGCAAACCCCAATCTGCTGGCTCTATTCAGAGATGAAGTCCTTCTGACCGGGCCTGAAAGCTCCCTTCCAAGCAACCTATCTCAGTTCTGGCTTGAGGAGCTCCAGAGTCATCTGGAGAGGTATTTCGACGGTTTGAACTCGGATTCAGATGCAGAAGAGAAGGATCTCGACATCTCTCTCCCACTCGCAGCGATCATCCACATCTTGTTCGCGAAGAATGGTGGGGAGGAGATATCCGAGAGCTCTGAAAAGCTGTACGAGTATTTCCAAGACTACCGGCTCGAACTGGCCCTTGAAGAGATCACGCGAAAGACTCATGTGGCTGCCGAGGCTGCAACCATTGAGACCATCTTCACCAACCGAGATGTCCTGGTGGAACAAGGCCCCCTTCTTCAATAGGTACCTCCACCGATGCCATCGCCGGCGGGCACGCTCCGAGGCATTGATGGAATGCATTTTGACGGCTGCCGAGATCAGCGAATGAAAGAAATTGCTGCGCCGATGTTCGATCTAATCGCTTTGTCGCTTCCACGAGGGTTGGGGTTTGGGGACAGCCCGCCAGTAGGGGCATGGCTTAGTGAGGACGGAATTTCTTGTGCCGCTCTAACCCGAAATATCCATGCCGGCAGCTTCGGAATTGTCACCTTGCGGCGTCGTGTCGATAGCGTGTGGGTGCTCCTCAGCCATAGTGAGCGCACCACTGGCGAGTCTGAAGCCCGCGCCTCAATCAGCCATTTTCTCTATACCCAAGCCCATCCGCTTCCACTCCCTTCAGGTGAACGACGACGTGCTCCTCTAAGCAGAATGGGTAAGCGCACACCAAGCGTGGTGTTCAAATCACTATTTGATCCAAGCCGCCGTATTGGGGCGTGGGCGCTGAATCAACTGTATCTCGCACTGCCATCCCCAGACAGAAATTGGGTTCCCGATTGCCAGACTGAGAATTTTCACACCCGCCTCTGGGAAGCCCACCTATTAGCGATTTTTCGTGAACAGGGACTCTTGGTCACCCAGCCTAAAGAATCACCCGATTTTCACATCGAGAATAGGCTGGGAGATGAGGCCTGGGTTGAAGCAGTGACAGCCAACCCGGAAGAGCGGTATGAGCATTTTGGCGCCTCGCCGGTCCCCCCACCCGCTGACCGACATGAGCGTTTCTTAGGAGCGGCTGCAGAAAGGTTTGCGAGGACCATCCAAAACAAATTGGACAAGCGTTACGAATCCCTACCGCACGTGGAGGGTAAGCCGCTCATTCTGGCCTTAGCCGATTTCCATGCGCCCAGTTCAATGCTGTGGAGCAGGGAGTCGCTCATCAGCTATCTCTATGGCTTTGCAGTTCACTCATCTGCGCATCGTGGTACGCACCTGATAACTGTGGAGGAAGAGACATCTCTGCTATCAGGGCGCCCCAACGGCCTATTTACGCTAATGGAAAATGCCCATCTTTCAGCGGTCATTTTCACCAATGCCTGCACAGTGCCAAAGCTCAGCCGAGTGCCGATCTCAGGTGGAGCTCATCTAGACGGGTACCGATACTTGCGGTTTGGTGAGTTTTTCGACCGTTCTCCGGGAGCATCACGAGGTATCCCATTTCTGTTGGATGTAGCGTCCAGCGACTACGGTCAGCTCTGGCCGCAATATGGCTACGAGCCGTGGTCTGCTGAAGTGGAGGTATTCCATAACCCTATGGCACTATACCCGGTGCCTAATGAGTTGATACCAGAAGTCACCCACTGGAGAGAAGTAAACGGAAGAGTCGAGTGCGAATCTTTCTTTGATGTATCCATACTCCGATCCAGAACACTCGTCCTCAGTGCAAACGCTAAGGTTCCGTCACTCGATGAGTTGCTGACAGCAGCCAGTCCTCCAGAGCTCTGACGGCGGCGGGGTGGCCGCATCGTTGCCACGCAGGTAGATGAGAATTTCTCAGCAAGCTACCCAGCCAGGGGAAGGACATGAGATCCCCTGCGCAATTCAGGACCGTTGAAGCGTCACCTCTCTTCGGGTAAAAGCATGACCGTCATACAACGCTACAACAGCGTCATACCCGAGAGCATAGGAAGAAAAATGTCGATCCAAGGACTAAAACGATACTTTGGAAACAAGATTCACGCAGTGATAATGATGGCCCCGCTTAAGCGGGAAATGATACGCCTCGGCATATGCACCCTTATGGCGATTATTCTGAATATCATCTTGTATACCGGCGTTGAAGTAGACGGCACCATCAAGCCGTGGGCAGAAACCCCGATAAAACTGTTTGCATCGTCGATGTTATTCGCCTTCATGATCAAGGCTTTTCTGCCAGTTCTCGGCTGGACGATACTGAAAGCAATGCTGTTGAGTGCGAACAATGCCTTCAGCGGCATACTGAGTTTTTTGGGCAATCAGTTCACAGGCGTCATGTACTGTACCGGAATTATTATGGGTTCTATCACGATTAAATTGCATATGGTTTCCGGGGTTTTAGACTCTGAGTTTGCTTATCTGTCCGCAATCGTATTTGCTTCCGGGGTTTTATATTTCTATGTGCTGCAATGCGCCATTCAAAAAACAATGAGTCCGGCCCTGCGTACACCAGCAGTACCGCGTTAAACCACTAGGCTGTGACTATTCATCTCTGGTGCTCAGTAGGCGCTCGCTCTGCTGAACCCTCACCCATACACAACCATTAATGGACTGGCCCGCCTTCGACTTTATGAAGAAGGCGAGCGAGCACGTGACTGATTGCGCATGTATTCCGAGATGAGACTTTCGAAATTGATGTCCGCCTCCTCAACGAGAATATTGACGTGACAGTACAGCTCTTCAGGACCTCTGAGATAATTGAAAATCCTTGATCTAACGATGCCGCAAACCCCTTCTTTGACCGCCGTAGAGGGGAGGTTGATAACATCGCCAACGCACGGGATAAGAGCTAGGCCATGGTCGCTGTTGAAGACAATGTCAGCTGGACAGGCATCAATGCTGGCATCGGATTGTCCTTGCGAAACCTGCTGATAATCAATGCTATACCTCATGTACAGCCTACCTCATTTGTTGAGTGAGGAATCAGCGCCGCGGATCGTAAACAGAAACCTCAAGTTCGCAAGCGACGGGAGCATGTAGCGGATTTTCGGTACTAGAGAGCTTGGCAACTATCGTTTTTCAAGCACATACCCTACGCCCCGAAGCGTATGTATCAGTTTGGTCTCGAAAGGGTCATCTATCTTGGCTCTGAGTCTTCGAATCGACACCTCTACAACGTTTGTGTCGCAGTCAAAATTCATATCCCAAACCTGCGAAATAATTTGGGTGCGGCTCAGCACCACACCGGTATTACGCATCAGGTAATGCAGTAACGCGAATTCTTTCGTGGTCAGGTCAATGCGCTGACCGTCCCTGAATGCCCTGTGCCGGCTCTGATCAAGCTCCAGGTCAGCGACGCGAATGACCTCTACGGATGCAGGGTGATCTGACCTGCGCATCAAGGCGCGAACCCGGGCCAGCAGCTCAGGGAACTCAAATGGCTTGATCAGGTAGTCATCTGCTCCGTTCTCCAGCCCCCGGACCTTATCCGCCAGCCGGCTTCTCGCCGTCAGCATCATGATACGGGAAGGGCAGTTTTTACGACGCAACAACTCAAGGACCTGCCAACCGTCCATCTCTGGCAGATTTATATCCAGGATAATCAGCTCATATTCGTGCTGCTTAGCCAAGAATAATCCATCTGACCCGGTGTGGACGCAATCTACGACATAGCCACATTCCGTCAGACCTTGACGCACATACTCCGCAGTTTTTACTTCATCCTCAATTACCAGAATTCGCATGGGATTTTGTCTCGATATCACTGAGCAATTAACCGCGCACGCGCGCCGGCATTATTGAAAGGGATGGTAAATCAAAATGAGCGTGCCGGGGCTCAAATGACGGATTTGTAATTTCTAGGTAATACAGTTGATAGTCTGGCGGTATATCTTGTCGCGGTTTGGGTTTGACAGTTGCGGGCCCTCTCTCCAGCAGGTGATTTGACCTTATGAAGTATTGGGTTATTTTCTTCTTTGTGCTGGCTTCGTTCCGCTCAGATGACGGCGAGGTCGCTCACATTGAAGAGACTGGTCATTGGTGTAGTCATGAACTTCACCGGCATGCGATGCGTACAATCGAACGCCTACTTGAATTTTAGGCAAAAAAAGGCGCCCAATGGGCGCCAAATATCCACCTTTTACCAAAGGAGCACTTAAGCCACTCAAGGTGAATTCGTAATGCTCGTTTTACTAATAGGACCAGTTAATGAATAACTGGTCCAGTTAGCGAATTACAGAATCGAAAGCGGGTACTCAATGATCACACGGGTTTCATCCAGATCCGATTCGAATGCAGTGGCACGTGTGGTTGCCTGGCGCAACCGGAAGGACAGATCTTTTGCTGGACCGGTTTGGACAACGTATTTGACTTCGACGTCACGCTCCCAACGCTTCTGATTGTCGAGCGGGTTGCCGTTGTCATCAGTGCGCATGTAGAACTGGTTAGCGTTCGAGTAATCCGCGCCCGAGCCTCTGGCGTAGCGGGTCATGAACGTCAGGCCTGGAATGCCGTAGCTGGTGAAGTTCAGGTCATAGCGCAGCATCCAGGAACGCTCTTTCGGCGAGTTGAAGTCGCTGTACTGGATGGAGTTGTCGACGAAAATCGAGTCCGACTGACGCAGGTAGTCAAAATCGTCGTCGCCGTTGTTGCGCTGGTGCGACAGGGCTAGGGTATGGGCACCGTAACGCACGCCGACCTTGGCACTCCAGATGTTGTTGTCGAATTCACCCAGGCGCTTCTTACCTTCATCTACGGCTTTGTAGTAGTTGAAGCCACCGATCAGCGCCAGATCGTCGCTCAGCGGGTAAACCACGCTGGTGCCGGCGTAGTACTGATTCCAGACGTCTTTCAGCTGGCTGGCGTAGACGCTCACAGTCCAGTTGTCGTTGATCGAGTAGTCACCGCCACCGTAACCGATCCATGGCGAGTTGACCGGGCCGCCGTAGAACGTCACGAAGTTGTCGTTCAGGTTGCTTGAGACCGGCTGGCTCATCGCATGCAGACGACCACCCTGCAGGGTGAGGCCTTGGATGCTGGTGTTCTCAACGGTCACGCCGCGGAAGCTTTCTGGCAGCAGGCGAGAGTCGCCGGATGCAACGACCGGAGTCGATGGGAAAACATCACCTACTTTCACGATGGTATCGAACAAGCGGACTTTGGCTGCGCCGCCGACCTTGGTGTATTCGTCGCGAGCTTCGCCCTTGTTATCAACGGGTAGCACGTCGAAGGAGCTACGGCCGCCGTTGCGCCCATCACCGGTGTCGAGCTTGAGGCCGATCATGGCGAAGGCATCAACGCCAAAGCCAACGGTTCCCTGGGTAAACCCAGAGTTGAATTTGCTGATGATCGCGTGCGCCCAGGCTTCGGAGTAGCCGTTGGTGTTGCCCTTGCCACTGTTATAAGTGGGGGCAGTGCTGTCGCGGTTATCACGGTTGAAGTAGAAGTTACGGTTCAGCACTGTAAGGCTGCTGCCTTCAATGAAGCCTTCTGGCTTGTCTTCTGCCTGTGCCGAAATAGCATAGCTTCCAGACAGCGCAGAAACTGCCGCCAAATACAGTGGTACTTTGATTTTCATCCGATGCTCCTTTGATTCACGGCAGTTTTTATTATGTTTACCGGCGCGGGTGTCGTTAATTGTTCTGACCAGGCGGCGCGCCTAGCGTAGCGCGAGCTCATATTTGCAGGCCGAAGATAACGGGGGGGTGATAGGAAAATTACAATTTCGTCATCTACCTGTTGTTCGGGCCTTCGCACCGCGTGTTTGCCATCTCCGTTGCTTGTAACGAAATCATCGTGTCGGGTTTGGTTTCCCAGTATTTTCGGGCATTACAGGACATTCTTACGGAATTGTAATTTTCTAGCCACCCCTCTGATAGCTACCGCTCATTAGAGTGCCATCACCTAATCAAGTGGGGCTTGGCAGCTGTTTCGGCGTTCTCGCCAAGCTTTATCGAAGTTTGTGCACGAGGACCATCAAAGTGCCCCGGTATAACCGCAATGTCTTACCCAAGACCCCCGTCTCGCCCTGGAAGATCGCTGCACTCTGTGCAGTCATCTCTGGGTTGATGGCGCCTGCAGCCCTTGCCCAAAGCATCAGCTTGCCCCAGGCGCTTTCGACGGCCATGGATGCCAACCCAGACCTGGCCGCGGCCAGGCAAGAAATTGGGATCGCTGATGGTGCTCGCAAGCAGGCCGGGCTTATCCCCAACCCCACAATCTCGTATGACGTGGTAGACACCCGTCGTAACACCAGCCAGACGACTGTCTCTCTCAGCCAGACCCTTGAGCTGGGCGGTAAGCGGGGGGCTCGTGTTGACGTCGCCACATACGGGCAGACCGCCGCACAGCTTGAGTTAGACCGTCGCGTTAACGGCCTGCGTGCAGATGTCGTCCAAGCCTTTTACGCCGCGTTGCGGGCCCAGACAGGTCTCGACCTGGCCAAGCAATCTCTCGAACTGACTGAGCGCGGTCTTCGCATCGTCGATGGCCGTGTTCGCGCAGGTAAGTCGTCCCCAGTGGAGGCGACCCGCGCTCAAGTGCAACTGGCCGAAGCCCAGCTGCAAGTTCGACGTGCAGAAACGGAAAAAGCGACCGCTTACCAACAGCTCGCTCAAATTACCGGGAGCTCAGTCACCGTGTTTGATCGACTCGAATCGCCAACCCTCTCCCCGGGCTTGCCACCTCGCACTGAAGATCTGCTGGCTAAGCTCGACCAAACAGCAGAAATGCGTCAGGCCGTGGTGCAGATAGACAAGAGCGATGCCTCGCTCGGCTCAGAGAAAGCTCAGCGTATCCCGAACCTTACTGTCAGTGTAGGTAGCCAGTACGACCGCTCTGTGCGCGAGCGGGTCAACACTGTGGGCCTGTCTATGCCTTTGCCGCTGTTCGATCGTAACCAGGGCAACATTCTTTCCGCTTCTCGTCGTGCAGATCAGGCCCGGGACCAGCGCAATGCTGTTGAGCTGCGCCTGCGCACCGAAACCCAAACCGCGTTGAACCAATGGTCCACCGCCATGCAGGAGGTCGAGTCCTACGACAAGACCATTCTGCCTTCAGCCCAACAAGCCGTAGAGACCGCAACCCGCGGCTTCGAGATGGGCAAATTCGGTTTCATCGAAGTGCTGGATGCCCAGCGCACCTTGATCGTCGCTCGTGGCCAATACCTCGAATCGTTGGCAGCGGCGACCAATGCGCGTGCGCAGGTGGAAAGGGTTTATGGCGAAGTCGGCTCAACCGCCGGCACTCGCTGAACGGGCCAAACATTTTCTTCGGCACACAGCCTTGAACAAGCCGGTGCCTACGATCAGCAGGAGTAGCAATGGATAACAAACGCAAGATCGCCCTCGCGGTAGCCGCTGTGGCAGCCCTCGGATTTGGCAGCCTTGCCTGGAACAACAGTTCCGGACAGCAGGCCGCCAGTACTGCCGAGCATGGCGCTAACGATGGCCATGGCGACGAAAAGAAAGCCGCATCTGCCGCCAAAGAGGAAGGTGATGAGGGCCATGGTGAAGAAGGCCACAGCGAAGAGGGCGGTGAAGAAGAGGGCAAGCTGACGCTCAGCGCTGAACAGATCAAGGCCGCTGGTGTTGCCCTGGAAGCTGCAGCGCCTCGTGACCTCGGTACCGTCGTGAGCTTCCCTGGCGAAATTCGCTTCGACGAAGATCGTACTGCCCACGTGGTTCCTCGTGTTCCTGGCGTTGTTGAGGCTGTCCAGGCCAACCTGGGCGAGACGGTCAAGAAAGGGCAAGTCCTCGCGGTAATCGCCAGCCAGCAGATCTCTGACCTGCGCAGCGAACAACAGGCCGCACAGCGTCGCGTCGAACTGGCGCGTGTGACCTTCGAACGTGAGAAGCAACTGTGGCAGGACAAGATCTCTGCAGAGCAAGACTACCTCCAAGCACGCCAAGCGCTGCAAGAAGCGGAGATCTCCTTGGCCAACGCCAAGCAGAAGGTCGGCGCAATCGGTGCCTCGGTTAACTCCGTTGGCGGTAATCGTTACGAGCTCCGCGCTCCCTTCGACGCCGTGGTAGTGGAGAAACACCTGACCGTCGGCGAAGTCGTCAGCGAGGCGACCAACGCCTTCATCCTTTCCGACCTGAATCAGGTCTGGGCGACCTTCGCAGTTCCGCCGACAGATCTGGGCAAGGTCACGACTGGCCGTGCAGTGAAAGTCTCTTCGCCTGACATGAACGTCGAGGTCGAAGGGAAGGTGGGTTATGTCGGCAGCCTGCTGGGCGAGCAAAACCGTGCAGCTACTGTCCGCGTCACCTTGACCAACCCCAACGGCGCCTGGCGTCCAGGCCTGTTCGTAAACATTGCGGTCACCTCCCAGACCGATCGAGTTGCCGTAGCGGTCCCTGAGCACGCTGTGCAGACCGTTGAAGACAAACCTTCGGTATTCGTACGCACCCCAGATGGCTTTGACACCCGCCCGGTAAAACTGGGTCGCCGCGACAATGGGTACGTGGAAATCATCGACGGTATTGAAGCCGGCGCCCAGGTAGCAACCAGTGGCAGCTTCACACTCAAGTCCGAGCTCGGCAAAGCTTCTGCCGAACACGGTCACTGATGCGAACTGACAGGATGATTTCTCATGTTTGAACGTATCATCAGATTCGCCATCGAGCAGCGCATCGTAGTAATGATCGCCGTTCTGATCATGGCGGGTATCGGTATCTACAGCTATCAAAAGCTGCCCATCGATGCGGTACCCGATATCACCAACGTCCAGGTGCAGATCAACACTGCAGCGCCTGGTTACTCGCCCTTGGAAACCGAACAACGGATCACGTTTCCAGTTGAAACGGCCATGGCCGGTCTCCCGGGCCTTCAGCAGACCCGTTCCCTGTCTCGCTCTGGCCTGTCTCAGGTCACCGTGATCTTCAAGGATGGCACTGACATCTTCTTTGCCCGCCAGTTGATCAACGAGCGGCTGCAGGTTGCGAAGGAACAGCTGCCAGAAGGTGTAGAGGCCGTCATGGGTCCGGTATCTACCGGCCTCGGCGAGATCTTCCTGTGGACTGTTGAAGCCGAAGATGGCGCGGTCAAAGAGGACGGTACGCCGTACACCCCGACCGACCTGCGCGTGATCCAGGACTGGATCATCAAGCCTCAGCTGCGTAACGTCCCGGGTGTGGCCGAGATCAATACCATCGGCGGTTATGCCAAGCAGTTCCTGGTTGCGCCGGATCCAAAGCGCCTGGCTACCTACAAGCTGACACTCAATGACCTGGTCGCAGCGTTGGAAAGTAACAACGCCAACGTCGGTGCCGGCTACATCGAGCGTAATGGTGAACAGTTGCTCATCCGTGCACCGGGTCAGGTAGGCAATATCGAAGACATCGCCAACATCGTGATCACCAGTGTGGATGGTGCACCGATTCGCATCAGCAGCGTTGCTGACGTCAGCATCGGTAAAGAGCTCCGTACAGGTGCTGCTACTGAGAACGGCCGCGAAGTCGTGCTCGGTACCGTGTTCATGCTGATTGGTGAAAACAGCCGCACCGTATCTCAAGCTGTCGCCGCCAAATTGGCGGACATCAACCGCACCCTGCCAAAGGGCGTGGTGGCTGTGACTGTTTACGACCGTACCAACCTGGTTGAAAAAGCCATCGCGACGGTGAAGAAGAACCTGGTGGAAGGCGCGATCCTGGTTATCGCCATTCTGTTCCTGTTCCTCGGCAACATCCGTGCGGCTCTGATCACCGCGATGGTGATTCCGCTGTCCATGCTGTTCACCTTCACAGGCATGTTCAACAACAAGGTCAGTGCCAACTTAATGAGTTTGGGGGCACTCGACTTCGGCATCATCGTCGACGGTGCCGTGGTTATTGTAGAAAACGCGATCCGTCGACTGGCTCATGCGCAACATAAGCATGGCCGCATGCTCACCAAAACCGAACGCTTCCACGAGGTCTTTGCCGCGGCGCGAGAAGCTCGCCGGCCGCTGATCTTCGGTCAGCTGATCATCATGGTGGTGTACCTGCCGATCTTCGCCCTCACCGGCGTCGAAGGCAAAATGTTCCACCCGATGGCCTTCACCGTTGTGATGGCGCTGCTGGGTGCAATGGTCCTGTCCGTTACCTTTGTTCCTGCAGCTATTGCCATGTTCGTCACTGGCAAGGTGAAGGAAGAGGAAGGCGTGGTCATGCGCACAGCTCGACTGCGCTATGAACCGGTTCTGCAATGGGTGCTGGGACATCGGAACATCGCTTTCTCGGCCGCAGTAGCCTTGGTCGTGCTCAGTGGTTTGCTGGCAAGTCGTATGGGTAGCGAGTTCATCCCAAGCCTCAGTGAGGGTGACTTTGCGATGCAGGCCATGCGTGTGCCTGGAACGAGCCTCACTCAATCTGTCGAGATGCAGCAGCGTCTGGAGAAAGCGGTGATTGCGCAGGTGCCTGAAGTTGAGCGGATGTTCGCACGCTCGGGTACCGCAGAAATTGCATCTGACCCGATGCCGCCGAACGCCTCTGACGCCTACATCATGCTCAAGCCTCAGGATCAGTGGCCTAACCCGAAGAAGCCTCGTGATGAGCTGATTGCTGAAGTGCAGAAGGCCGCAGCGGGTGTTCCAGGAAGCAACTACGAGTTGTCGCAGCCAATCCAACTGCGTTTCAACGAGCTGATTTCGGGCGTGCGTAGTGACGTCGCTGTGAAAGTCTTCGGCGATGACATGGACGTGCTCAACAACACCGCCAACAAGATCGCGGCAGCGCTCAAAGCGGTCCCGGGCTCATCGGAAGTGAAAGTTGAGCAGACATCCGGCCTGCCGGTGCTGACCATCAACATTGACCGCGAAAAAGCAGCACGCTACGGCCTGAACATCGCGGATGTTCAGAACTCGATCGCTATCGCCGTGGGTGGCCGTCAGGCCGGCACGCTGTATGAGGGCGACCGTCGGTTCGACATGGTAGTACGCCTACCAGAGACCGTTCGCACCGACGTAGCGGGTATGTCCAGCTTGCTGATCCCGGTACCTGCCAATGCGGCACAGGGTGCCAATCAGATCGGCTTCATCCCGCTGTCCCAGGTCGCCAATCTGGACCTGCAACTGGGCCCGAACCAAATCAGCCGCGAGAACGGCAAACGTCTGGTTATCGTCAGCGCCAACGTTCGAGGCCGCGATCTGGGGTCCTTCGTTGAGGAGGCGACCGCATCGCTGGACAAGAAGGTGCAAATCCCTGCGGGCTACTGGACGACTTGGGGGGGCCAGTTCGAGCAGCTGCAGTCGGCTGCCAAACGCCTGCAGATCGTTGTTCCAGTCGCCTTGCTGCTGGTCATGACCTTGTTGTTCCTGATGTTCAACAACCTGAAGGACGGCATGCTGGTCTTCACCGGTATTCCATTCGCACTCACCGGTGGTGTTGTGGCGTTGTGGCTGCGGGACATCCCACTGTCGATCTCGGCAGGTGTCGGCTTCATTGCACTGTCCGGCGTTGCAGTACTGAACGGCCTGGTGATGATTGCCTTCATCCGCGGGCTAAGGGAGGAGGGACGAACGCTCAGACAGGCAGTCGATGAAGGTGCATTGACCCGTCTGCGACCTGTTCTGATGACAGCCTTGGTAGCGTCCCTGGGCTTCATCCCGATGGCTTTGGCCACCGGCACCGGTGCCGAAGTTCAGCGGCCATTGGCGACGGTGGTGATTGGCGGGATCCTGTCCTCCACCGCACTGACCTTGCTGGTACTGCCTGCCCTGTATCACTGGGCACACCGCAAGGATGAAGACGGCGACGAGGCCGAAGTGGTTAGCTAACAGCCTCCGCTAAAGAGAAGCCCACAACACGTGTTGTGGGCTTTTTTGTTTAAAGTGAAGTAGATGCACTTACCTTTCAAAATTGTAAGTTTCTCGTCATGCCGGTGATGCCTATGCATTGCTAAGGTTACGCCCGAGAAGTTTTGAAATTGAGAGGGTTTTATGAAAAAGCTAATTATCGCTGCTGCACTTGTTGTTTTCTCGGTGGCTTCGCAGGCCAACACTTTCTCCGAGAGCAAGCAGCTTCAATACACCAAGGAACACCAGACCGCAGTGGCCAAGTACGCGGAGAAAAATGGCAAGCCAATGCCAGAGATTCAGGATTACAAATATGGCATGAAGATAGACGTTGCGAAATTCGTACGTCAGTCGCAGGACCCCCGTACCTGCCAGGTCTATCCACGGTTGATGACCTTCGAGGACTCCCAGGGCACGCTCAAGACTGTTCGTTACTCGATGTATTCGCAATGCATCAACAACAAGTAGTAAACGATTTGAACAGAACAATTAGAGAATTCATAAATGCCAGGCAGTGCCTGGCATTTTTTATTACGCCCGATACCCCATAGCTTCGAAATGTTAACGCCTGGGCTCGGGCAAACCGTGCAATAGATCTTAGCCAACCAACAGAGACGGCTCCCCAACTGCAGAGGGCAATTGGAAGCCTTGACCCCAGAAGGGACGAGTTATGAAGAGTTTGCTTGAACGCCCTGATGACCAAGCCGGGCATGAAGGTCATAGCCATGAGCATGGCGGCATTTTTGGAATGAACACAGAGCTGATTTTCGCGCTGATCTGTGGTGCTCTCCTGGGTGCCGGAGCTCTCGCAGGAAAACTTGGCCTGATTGATCGTCTGCCTCTGATTCTGTACGTGTCGGCCTACGTGTTCGGTGGATGGTTCACCACTAAGGAAGCGGTTACCAACATCCGTCAGAAACGCTTCGAGATCGACTCGCTGATGCTTCTCGCCGCAGTCGGTGCCGCGAGCATCGGCGCCTGGGCGGAGGGGGCTCTGCTGCTGTTCCTGTTCAGTCTGGGGCATTCCCTTGAAAGCTACGCGATGGGGCGGGCCAAGAAAGCGATTGAGGCACTGTCCAAGCTCGCACCAGCCACCGCGATCGTACGCAGAGCAAATGGCACGGTGGAGATGCCCGTGGAGCTGCTGGTTCCCGGTGACGTTGTCATCGTGCGCCCCAATGACCGCCTGCCGGCCGATGGTTTTGTAGTCGTAGGCTCCTCAAGTATCAACCAGGCGCCAGTAACCGGTGAGAGCGTCCCCGTGGACAAGCAACCTGTTCCTGATGCCGAACTCGCACGCAGCAAGCCAGATGCAGTGGATGCAGCCTCGAAAGTCTTCGCCGGTACCATCAATGGCGAAACGCTCATCGAGGTTGAGGTAACACGGCGCTCTACGGAGAGTACCTTGGCGCGGGTCATCAAGATGGTCAGTGAAGCCGAAGTCAGGAAGTCACCGACCCAGCGATTCACGGACCGCTTCCAACGCATATTCGTCCCGTTGGTTTTACTGCTGGTAGTCGGGCTGCTATTTGCCGGCATTTTCCTTGACGAGCCGTTCCGTGACTCGTTCTACCGGGCGATGGCCGTACTGGTTGCAGCCAGCCCCTGCGCGCTCGCGATCGCTACACCAAGCGCCATTCTCTCTGGCATCGCCAGGGCAGCCCGAGGTGGCGTGCTGATCAAGGGCGGTGCGCCACTTGAAGAGCTTGGATCATTGAATGCCATGGCATTCGACAAGACCGGTACCCTGACCGAAGGGCGCCCACGTATCACCGATGTAATACCCATAGGCGGCACGCAGATCGAGGATCTGCTAAACGTCGCCATCGCTGTGGAGTCGATGAGCGACCATCCGCTGGCTGCGGCAATTGTGCGTGACGGTGAAGAGATGATTGGCACACGGCGCCGATTCCAAGCCAAGAACATGAGCAACATGATTGGCCGCGGCGTGCGTGCTGAGCTTGATGGGCAGTTCGTCTGGATTGGCAAGGTCGAGATGTTCGGTACCAATGGTATTCCCGCACTCAGCAAGGCAGCCCTGGAGGCTGCGGAGCGTCTACGTCAGTCAGGCCGTACCACCATGGTGGTACGGCGTGCTGACAAGGATCTGGGCGCTATCGGGCTATTGGACACACCCCGGGAGGGGGCCAAAGAGGCACTCCAGAAGCTTAGAGAGATGGGCATCGAACGCATGGTCATGATTTCTGGAGACCACAACCGCGTTGCAGAGGCTGTAGCCAAACAAGTTGGCTTAGATGAAGCGTGGGGAGACCTGATGCCGGAAGACAAGGTCAAGGCCATCAAAAACCTGCGCCTTAGCGCCAAGGTGGCCATGGTGGGTGACGGCGTCAATGATGCCCCTGCCATGGCCAGTTCGAGCGTTGGTATCGCAATGGGGGCTGCTGGATCTGATGTTGCCCTGGAAACGGCTGATATCGCGCTTATGGCTGACGACATCAGGCAACTCCCATTTGCGGTGGGGCTGAGCCGTCACACGCGATCGATCATCCACCAGAATCTGTTCGTCAGCTTGGGGATTGTGGCCATCCTGGTTCCGTCCACCATCATGGGCTTGAGCATTGGTGCCGCTGTTGCGATCCATGAGGGCTCCACACTGTTGGTCGTCTTCAACGCCTTGCGCCTGTTGGCCTACCGCAGAAGCACCTGATCCCTGAGCTTCAATCATGAAGCTAAGCAGGGAAATGACCTGAAGTAGAAGTACGGGTCGTGCGCGATCAGCGCACGACCCGTACTTTTCTCTCACTCGTCGATCCCGATGCGCTTGAGGCTTTCAAGGGCCTTTCCGCACTCAGGTGAGCCATGCCGTAAGCCGCAGGCCAATGCAGCTTTGAGGCTCATGACACCGGCTACGAAACCGACTTGATTGCCGACTCCGTGTCCGTCCGCAAATCCCTGATCATACGCAATCTCGACAAGCGCATTGATCGCCGCCAGGGTGTCCTGTTTGTTTTTACTCTTTTGCATATCTACTCCGCGAGCATTCAGCTCATATCGCTCGGTTAGGTGGCGGCGCCTTCAGGTTTGGGGTGAGCGAATCCCGCTCCCATAGCCAATCCCTAACGGGGGGCTCAGCCCGCCACCGTAAGGAAAATCAGCTATTGAGAGCAGATGACTCGTTTTGGTCACCCGTGCTGCTCGCCTCACCGCATTGGCACTGAGTGGGTACATCCGGGTAGTCGCTGTGATTCTCAATGAACAGCGTTCGGCAGGTTTCGCACCCATAGATCCGGGGCAGGGATTTAAGGCCGCTCGGAAGCACGTCACTCAGAGGCTCGTTATGCCAAGGAGCCCCGTCAAGGATTCTTGAACGCAGGATGTTTCCCAGGCGCCAGGTGTCACTTTGTGCGCGCCAGGACCACATCGGCGCAGAAAGCGAATACTGGATGAAGGTCTCTTGTGACTGCCTGGATAGCGGGTACTTGGGGCGGGTCCAGCCGGAATCGATGATGCTGAAACCCATGCCCATTTCTGCGCTCGGGTGGGTCTTTTCACCAAAGAAACGGTCATGCGTCGCTGGAGCCGTCGCATGATGGTCAGTCGGTGGGAATACCCACAGATAACACTCATCCCGGTTGACCATGCTGATGAGCTCGCTTGGCCCCCGCATGGGGGAATTTGCAGCCAGGGCGAAGCGATCCTTCCACGACATTTTGGGAGGCGGCGCAATACCAGCAGCGATGGCCAACGTGGCAGTCTTGGGGACGAAGCGATCGCCTAGCTCGTTCAGATCCAGGTTCTTGCAGAGAGCCTTGAAGGCCTTTTTGCGAGTCTTCGAGCTGAAGGAGGGGTCAAGGAGCAGGCGAACCTGGTTCACGCCGATTCCCGCAGTTCGTAGCACCTCAATGACTTCTTCAGCCACACCGACTGCTTGAAGATCGGTCAATCCTAAGCACGTTTTCGCCCGCTCGACCGCCGCGTAGAGGTTGTACTGCCGTGTCTCGTTGTCACGACAGACCTGAATTGGCAGCTTGTCTTGGATGGCAACTTGCGGTGCAACGGAGCCGATGGCCGCGTGGAACAGCTGGTGGAGGTGCAGATGAGAGTACGGGCGGCCAGAAGCCGAGAACGAGGCGTGCAGCTGAGCAGCGAGAGGTTGAAGCAGCTTTTTTGCAGACATGACTATCCCCTAATGAGCGACGTTGGGGTAGCTGCGCTTGTAGGGCCGTTAGACGCGAAGCTGGACGTCGAATCAGGTTCAATCATGAATAGGAGTCAGGTTTGATTTGCTTGCACGGCCACCATGCAAAGCCCGACGCGGCAATCACATCAGATTCGCCGAGCTTTGGCAAGAGCGGTCATCGGTAAGCGAAAGCAGGTAGGAGGAGGGCGCTCCATGCTTGATCACCTCCAGAAACAGGAAAGCCGGAAGCACGTTGAGCGCTTCCGGCTTTCTCACGTCAGACTGATGAGAGGGATCAGAAGACGTATTGCAGGCGGGTCACGATGGCATTGCCGCTGTCGTCGCCCACGGTGTTCTCGTTGTTGTCGGTGCGCACGTTGATGTAGTTGGCACTGACTTTCACCGCCTCGTTGACGTACCAGTTCACACCCACCGTGTGGCTCTTGGCCTTGCGCTCGTTCGATTGGTCCGCCGCGGTGACCAGGTTGCCGTCTTCGACCTTGATATCGTCAAAGCGGTAGAAGACTTCCCAGGCCCCCAGTTCCTTGTTCTCTGGTTTGATAGTGTCGAACTTGGCACCATCGAGCTTGTAGATACGCGGCTCGCCGGTCAGGGTGTAAGCCATCTGGGCGTAGTAACCGGAGGCCTTCATGTCGTTGTTGGCCTGGTCAGCTTTCAGCTTGCGGCGAAGGTATTCCGCTTGAACCGAGAACGGGCCGGTGGCCCAGGCACCTTCGAGACCCCAGACCGAGTCGTCCTTCCACAGGCCATCTTGTGCAGCAGCACCGCCAAACAGCATGCGGTTGCCGTTGGTGCCGGCATCGCCGCCGCCATTGGTATCTACACCGCGGACGCCCAGACGCGAACGAATCCGGGTATCGACCGCACTGTTTTTGAGGTCGCGGTAAGCGTACTGAGCACCGACGTGCAGGACGTTGCCATCACTGTGCAGCGGTGCGAACACGCCACGTACGTTGTAGCGCTTGGTGCTGTCGCCATCCGAGTTGTTATTGGTTTCGCTGAAAACGCTACCGGAAACATAAGCCATGTCAGCGATGGTGCTGGTGGCTTGAACACCCATGCCGGCGTTGTCGTTGATCCAGTCCGCCAGGTCGTACGAGAGGTTCCGCTCCATGGCGGTGGTCCACTTCGAACTGGTGGCTTTCTCAAGACCGAAGTCGGTGTAGAAACGGCCAAAGCGCAGTTGCACCGGCTTGAAACCCGTGTAGGTCAGGCTGGCTTCGTCGAAGTAGCCGTCGGAGTCGTTGCCCGTGTTGCGGGAAAGGTCGTAGTTGAGCTGATACTTCCAGTCGCGGTACAGCACGCCACCGAGCTCAAGGTAGGCGCGACGGAAGTAGCCTGCGTCAGCGGTATCGCCATTCTTGGTGAAGACACCATCGAAACGGCCGTAGTCGGCCTGAACTCGGCCGCCCAGTTTGAAACTGAATTCCTTGTCAGAAGTCGATACTTCAAGACCGCCCTTGGTCTTCAGAACGATGTCAGCTCCGTCAGTGGTTACTGTTCCGGAGAATGCTTGCGAGGAAAATGTGCCTATTATTGCGGCAGCCAACAGCTTTTCCCGCATGTTCGAAGAACGGATCATTGCTTGCCTCTCGTATGTTAAGTGCTTAGCTACCGACGTTATATTTCGCCCTGCGCCGGCCTAAATTTATCTTGCAGATGGGAGCAGGCCACGGTTGTCACCCGCTGTAACAAGATGCCTTTGTTCTAAGCACTCTGACTAGGTTGCAAGCGAATATGACAGTTGTGTTTCTGTAGTGTTAACGGAGGAGTTTGAAACCTAACAAAACTGTTACCGAACAAGCCAGTCCTTCTTATCAAAGAAGCTCTTCTTGATCAATCTTCGAATTTCCAAAACCTGCGGATTGCGGACAAGCTTCGTTTTGATAACAAGATAGACATCTTTCTCCTCCAGGTCGTCCAGGAAACCCGGCACGGGTAGGATATTTCTCTCCAGTTTTCGGCTGTAGTCGGGCAGCACTCCAATACACGCACCGCCAACGACAAGGCCTCGTGATAGGTTGTAGCTCTTGACCCGAGTGGTACCGCCCTGATGCTCAGCCATTATCGATGCCCACTTTCGTGAGCCCGCCAAGATCTCTTCATCCCAAGGGACAACGAGCATGAAGTTGTGCAAATCCAAGCTCTCCACTGGAAGGGTGACGCTTCTTGAATAGCGGCTGGAAATGAACAGGGCGTGCCCAATCCGGCCAAGCCTTTCAAACCTATACGTAGGATGGCGATCAAGCGCGCCTTTATCATCTGGGCTCACCAAAGCGATACCCACATCGACTTCACACTCAGAAAGCATCTGCGTTGTGCATTCTGAATGGATTTCCAGCTGCATTTCGGCATGATCACGCACGTAGGCGACTAGATCGCGGTTTACGATGTCGTTCAGCACTGGCTCTGTGATCGCGATGGTAAGCCTGGGGACTTCCTTTTCACCGGACTTGCCAAGGCCGTCTGGGCCGAAGAGCTGGCACAGGTAATGGCTGACCCTCTCGCCTGTGCGGGTCAGGGCAAGCTTGTTGTGTTTGTAGACAAACACGGGAGCACCAATGTGCTCTTCCAGTTTCTCCAAGCGTTTCCGCAGGCCTACCACTGGCACATTGAGCCCTCGGGCAGCCTGTTTGAAACTGGCACAACGTGCTGTTGCGAAAAACTCTACGGCCAGCTGATCATCAATTGGCAAATCATCCAATATGTCAGGGCTGTAAGGAACAACGCTGCTTGTATATGTTTCATTTTGTGTAACCATTAGGTCCCCCTTAATTCGGGGAATCTATCTCAATGCCACCCGGTGTTTCCTTATCTTGTCAACATTGTAATCCACGGGTCATGCATGCGTTATCGGAAGGCTTTTATTTCGAAAGCGTAATTTTCAGGCAATCCCTCTGATATTGTAGCGTGCTAGCCTAGTGCGCCGACTTGTTACTTACCATATATAGATTCGGCTAATTACGCATTTACATTTAGTTCACTATTTTTTCACCTTTGCCTCCATAGGCTTTGGGCATGGAAAATCAAACCCCACCTCTTACTACCTTACTGATTCGTTATCTGGGGATCGGCTTCATAGCAACGGGAGTCCATTATGCGGTGTTCCTATTGCTGGTTACGACAGAATTCGTTACTCCGTTACTGGCCAGTATCTGTGGCGGCATGGTTGGCGCAATCGCGAGCTTCATTGGAAATAGGGCGCTCTGTTTTGTGGCAGATGGCTCTCGTAAGTTTCAGCCTGTCAGGTTTGCACTGGTCGCGTTAACCACAAACTTCGGCAATGGCGTGGGTATGTGGTTCCTCATCAAGTCGAATCTGTCACCGCTCATCTCCCAAGTCGTAGTGACCTTAAGCCTCACTGCACTTGGATTCATTGCACATCGTTTTTGGACATTCAATCATGCAGACATTACATCGCTTTCCCGAGCGCCCTGATCCCTTGTTAACCATCGTGGTCCCTTGCTTCCAGGAAGAGGAAACCATCCCCGAGTTCCACCAGCGAATCACCCGCGTGGTGAAGCGCTTACCCGTCTCCTGCGAAATCCTCTATGTCGACGACGGCAGTAATGACCGGACGGCCGACATTCTTCGCCACTATCAGGATGGGTCATCTGTACGTTGCCTGTCCCTGAGTCGCAACTTCGGCAAAGAGGCTGCACTGAGCGCCGGGATAGACCATGCCCGTGGCAGTGCGCTGATCTTCATTGATGTCGACCTGCAGGATCCACCAGAGCTCATCGCGGCCATGGTGGACTACTGGCAACGCGGCTACGACGTGGTGAACATGCAGCGCAACCTGAGAATCGGTGATTCGTGGTTCAAGCGCATGAGTGCCCGGGCTTACTACTGGGTCATGCAGCGCCTGGTGGAGAAGGTGGACATGCCGGCCGATGTCAGCGATTTCCGATTGATTGGGCCTGCGCCGCTGGCAGCCCTGCGGGCCCTGGATGAACGCTCCAGGATTCTCAAAGGCATGATCGGCTGGGTAGGCTTTCGTACCATCGAACTGCCCTACAATCGCACTGTTCGCCATGCCGGGAGCACCAAATGGAATGCAGCTGGCCTGTTCAATCTGGCCATCGAGAGCATCGTCAGCTTCTCTCGCAAACCACTGCGCATTTTCAGCCTCATCAGTTTCGGTCTTTTCGTCTCCAGCATCTGCTACATGCTTGCGTCGCTTGTGGCAGGCAGTTTCGACATCCATCACCTGATCGTCGGAATGGCTTCATTCATGTGCGTCGGTGTCGCCATGGTGGGGGAGTACCTGGGCGTGACACTCGCGGAAGTGAAGCGCCGGCCTCTCTATTTCCTGAAGCACAGCAACAAGGCAGATCCCGTGTCACTCCACCCTTCGATGGCTTCGATCGAGGGTAAGAAATGCTGAACCTGAAGAACGAGAGGACGCTGTGGTGGGTCCTGGGTTCGATTTTGCTATTGCGTTTGGTGGGGCTGGGCATCTACCCGCTGATGGACACATCTGAGGCCCGTTACGCTGAAATGGCTCGCAAGATGGTCGAGTTGAATGACTGGATCACGCCCATGTTCGACTACGGGGTACCGTTCTGGGGCAAGCCTCCGTTGTCCTTCTGGACCCAGGCCGCGAGCATGACGGTCTTCGGCGTTAACGAGTTCGCTGCGCGCTTCCCAGCGTGGCTACTCCACCTGGCAAGCTGTTTCATCATCATCAAACTCGGCACGCAGCAGATTTCTCGTAACGCCGGCATCTGGGCTGCCATTATTTTTTCCAGCACCACACTTGGCCTGGTCTCCAGCGGTGTTGTGCTGACTGACCCTGTTTTGTCGTTCTCGATTCTGCTGGCCAGCTACGGTTTCTGGCGTTGGATGAAGTGCGCCAGCAAGGCGGATGCCTACCTGATGTTCGCAGGTCTCGGGCTGGGCTTGCTTGCCAAAGGGCCGCTGACCCTGGTGCTTATGGGGGCGCCGGCATTCGCCTGGTTCGTTATCTACAAGGAATGGGGACGGGTACTGAGGCTTCCCTGGATTAGCGGCCTTGTACTCATGTTCGGTATATCCGTGCCATGGTATGTCGCGGCCGAGATGAAAACGCCCGGCTTCATGGAGTACTTCTTCGTTGGTGAGCACTGGAGCCGCTACGTCGTCAGTAACTGGGCAGGGGACCTCTATGGTAGTGCTCATGCCAAGCCGTACGGCAGCATCTGGATCCAGCTCGGATTGTCGCTACTGCCATGGGCCTTGTTTCTACCACTGTTGATCCGCAAGCGTGGATCGATGCAGCGCTTCAAAGCCTACCTCTGGCTGTGGGCCTTGGCGACACCGGTCTTCTTCACATTTGCAGGCAACATTCTGTGGACCTACCTGCTACCCGCGCTGCCAGCGTGGGCATTGCTGCTGTCTGCACGGGTCAGCGAAGTTGGCCCGAAGACCACCTGGGCTGCCGCTGCGAGCGCATTGGTGTTGCCAATCATCGGTGCGGGCATCATCTACGCCGGGGTACTAGAGGAGCGCCCTCAGAATCAGCGGGATGTGGTTCAAGCCTGGCTCAATGTGCAGTCTGCTCATTCCGCTCCCCTGATCTATCCTGGCCGCCGCTCATACTCGTCGGAGTTTTACAGCAGCGGGAAGTCCGAGAACATCAAGGATCCTGCCAAGTGGCCGCGGGATGGCTCGTTCTATCTGTCCAGGCGCTTGCGAGACAGCAAGGATGGTCTGCCCGCTGATCTAGCTTGCACATCGATCACCGAAGCGAACGCCAGCCAGCTCCTGCTGTGCCATTGGAAACGCCCCGCACAAGGTGCCGAGGGTCTGGCCGGAGAAAGCAATGCGGAAACGCCTCGCAAGAACGAAGGCTAAATTCCAAGCACAAAAAAGCCAGGTTTTACCCTGGCTTTTTTGTCGATTTCTTTCGTCATTTGAAGTCCTATTTAACCGCCGATTAATTGTCGGCTTGTTCCTTACCATCCTTGCTTTCTTTCTTTTGCTCTTGAGCGACTTGTTGTTTGTTCTGGTCCGAAGAGTCATCGCTCCATAGGCGAGCCTGTTCGGTTCGGAAGTTCTCGTTGAACTGTTTCGTTCGCTCGAAGCCGCCTTCAGCGTAAGCGGTACCCATGAGACCCAGCAGCAGGCTGCCAATAGCGATAGATTTGACAAATTTCATTGTGAACCTCGGTTCATACTAGGCCAACCTGATTAGCGGCCTTTGTTGGTTTGTAGTTTAGGAACGCGAAGCTAACGACAAGGTGAGTCAATAATTACAATTCCGTAATTTTGGCTGCAGATAGGATGCGTTAAATCTTCAAATCTGGAAGGATCATGTCTATCTCGGCACTGTCGAGGGCGACTTCGAATTTTCTCTTAAATTACAATTTTGATATCTAGCGCGTTAATTCAGCGCGGCGTTGTTGGCCGCCCTAGGAGATAGCCATGAATGACATAGAGCCCTGGGCAGTTGCTATCGGTGACTTTCGCCGCTGCACTGAAAAACTCACTGTCCAGCTCGATGAGCTGACCTCGCAGACGCGCACCTCCAGCGCTGTTCTGGAGAGGTCGAACGAACTGGTGGAGCAGGTGGACGCTGTCGGCCGGCAGATTCAGGAGGAGGTGCGAAAGGCGGAGAAGGCTTGGTCGAACGCGGAGGAGGTTGCCTTGCGCGCCGCTGCATCAGCGTATTCAGCTGCATGCCGCGGAGTCGACACCGCCATCCAGCCACTGATCTCGGAGCTTACAGCAGCGACAAAGGCGGCGGACGCCTCTATCCAGGAGCTCAAGCGGGCACCGGTGCTGGCCAAGCGTTATGTGATGGTGGTCGCCACGGCGTTCTTCATTCTGGCGCTGATCTGTGTCTACTCGACCATGCGCCTGATCGATGCCGCCGGCAGCGTAAGTGCTCAAGAGAAAGTGAATGCTCAGTACTTCTCACACCTGTGGAAAAACGCCAATCCTGACGAACAGAAGATTATTAAGTCGGTGATTCTGCGGTCGCCCATGGACCCTGTGGTCCTTCGGCACTGATGCATTGAGGCAAACAAAAGGCCCGTCGATTGACGGGCCTAATCGTGTCTGCGCAATTTAAGCGGCGGTCATTGCCGGCTGCATTTGCTGGGCTTCCGGAAAGTGAAGGTGGAACCAGGTGAAGTTTTCTTCGGTCACCTCCACGCTCGCCGATCCCTGGTGCAGACTCATGATCGACTGCACAATGGCCAAGCCAAGACCGGTACCGCCTTCGCTCCGTGCTCGGCTCTTGTCCACACGGTAGAACCGCTCAAACAAGTGCGCGTGGTGTTCCTTGGCAATACCACGGCCGGGGTTGCCGACACTCAACGTCGTACCGCTCGCACTATGCTGCACCTTAACGTAGACCGTGCGGCCGCGAGGGCAGTAACGGATCGCGTTCGAGACCAGATTCGAGACGGCACGTTGAACCATCAGGCGATTCCCGCGCACCACGTCATCACTGCCGGAGATCTGCAGCTGAATCTCGCCTTCTTCTGCTGAAATGCTGAAGAGCTCGCACACTCGCTGAACCTCGTCGACCAAGGAGACGGATTCGAACTCCACCATTGATGCTGGATGACTGACCTGGGCCAAGAACAGCATGTCGGAAACCATGCGGCTCATGCGGTCCAGCTCTTCTGTGCACGACTCCAGAACCTCCCGGTACTCGGAAAGCGATCGTTCTCTGGTCAAGGCAACCTGGGCCTTGCCCATCAGGTTGGAAAGCGGTGCTCGAAGTTCGTGAGCAAGGTCGTCAGAAAACTGCGAGAGCTGCTGAACCCCATCATCCAGGCGAGCCAGCATGATGTTGATGCCGTCGGCGAGCATTTTGAGTTCTGCCGGCATCCCATCAGTTGGAAGGCGATGGTCGAGGCTCTCGGTTGAGATTTTCGAGGCGATCTTGAGGAACTTGGTCAGTGGTAGCAGGCCTCTGCGCACAGTCCACCAGCCAATGGCCAAGATCAGTGCGAGGATGACGGGGGACATCATCAAGGCCCAGGTCAGCAACGCATCGAGCAGCGCCTCACTGGATGACTGGTCCATGGTCATATAGACGCTGACCTCTGTTCCATCGCCCAAACGCATGATTCGAGAAGCACTCAGCAGAGGACGGTCCTGCGTATCACGCCATTCGTGCTCTTTGGGCTGGGCCGCCGGCTGAAACTTGTGCACCTCCAGATTGACCTGTTTCGAGCCAATCGAGAGCAGGGGAGTCTGATTCTGTGAGGTATCGAATATGCTCACATACAGGTTGTTGTGGCCCATGACCAAATCGACAAGCTGATGCGCATCCGCGTTGACGCCGGAGATGTCCGGGATGGTGGACAGGTTGTGAGCCATCCCCGCCATCTTTACTTCCAGGTCTGCTCTGGCATTTCTTTCCAGAGCCTTGCCTACCATCAGATAGCCAAAGGTGGCGAACAGAAGCAGCAACGCTGCGCTCATCAACCCAACTTTTAACCCCAGCTTTGCAGCCAGGCTGAATGGCCTCATGCGCGTTCCTCAAAAACGTACCCAACGCCACGAAGCGTGTGAATGAGCTTGGTTTCAAACGGGTCATCGATCTTCGAGCGCAAGCGCCGGATGGCTACATCGATGACATTGGTGTCGCAATCGAAATTCATATCCCAGACCAACGAGATGATCTGAGAGCGAGTCAGCGCTTCGCCCGTTCGGCTCATGAGCAGGTGCAGAAGCGCAAATTCCTTGGTGGTGAGATCGATGCGTGTGCCACCGCGGAAGACGCGATGGCGGACGGAGTCGAGTTCCAGATCGGCAATTTTCAGCGAGCTCTTCTCGACTAACTCATCACCACGGCGTTGCAGCGAACGGATGCGAGCAAGCAGCTCAGGGAATTCGAATGGCTTCACAAGGTAGTCATCCGCGCCGCCGTCCAAGCCCTTGAGCTTGTCATTGATGCGTCCGCGGGCGGTCAGCATGATGATGCGGACCCGGCTGGTCTTACGGATGGTTTCCAGCAGGTCCCAGCCGTCGATACCCGGGAGGTTCACGTCCAGGAGGACCAACGAATAGACATTAGTGTTGAACAAGTGCAGAGCATCTACACCGTTGTGCACGATATCTACGACATACCCGCTTTCGGATAGGCCCTGCTGAAGATATTCGGCAGTTTTAATTTCGTCTTCCACAACTAGAACGCGCATAACTTATCTCAAGGTGTGAGGAAGGAGTTGGCCTAATCCGCCAAGATTATGGTTGCAGGCTGTTCGAAAGTTTGGCTGAGGGTATGGCATGTGGTAGTCGCTACCTCTGTCCATACGCCGGGTCACCTGAGGACGCTTGAATCTTAACGCGAAGAAGCTGGCCGCGGCGAAATCCTACAAATTTGTAATGTAGCCGCAAGATTTCTGACAGTCATGCAGGCTCCACCCCTAAGCATAGCGGATTCTGGGGCCTGCGGCGGTGTATGACAGATTCGCCTGGCAGGTGGAATCGGCCAGGACAGGCAGCATTTCGGTCGTTAGCTTGCAAGGACTGGTACTGGCCTTGGATCGAGGGCGCCACGCAGGCAGACCCCATGCACGGCCGCAAACCGCAGCGCCTTTCTGCAAATTAGTTCACGTGGCGGCTCGATATTCTCTCGAATAATTATCTTACAATCTATTACATGTCCAAATTGTAATTGCCCGATCATCTTGGTGTTAGCCTCCTTTGCTAGTTTAAGGGCAGCGGAAGAGGCATCGCTGCTTTGGAAATTGTCTCATTTCAAAGCAGCTTGGCAAGAGCACCGAGCAGTTGTTCGCGCCAGTGCATTCACCTGTAAACCATACGCTCCTTTGGTAGGTGAATTTTAGCGCCCCCCTACGGGCGCTTTTTTATTAAGGGACTTCTTATGAACACTACTGTATCAGCGATCGCCGTGTTTTTGCTCTTTACATCACTAACAGCCAATGCCCAAAGCGGTATGGAGATCAATAAACGCATCGAGCGTACTGCTAGAGAGGCTACAGCGGATTATGCTCAACGCGTAAAAAAGCCCATGCCTCAACTAGAAGACTACGCCTATGGCATGGACCTGGACGTTGGTAAGTTGGTGTATGTATCACCCAGTGTGCGGTACTGCGGTAATGTAAGAAGCATGATGACCTACGAAGACTCGAAAGGCGAACTGCACATGGTTCGCTACCTGGTGAAGGGCGAGTGTGTTAATAGCCGTTAAGACTCATCAAGATGATCCCTGCGGCCACCGGATCATAGAAGCTCAATGCCGAACCGGCGCAGCAGTATGGCGAAGCCTCCGAAGCTGGCCATTGTGATGAGGATGCTGCTGATCAGTGTCGGCCAAAAGCCGAGCTTAGGTAGCAGCAATGGAAAAGCAATAAACATCGGTAGGGTCGGAAGCACGTACCAGAACGTGTACCAAGCATGGTTGGAGATCTTCTCCATGCTCTGGTTCTCTAAATAGAGCCAGACCAACGTCACGACCGTGACCAAGGGTAGGGCGGCGACCAAGCCGCCCAGCTTGTCGCTGCGTTTCGCCAGCTCTGACACGAGAATCACTATACCGGCAGTGAGTAGGTACTTCGTGATGATCCAGGCCATCGCTGAGCCTTCTGGAGGTTGTTGACGAGGGCAGGCGAAGCCATTCACCAACCCCCTTGAAGCGCTCCTGCCGTTTACGGCATCCCTCACCGCATTTTTTTTGCAACATCACCCTCAGCCAGGAGGGTGATGTGTTTGCATGGTGTTTACCGATCGGTCAGTGCGAGGGTGAGGGAACGCTCTCGTGGAAAGCTGCCCGCTCGATCTGGATGGTGCAGTGATGGATTTCGAATGCATCGCTGACAGCATCCACGACGGCCGCCAACACAGCATCCCCATCTGCAGAATCCCGAACCACTACGTGCGACGTCATCACGTTACTGCCACTGCTGACAGCCCACACGTGCAAGTCATGAACGTCCGTCACGCCATCTACTCCGAGGATGGTGGCCTCGATTGCCGTAACGTCGAGCCCCCTCGGGACACCCTCCATGAGGATCCCCAGGCTTTCGCGAAGCAACTGCCACGTCCGCGGCAGAACCCAAAGGCCGATCGCCACAGCGACAATCGTGTCGACCCAGGTCCAGCCGGTGAAGCGGATGATAAGTGCCGCGATGATTACGCCAAGCGAGCCGAGCATGTCGCTCCAAACTTCGAGGTAGGCTCCTTTGACGTTGAGGCTTTCGTTGCTCGCAGATGCCAGAAGGCGCATCGAAATTAGGTTGATGATCAGGCCGGCGATTGCGATCCACATCATCGCTCCGGTAGCGATCTCCGCCGGCATGAAGAAGCGCTGGTAGGCCTCATACAAGATGTACATCGCCACCAGGAAGAGCAGCACGGCGTTGAACGTCGAAGCCAGAATTTCCAGGCGCGCATAGCCGAAGGTTCTTTTCTGATCCGCCGGCCGCTTGGCTATCTGAAGTGCAATCAGTGAGATCGCCAAGGCGGCAGTATCTGTGAACATGTGAGATGCGTCCGACAGCAGCGCCAGGCTGCCGGTAATCCACGCACCGATCACTTCTGCAATCATGAAGCTGCCAGTCAAGCCGAGCGCCATGATTAGCTTCTTCTGATGCCCCTCGCGTACTGCAGCGCTGCCATGGTCATGATTTGAACCCACGTATTTCTCCTTGCGCAGGGTTGTGGTCTCGTTGGCCTTCCTGTCTACCTAGCCTTAGAGCGTCGCTTGGCCACAGTGACTGCAAAATCTTGCTCCTGCACTCAGCAGCGAGCCGCAGGCGGTGCAACCACTCGATAGCGGTGTTCCGCAGTTTAGACAAAAGCGTGCTGACGGATCGTTGGCCGTCCGGCACTGCCTGCAGCCCTGCAGATCTTTGATGGGGGCAGGAGTGGGAGGGCGCCCGCCGTCATACACCTGATTACCGCCGTCGCAGCCCTGCTGCCGGCCATGGCGATCATATTGCTCGGCCCCATGTCCCCCGCTGTGGTGCTTGCCTCCACCGTGGTTTCCACGGCCATGGTGCCCGCCCAGGATGTTTTTGAAAAAGCTCATGGTATTCGCCCCTCATTGATGGGTGACATATTAACGAGCAAAAGTTGAAAATAATATTCTGCTCGCGAGAAAGACTTGTAAGTTGAATTGAAAGTTCAAAATTAGCCTACGACAAAACGAAACCGTTTTGTTTGTGAAATTAAATTTATCTAGCTGAGCGGAGCATTGCTTTTGGTGGGTAGTATCCCCCTAATTTTGATCATAGCGTGATCAATGACAATCAAAACAGCAGTAATTGGATTTCTGTCAGCATTGTAATCCCGAGGTCATCGTGTCGTTATCAGGTCCCGGAAATAATGCGCTCAGCGAGATTCATTTCTCTTTTTATCCCTATGCCTCACACATACTAAGCGTCCCCAACGCCTAGGGGCCTAAGGCCTCTGACGCTCCGCACATTGCGCAATCGCTCAGCATCTGTCGACGGTTTGCCTTGTAGCTCCCGCTAACTCCATAGCTACCGCCATGGATAAGCAGCTTCCAGAGTTTGATAATGACACCTTCCAAATCCATTGTTCACACCCTGTTAAGCAAATGGATCTTTGCTATTCGCAATGCGCGGCAGAAAGGCATCAGTACTAATTTGCTAATCGGCCTGGTGACTTTTTGGTTACTGCTATTCGCGAACGCTGAGCTCTGGAACGTGCTCTGGAAGCTGGTATTCAAAACCGATGAAGTGAACTGGCAGCTAGCGGCTAGCCTCCCAGTCATAGTATTCGCATGGGTGTTTACCGTTCTGAGCTTGCTGTCATGGGGGCGGCTGGCCAAACCCATACTGTGCCTGGTACTGATCAGCGCGTCTTTTGCGAGTTACTTCATGAATGCCTACGGCATCGTGATCGATTACACAATGTTCACCAACGTTGTGGAGACCGACGTCGCTGAGGCAACCGAGCTGCTGAATTGGAAGCTTGAATCGCCCCTGGTTTCCTAGACACTCTCCAAGCTCAGAAAATAGCGTTTCTCATACTCTACTGGAGACAGCTGCATAGCACTGCTGTG
>NZ_NIBE01000030.1:0-22912 GCF_002205115.1 Pseudomonas sp. DrBHI1
CATCTATTGCTGGTTCCTGATGATGCTTGCGCAGGACTTAGCCAGCTGATGAAGACGCTGGCGGCGCGAGCGACGCGCTATCGTAATCGAGTAGAGGGTCGTACCGGTACATTGTGGGAGAGTCGTTTTAAGTCCAGCATTGTGCAGTCTGACACCTACCTGTTGGCTTGTTGCCGCTACATCGAATTGAATCCAGTCCGGGCGCGGATGACAGTTGAGGCTGGTGATTATCCTTGGTCGAGTTATTCGATCAGGATGGGAGCTGCAAAACGGCAGAATTGGCTTGATGATAATCCCTTGTTTGAAGCATTAGGGGAAACTGAAGAGCTCCGGCGCAAGCACTACGCCGAGTTTGTGAGGCAGGCGATATCGGACGAAGAGCTTAGCCTGATTCGAGACGCGGAAGGAAAAGGGGACAGATTTATTTTTACTGCTCTAATTTCGGCTCCTGGCAGCGAAGGGGTCCAGCTGTCATGTAGGTAGGCCGAGATTAGAGTGGGGAAAATAAATCTATCCCATTTTTTGCTTCGCGATGGTAAGTGTTTTATCAAGGGCTGTGTGCCGGTCGACTATATTAAAGCGGTAAAAAAATAGGTTTCTTATGGAGCCGAAAATATACGAACTTTTGAATCACATTCCAAAACATGCGGATTATGCCGTGAGTGCAGGAGATTTGGATCCAGAGGATATTCCACAGGATAGAATTGACGCCGTGCTGGATTTGCTTCGTCATGCGAATAACGATGAGGAGCACTTCTTGGCTGCGAAGTTACTGACCAGTTGGGGCATCCATGAAGGGTTGATTGCCTTGGAGGGGAGAATGGACAAACCTGGAGGCATTGAAGGAGTCTATTTTCATCGACTGCACGGATACGACGACACTTATCACCAAATACTCTTGGCTGTGACTCGGTATTTTGTCAACGTGGCTGATCGTGGAGATATCGAGGCTGCGAGAGTCCAGATCTATTTCCCCCTATCGAAAATCATTGCTTTGGCGAATAGTGAACCGTTTGAAATAGCCAAAATTTTTGATTTCGCGAGTAGTGAAAACTACTCAGAGTATGTGCCTCTTGTTGAAAAGCACCTTGTCGCCATAATTGATCATCCCGAAATACATCGCTGGAAAATTTATAATGCTATTGAGTTTTTTGATGGTTTTCAATCCCGGTTTCGTTGCGTTTCTATTGAAAGAGAAAAATAAGACGATTGATGATTTTAGGCCGGTGACATAAGGGCGATAGCCTCGGTGCAAAAGCAACTGGTGCAGCTGAAGTACCGGCTACGTCTGCAATAGATCTATTTTTCCTACTCTAATATCGGCCCTTGTGGGGTCGAATAGGTCGAGCAGCCATGTCATTCTCCTGATTCATCAGTCGTCAAGGTGATCCAAGGAGGATGCCGTCATGCCTAGAGGTGGACGAGTACTGCTACCACACTGCCCGCATCATATTGTCCATCGGGGTCACAATCGACAGGTTGTGTTTGCGCAAGATACGGACTTTCAACGCTACTTAGCCGATCTCCGAGAGTTGAAGGATGCCTTTGGAGTGAAAGTCTATGCGTACTGCTTGATGACCAACCATGTGCATCTATTGTTGGTTCCTGATGATGCTTGCGCAGGACTTAGCCAGCTGATGAAGACGCTGGCGGCGCGAGCGACGCGCTATCGTAATCGACTGGAGGGCCGTTCCGGTACCTTGTGGGAGAGTCGTTTTAAGTCCAGCATTGTGCAGTCTGACACCTACCTGTTGGCCTGTTGCCGCTACATCGAATTGAATCCAGTCCGGGCGCGGATGGTAGCTGAGGTTGGGGACTATCCTTGGTCAAGTTATTCGGCCAGGATGGGGGCTGTGAAACGGCAGAATTGGCTTGATGAAGACCCCTTGTTTGAAGCATTGGGGGAAACTGAAGAGCTCCGGCGCAAGCGCTACGCCGAGTTTGTGAGGCAGGCGATATCGGACGAAGAGCTTAGCCTGATTCGAGACGCTATTCAGCGAGGACAATTGACGGGTAGCAGCCGGTTCGTGGATGAGATCGCGCAGATCACTGGAAAACGTATTGAGCGAAGGAAGCAGGGCAGGCCGAAATTAGAGTAGATAAAATAGATCTGTCCCCTTTTTTGGTCCCCTTTTTTGGTCCTTTTTTGGTCCCCTTTTTTGCTCCAGCTCCTGGCAGCGAAGGGATCTAGCTGTCATGTAGGTAGGCCGAGATTAGGGTGGGGGAAATAAATCTGTCCCCTTTTTTCGCATAAGTCTGCTGCGGCTGCTTTTGGGAAAAGCAAAGGCGGGCAGTCAATTCCTTTGAATCAAGTGATTTTCTCGCGGGGCGAGAAAACTATTCAGCTAGATAGGCAGGCTATTAATAGCTTGTTAGGGAGATAAAAATGGCTAAGTTTCTATGTCGATGCTCTCATGTCATTAGCTTGGTTAGCTCTCCTGTTTCAGAGGAGTTCACTCTCGTTCCAAATAAGTTGTTGTGTGAATTGGCGGAGCGAGCTGATAAAGGAAGAATTCCTTTTGATGAGTTTTTTGATCGTATAGATGTAGTTGGAAAGGATGTTATTACTTGTCCTGCATGCGGTAGAGTTTGGATAAGAAAGGATGAAGGGGCAGGATATTGGCCCTATCTTGAAGAAAAGGAATAGCATTCCATCCGGGACAGACGGAAAAGGAGACGGAAAAGGGGACAGACGGAAAAGGGGACAGATCTATTTTTCCTACTCTAATTCCGGCTCCTGGCAGCGAAGGGAGCTAGCTGTCATGTAGATGGGCCGAAATTAGAGTAGGGGAAATAAATCTGTCCCCATTTTTTCCTCTCAGGTGGTCACGCCAGTGACATATCCCATGCTCAGCGACTGCTGGACGGTGTCCACATCCCTTTGAACCGAGGTAGGCCACGCAAGCGCTGCCGCTGGCTCCTGGCCGACAAAGGCTATGACGCAGAATCCTTGCGGCAATACTGCGACCGCTATCGGATGCAGCCGGTGATTCCGCTGCGTGACATGAAACGCAGACCGAAGCCGGGCTTACCGCGCCTGTTTGACAAGCCCAAGTATCGGCAGCGGAACGCCATCGAACGGCTATTTGGTTGGCTGAAGGAGCACCGCCGCCTGGGTACACGCTACTGCAAGCTGGCGGAAAGCTTTGCTGCAATGGTCACGCTGGCTTGCTGGCGACGGTGTTTACGACATTACTTTTCGTACAGTGCCTAGCTGTCATGTAGGTAGGCCGAGATTAGAGTGGGGGAAATAAATCTGTCCCCTTTTTTCGGGAGCAATTATTCTGCTGTCGGACGTATAAACTTAGCTTCCGAAAAAGCTGTATGCCCCAGCTGTACGGGAGTGGTTTTGCAGTTTAGGGAAAGGTACCCAAATATTCAGTTGAATGTATTTGCGCGGGACTAATGTAGAGGTGATTATGAAGTATTTAGAGATTAGGTCCGAGATGGAACTAATGTTTAAGCGAGGGGCCGGTGAGCAACGCCTGACATTGTATCAGGCTTTTGGTTACGCCTATGATGAGATGGATAACTATTTACAGTCTAAGGACGAAGGCGTTCGCTTGGCTGCCTATGTTTCATTGTTTATAATTCCTGTAAAAGCTGGATTGGAATTTATAGCGGAGGATCCTTTGACTCGGGATGTTGCGTCTGAGTTTATGGAAGTATACTCTCGTTTTAAAGTTGGAGGCTTCTGTCAATTGTTTGAAGATGGGGCGGTTATGCTGGTGGATGCTAGGGAGGTATTTGATTACTTGGTGAAATTTGGTTTGGTCTGATGTTGCAGGAAGAAGGGGCAGGTTTGAATGGCACTTACTTCGTCATCAATCCTTTGATTTGAAGGGAAGAGCAGAAAAAAGAGCAGAAAAAGAAGAGGGCGGAAAAGGGGGGCGAAAAAGAAGAGAAAAAGGGGGCAGATCTATTTTTCCTACTCTAATTCCAGCTCCTATCCTCCAAAGCTGTACAAGGGTTGAGTAACTCAAAACCTATTGACTTTATTTATGATCCGGTTAGTCAGCGGTTCATCATGGGGCGGAATCAATTTGGGCATGATGGGATATTAAATGCTGGAAAAATTCCGTCCTCTGACGCTATCGTCGGTGGCGGGATCTGGAAGGAAAATGGAGTTATTCGAACCTATGAATGGAGCGGGCATTACGGAATGAACTGGACTCCAAAGCTTCGTGAATAGTTCAAGTCCTTTATGACTAGTCATGGTGTGGATGTTACACATACTCCTGGAATATCTAGATGATAGATGAGCTGAAAGAAAAATTATTAATGGAGCTTGCTAGACTTGAAGGGCCATGGGAGAGCAAAAAAGAGTATGGCTCTGAAGGGGCTATCTTGAGTTGGCTTCCTGTGGCGAAGTTGTGTGGCGGACGTTTTTTATTGGGACTTACTTCTGGAGGTCTTTGGGCTAGATCAACAGAGTCGTTTGTGTACACGTTTGGGGATGAAGCTGAGTGTGTGTTTTTTTGCCTATACTAGAGGGTTCTCCAGGAGTAGTACGCTGCAAGATGATCGATGGGCTTAAAGTATATGGTCTTTCAGAGTGGGTTTTGGATTTTCTTCCATTTGAGAAGGTTGTTATAGAAGGTCTTAGGAGTCAGAGTGAATACTGGTCTGGTCTGGCGCTGAAGTGGGCATTGTTCGTTCCGAGGTCTGATATTTTGAAAGAGGAAATATATGCGTTGAGTAAAATCGGAGAGACTCAACAAATTCGTCACTCAGCAAGAAAGGTAGCTAAGCAGCTAAAAGATTCATGATATGAAAAGCGGAAAAGTGGAAAGGGCAGTGGAAAAGAGTGGAAAAGGGGACAGATTTATTTTTCCTGCTCTAATTCCAGCTCCTGGCAACGAAGGGATCTAGCCGTCATGTAGGTAGGACGAGATTAGAGTAGGGAAAATAAATCTGTCCCCTTTTGGTGTCGTCCCCTTTTGGTGTCCTGTATGATGTGTCTAACTCTCGGATTAAGGTCGTCGAATGGAATCAGGCACCGAATGGATCATATTTCCCCAAGAAGGGGGACGACACAAAAGCCTTTGAGGGAAATGTTCCTCAGTCGGTTCTTGAACATTTAGGGTTGAATTGATGAAAGCTTATCAAGGTTGTATTTCTAAAGATTCGTTGAATCTATTTGCTTCAGATATTGGCGTTGGAGAGTTTTTTTCATATGTAGGGAACTTGGTTTCATTGGAACAGGCGATTTCTGTTCTGGGTTTGCTTTCTCCCGATTTTGTTGAGGTTGATGGTCATGTTTTTTGGCTGCCTAATGCACAGCAATACGATTCGCAAAAAAAATGTTTAAAGGGGCTGGTCGAGACTGAAGCTGGTGCGTTGGAGCAAAGCACATCGCGTAAAGATGTTGAGCGGTACAGAAACATTTTCTCAATAAATCAGTTCTTTTCAAAGTGGGAGGATTCGCCGAATCGACCCGTATTTAAGGTTGGGCTGTCGGAGGAGGATTATCGTCTTTGTCATTTATTTGCCGAGCAGATCGCTAGGTATTGGAAGCGCGCGTTGTCAGACTGCTTTCCAGAGAAGGTTTTCCAGTTTGAGATCGCTGATGATCTTCTCGATGAGTATGGGGTTTGCCTGACATTCTGGCAGCTGTAGTTGTAATCAACTGGCCAAATGAGGAGGAACGGTTCGACGAGTTTGTCGAATTTGTTCTAACCACCTTGAGGGCTAGGAAGCCTGAGCGTGAGGAAGCCGAAAAGGGAAAAAAGCGGAAAAGGGAACAGATTTATTTTTCCTTTGTAGGGTGTTTAAAAAATGAGTGAACAAAAGCTGATAGAGCAACCAGCGGTTGACAGAATTGAAAAGCTGATTTCTGATCTTTCTGTCAATAGGAATAGTCGTTCTGAGAACGCCCTCTGCAAAGAAATACGACCGTTGTCAGGTAGTAAAAGAATGGAGGTTGTACAGGCATTGGCCAGTTTTAATGTTCGTCTGGGCGCAGATGTTGCAGCTCGAGTCCACTTGCCAGTTTATTATCAAGTGCAGTTGATTAGAAGCCTGCTTGCAGATGGTGGAAGTAATAAAATAAAGCAGTTCGTGGTGCGGTTGTTCGTACATCGAATGAAGACGGCTGTGGTTGTAAAGGAGTTGATGGCTGCGAAATGTAGGTATCCGAATGCGGTGAGCTTAATGGCGTACTACTATTCGAGTCTCAAGAGGGTTCGGTGTCGTGCTCAAAAAGATGCCCTTTTTTTGCTGAGGGATTTCAGGATATGTGGAGTTTAGATGGTCAAGTGTTAGCAGCTGCTATTCCGGTATGGATATTTAATTATCGTATAGTCGAGTTCTAGTTTTCTGCCCTGTATCACTAGAGTCTAGCTGGGCTGGATTGCAACTTGCGGCACCAGATGGATAAAGCCCCGCACAAGGCAGGGCTTTGAACGTGGCAATTTTATTTAAGGTAGCCGTTCTGGCGCATCCGCAAGCTGTAGATCCAGACAGCAACCAGCAGCATTGCTTGCAGGGTGCCCGGGAGTACGTACCAAAAAGCCTGCGGGTAAAGGCTCGCCGGAAGGCGGAAAATTTCTGGGAACATGAGCGGGATCAGCGTCAGGCCAAAGAGCAGTGCCCCAAGCAGGAACCATACGGACTTCGCGCTGCGCCTGTACAACAACACGCTGCTTGTGACGAGTAGAATGCATGACAGTGCTGGAGGCGCCAGCATAATCATTGCGAAATCACCCACCCTTGCCATTTCCCATCCTTCACCGACTAGCCAATAGGCAATTTTGCTGGTGATGAGCAGGCAGTAGATTACCGCAACCGTGACTAGCATCGGACGTGGGGCGTTCCGTACCTGAGGTGCACTTTTTTCCATAACTTCCAGATCTCATGGCGTGGCGGGTTAATCCGGCCAAAGTGCGCAGTCTACTGGAGGATTGGTGGATCTTGAAGTGGCCTGAAAACACCATACTACTTTTCGTACAATGCTTAATCGCACTCATCTGTAAGCTACGCGTTCAAGATGCTTGAAGTTTGCTCTCGAGTTCAAGCCGCCGGGGCTGCCTTGTAGCCCTTTCGCGGCAGAAGGCCGCTCGTACAGGGGGATGCGGCCTCCTGTAGGAGCGGCCTTTTGCCGCGAAAGGACCGCAAAGCGGTCCTGCTCCGCAAACGCCAACAGCTCAGTTCAACCAGCTCAACGCCGGCCCCTGGGGCACGATCCGGGTCGGGTTGATGTGGTTGTGCGAGTAGTAGTAATGCAGCTTGATATGCGCCATGTCGATGGTGCGGTAGATCGCCGGGATCTGCGTCAGGCGCACCAGGTACTGGTACAGCGCCGGGTACTCGGCCAGGGTCTTGTGGTTGGTCTTGAAGTGCACGTAGTACACCGCCTCGTAGCGGATCAGCGTGGGTAGCAGGAACAGGTCCGACAAGCTCAGCTTGCCGCCCACCAGGTACGGCTGCTTGCGCAGCCGGTGCTCGAGGGTGTCCATGGCCGCGAAGAACTGCTGGAAGGCCTGGTCGTAGCTCTCCTGGTCCGGGGCGAAGCCCATGTGGTAGACCATGCGGTTGATGTTGGTGTGCAGCCACTGGTTGAGCTCGACGATGTCGCAGCTGGAGCGGTCGGGCACCAGGTCGATCGGGGTCTTGGCCAGGGGCAGCAGGCGGGTGGCCATCTGCAGCGCCAGCTCCGCCGAATCGTTGTGCACGATACGGTTCTGCTGGCGGTCCCACAGCACCGGCACCGACTGGTTGCCGGTGAAGCCCGGGCGCGAACGCTCGTACAGGCTCGACAGCAGGGTCACGTCTTTGTGCAGCGGGTCCTGGTCGTGCTCGTCGAACTCCCAGCCCTGGTCGTGGCGGCGGGCCGCCACCGAGGTGACGTCCAGCGCGTCTTCCAGGCCCAGCAGGCTCTGCACCAGGTGCACCCGGTGCGAGAACGGGCAGGCGTGGGAAATGTACAGGTGGTAGCGGTTGGGCTCGGCCACCAGTTCGCTGAGGAACAGCTCCTGGACCGACGGGTTGTCTTGGCTGCGGGTCATCTTACCTTCCTACGGCGGTGGCCAGGCTTGGGCATGGGCGTTCGCCGAGGGCGGCGATGCTGTGCTGGATCTTCAGGTTGGCGGCGGCCAGGCCTGCGGCCAGGCTCTCTTCGCCCATGCCCAGGCCTTCGGCGTAGATGAACTCGACGCTGTTCAGGCCGACGAAGCCCAGGGTCTGTGACAGCCAGCCAGCCAGGGTGTCGGTGCCCTGGCTGTAGATGCCACCGCTGGCGTTGAGCACGTGCACCGGCTTGTCGTCGAGCAGCCCGACCGGGGCGCCGTCGACGTAGGTGAAGGTGACGCCGCCGCGCACGATGTAGTCGACCCAGGTGTGCAGGATCGACGGTGCGCCGAAGTTGTAGCGTGGCAGGCCGATCACCACGCGGTCGGCTTCCTGGATCTCTTCGATCAGCTCGTTGGACAGCTTCAGCGCCGCGGCCGCCTCGATGCTGCTGGCGTCACCGCCGAACAGGGCGTCCATGGTCACCGCATTGAGGTGCGGGATGGGCTGGGCGTGCAGGTCGCGTACCACCACCGACGCTTCGGGGTTGACCTCTTTGAGCTGCTTGAGGAAGTTGTCCACCAGTTGGCCGGAGAAGCCGCCATCGGACTTGATCGAGGAGCGGATGACCAGGACCTTGTGATTCATTGCGCGAATCCTTTCTGTGATGTGTGTGATAGCCAGTCTTGAGCAATCGGGCGGGAGTGAAAAGCGCAGATAATCAGGGTATTACCCTTAAGGTTGTCATGTATCGCCAAGGGGCTCTGGGCTGGAACGAGCGCGGGGCAAGCCCGCTCCCACAAATCGCATGGGAGCGGGCTTGCCCCGCGATGAACGTGATGGGTGATTACGCCATTACCACTCGCGCTTGAGCCTGAACTTGCTCAGCTGCGCGCTGGCGATGCGTGTCTGGCTGCCGTCGGCGTTGACCCGCCAGGCCTCGGCCTGGGTGAACATCAGGTTGCGGCCGTCGCGGATCACCTTGGCGTGGAACAGCACCTCGGTGTCCCGTGGCGTGGCCGACAGCAGCAGGGTGTTGAAACTGTTGGTCAGGGCGTACTCGTCCGGCCCCAGCAAGGGCAGGGTGGCGAGCATGCTGGTGACGTCGAGCATCGAGTAGATCACCCCGCCGTGCAGGGTCTGGCTGAGGTTGTCGATGGCATCGGTGACGGTCAGCCGGCAGGTGCACTGGCCGGGGGACTGTTCCAGCATTTCCAGCCCGCAGTAGCGCTGGTAGGCGTGTTCGAGCAGCGCGCGCGAGTGCGCGGCGGCGTGGTCGCTGATGGTGCTCATGGTGTGATCCTTCACAGGTGCCGGGCAATGATTTCCAGCATGATTTCGTGGGTGCCGCCGCCGATGGCCAGCAGGCGGGCGTCGCGGTGGATGCGTTCGACCAGCGAGGGCTCGACGCAGCCGTGGGCGCCATGCAGCTGCACGGCGTCGCGGGCCAGGGTTTCCAGGGTCTGCACGGCGCTGTTCTTGGCGATGGCCACCTGGTGCGCGTCCAGGGTGCCTTCGGCCTGGCGGGCCACGCAGGTGTCGACGAACTGGCGGCTGACCGTCAGCTGCGCGTAGTGCTCGGCCAGGCGCTGGCGGATCACCGACTTGTCGAACAGCGGCTTGCCGCCGACCTGGCGGCTCTTGCACCAGTCGATGGCGGCCTGCAGGGCCATGTCGGCGCTGGTGATGGCCATTACCGCCAGGTTCAGCCGCTCCTGCTGCAGGCTGGCCTGCAGCAGGCGGCCGACGCCGCCCTTGCCGGTCAGGCGCAGCGCTGGCACGTCGACAAGCTCCAGGTCGGCCAGCGGCAGGCAGCGCCAGCCCAGGGCCTGGCGCGGGGTGTGGCGGATGCCGGCGGCGGAGCCTTCGACCAGGAATAGCGCCAGGCCGTCCTCGCAGTGGCCGACCATCAGCAGCCAGTCGGCACGGGTGGCGTTGCAGATGAACGCCTTGTGCCCGTTCAGCCGGTAGCCATCGGCCTGGCGCGTGGCCCGGCACTCCAGGGCGCGCAGGTCGGAGCCGGCCTGGCGCTCGGTGATCGCCAGGGCGATGCTCTGGCGGCCGTCGAGCACCGCCGGCACCAGGTCGTGGACGATCGGGTGGCCGGTGGCCTGCACTGCCTTGAGGCTGACGAAGTGCGAGCCCAGGCCCATGGTGATGCCCTGGGCGCCGCTGCGGGTCAGCTCCTCGATCAGCACCGCCACGGCCCGCGGGTCGTCCGGCAACTGGCGGTGGTCGTGGCCCAGGCCGAGCAGGCCGGCGGCGCCGGCCTCGCGGTTGAGCGTGGCCGGGTAGGCGCCGAGCTGCTCCCAGGCCGCCACGTTCGGCGTGATGCGCTCGCTGACGAAGGCCTGCAGGCGCTGGCGGTATGCTTCACTCATGGCGATCTCCTCAGAACACCGTGGTCAGGGCCAGGTCGTGGAAGCGCTCGACGATCGGCCGGATCCGCGAGGAGGTCATGGCGCTGTCCTCCTCGAAGTAGTACAGGTCGGTCATGTCGCGCATCACTTCCAGCATCACCCGCGAGCGCTCGGCGGCGCGGATCTCGTAGCGCTGCAGGGCGCTGTCGAGGCGCTCGTCGCAGCAGCCGACCAGGGCCTGGGCGAGCATGAAGGCGTTCTCCAGGCCCAGGGTCAGGCCGTAGCCGAGGGTCGGCAGCATGGCGTGGATGCTGTCGCCAAGCATCACCACGCGGCCGTTCTGCCAGCAGCCGGCGCCGGTCAGCGCCATCATCTTGTGGGTGAGGATCTGCTCGTGCTCGGTGGCCTCCATCATCCGCACCACATCCGGCGGCAGGTCGGCGAACAGCCGCACCAGGCCGTCGCGGTCGAGCAGCGGCTGGTTGCGGTGCTGGTAGGCGGCGAACCAGTAGCGGTACGGACGGTCGGCCGCCAGCGGGTAGGTGACCACTCGCGAGAACTCCGAGGCGAAGATCTGGCAACGGTCGGGCAGCAGCAGCGGCGAGTCGAACTCGACCATGCCGCGGCTGGCCACCAGGCCCGTGTCGTAGGGCGTCAGGCCCGGTTCCAGGCACTGGCGCACGGTGGAACCGACGCCGTCGCTGCCGATCACCAGGTCGAAGTCTTCCTGTTCGCCATTGCTGAAGGTGACCCGTGCCTGTTCACCGACCTTCTCCACCTTCTCGCAGCCCATCTGGTAGCGGATCTGCCCGGGGGCCAGGCGTTCGCGCAGCAGGCCGAACAGCTCGGGACGCGGGAACATCACCGCCGGCGCCGGGATCCCCAGGCCGTCCGGGCGCACCGGCTGGCTGTGGATCAGGCGACCGTCGCGGCCATGGGTGTCGAGGAACTCGATGGCCTTGCCGCGGCCGATGAACCCGGTGTCGTTGAACAGGAAGCGCAGCACCTGCACGCCCTGGGGCCAGACGTAGATACCGGTGCCCGAGTCGCGCGGGCCATTGGCCCGCTCGTACACCGTGGCCTCGAGGCCGAAGCGCTTGAGAATCAGGGCGCAGGCCAAGCCATTGAGGCCGGCGCCGATGATCGCGATCTTCATGCGGCCACCTCGTTCAAGGTGTTCCAGCTCTGGCCACTCATGCGGTAGCGGCGTTGCAGCAGGCACAGGCTGGTCAGCTCCATCAGCATCGGGTCGAGCAGGCCCTGTTCCTGGGCGCTGAGGGTCGGCAGCTGCTTGAGCAGGGTGCGGACCTTGGCCGCGTCGAAGAACGGCAGGGCGTCCAGGTCACGGCTGTGCAGGGTGTCCTGCACCAGTTGCCACAGGCGGCCTTGCTGCTGCAGGGTGGCCGGCGGGGCGCGGAAGTAGTGCTTCTTGCGCTCGTACAGGGCCTTGGGCAGGTAAGGGCGCATGGCTTCGCGGAACACGTACTTCTCGGTGGCGCCGCGCACCTTCATCCACACCGGCAGTTGGCAGGCCAGTTCGACCACGTGGTGGTCGAGCAGCGGCACGCGGCCTTCGATGCTGTTGGCCATCTCCATGCGGTCGCCCAGGGTGGTGAGGACGAAGTTCGGCAGGTACGACTTGGCCCACAGGTACATGGAGTTGTGCACCGGGTCGCGGTCGGCGAGCTTGCCGTGGTCGAGGCGGTCGAAGAACTGGCGATACGGGTCGACACCGGTGAAGTGGTCGCGGAAGTCACCGCGGTACAGGCTCTCCAGGGCCTTGAACCAGCCGGCCTGGTTGTCCAGCCACGACACGCCGTGCTTGAGCTGGTCGACCATCCAGTGGATGTCGTGGGGCATGTGCGCGTTGGTGTAGCCCTGCTCGTTGGCCTGGATGCGCTGGCGCAGCAGGTCGATGACTTTCGGGTCTTGTTGTTCGTTGTTGTACAGCAGCATGTCGCGGCGGAAGTGCGGGTAGCCGGCGAACACTTCGTCGGCGCCTTCGCCGGTCAGCACCACCTTCAGGCCGGCCTTGCGCACTTCCTTGCTGAGGATGTACTTGGCCACGCCGTGGGCATTGAAGAACGGCGTCTCGTTGTGCCATACCGCCTGCTCGAAGTTGTCCGCCAGGTCGTCCTGGGTGATCTCGATGGTGTGGAAGCGCGCGCCGTTGTGCTCGGCGGCCATGCGCGCGAAACGGTTCTCGTCGTAGTCGTCCATGTCGGTGAACGACAGGTTGAAGGCGTCCAGCGGCTCGCCCTTGAGGGCGGTGGCCATGCCCAGCATCGCCGAGGAGTCGATGCCGCCGCTCAGGTACACGCCCATCGGCACGTCGGCGCGCAGGCGCAGGCGCACCGCTTCTTCGATGGCGGCGCGCACGGATTCGATCATGCCGGCCTCGTCGCTCGGCGCCGGGGTGTCGCGGCGGGCGAATTCCATGTCCCAGTAGCGGCCGCTGTGCAGGCCGCCGTGGTCGACCATCACCCAGCAGCCCGGCTGTACGCTGCGCACGCCTTCGAACAGGGTGTGGTCGCGCAGGTAGAAGGCGCGGCTGGCGTAGGCGTTCTCGTCCCAGGTCGGGTTGACGCCGGCGGCCAGCAGGGCCTTGATCTCGGAGGCGAAGTACCAGTTGCCTTCATGCTGGGTGTAGAACAGCGGCTTGATGCCCAGGCGGTCGCGCACCGCCAGCATCAGGCGGCGACGGCGGTCGAACAGGACCATGGCGAACTCGCCGCGCAGTTCCTTGAGCCCGGCCATGCCGGAGCGGCGGTACAGGTGCAGGGCGATCTCGCTGTCCGAGGCGGTCTTGAAGATCGCGCCTTCGGCCTGCAGTTCGGCACGGATGCGCTCGTGGTCGTAGAACTCGCCGTTGACGATCACCGCTAGGTCGCCTTCGTCGGCGACGATCGGCTGCATGCCGTTGTCCAGGCCGATGATGCTCAGGCGGGTGTGGCCGAGCACGGCGCGCTCGCCCGGGTCACGCCACAGGCTGTGCTCGTCCGGGCCGCGGTGGTTGATGGCGGCCAGGGCGTCGAGGATCGACTGGTCGCTGATGCTGTTGCGTTTGGACTGGTAGACACCGATGAAACCACACATGGCAAAATCCTTTTCTCATAGGTCGGGCGTCGTCGGCGACGCCGGAACGGCGCGGGCTTCGTGGTCCGCGCACCCAGGGTTCATTGCGCCCAGTCGGGGCGGCTGCGTTCGAAGAAGGCGGCAAGACCGTGCTGGCCCTCGCTGGAGGTGCGCAGGCGGGCGATCAGCTGCAGGTTGCAACCCTGCTCGTCGAGCAGGTGGTCGCGGCCTGCCAGGCGCGCCAGCATCTGCTTGATCTCGCGACTGGCCTGGGGGCCGGTCTGCAGCAGGGTGGCCAGCCAGCGGTCGCGGGCCTGCGCCAGCTCGGCGGCGGGCACCAGGCGGTGGACCAGCTGCAGGCGCAGCGCGTCCTCGGCGCCGAACACCTCGGCCGAGAGCATGTAGCGCCGTGCCTGGCGCACGCCCATGGCGCGCACCACGTAGGGGCTGATCAAGGCCGGGGCCAGGCCCAGGCGCGCCTCGCTGAAGCAGAACCGCGCATCCTCGGCGGCCAGCACGTGGTCGGCGCAGCACAGCAGGCCCAAAGCCCCGCCGAACACCGCGCCGCGGGCCAGCATCAGCACCGGCACCGGGAAATCGTCCAGGCGCTGCAGGACGTTGGCCAGCAGGCTGGCGTCCTCCAGGTTGCGCGCATGGTCGAACTCGCGGCTGCGGCGCATCCACTCCAGGTCCGCCCCGGTGCACAGGTGCTCGCCGGCGCCGTCGAGCACCAGGGCGCGCAGCCCCGGGTGCTCGGCGAGGGCCTGCAGCTGCTCGTGCAAGGCCCCGAGCAGGGCCTCGTCGAGGGCGTTGCCGGCATGCGGACGGTTCAGGGTCAGGCAGGCGACCGCAGGTTGCGGCCAGCTCAGCAGCACGTCGCTCATGGTCGTCAGCTCGCCATCTTCAGGGACAGGGCGGTGCTCTCGTACTGACGGCGATAGCCCTCGCAACCGCCGTAGCGGAACGCGCCGCCGGTGACGTACGGGGTGCTGTAGTCGGCCACGGCCGGGTGGTTGTCGCCGTAGAACCAGCTGCTGTACTGCTCATGGCCCAGGCGGGTGCGGCTGGCCAGCATGCGCGCATGCGCCTTGCGCCGCGAATGGGCCTGGTAGCCCGGCACCACGGTGGCGCTGAAGAACTCGCCGACGCTGCCCGAACCGTAGCTGAACAGGCCGATGTTGCGCCCGGTCAGGTCCTCGTCGCTGTTGTCCAGCAGCGACAGCAGGGCGATGTACAGCGAGGCGGTGTAGCAGTTGCCGATGGCCTTGCCGTACAGCTGGCTGGTGGAGTAGGCCTTCTCGCCCAGGGCCTTGGCTGCTTCAGGCTCGATCGCCTCGAACACCGAGAAAGCCTTCTTCGCCATCTTGGTGAACGGCTGGTGGAAGCACAGGAAGCTCATGTCTTCCAGGCCCAGGCCGCCGTCGGCGCGGTAGCTCTGCCAGGCGTTGCGCAGCGACTCCAGGTAGACCTCGATCGACAGCTTGCCGTCGACCAGCGCGGTGCTGCGCAGGTTCGGCCGCCAGAAGTCCGAGACGTCCAGGCTGTAGCGGCCCTGGTGCGGGTGCAGCTCCAGCAGGCGCGGGTTCTCGGCCACGATCATGGCCACGGCGCCGGCGCCCTGGGTGCATTCGCCCTCGGAGTTCTGCTCGTAGCGGGCGATGTCGGTGGCGATCACCAGCACCTTCTCGTGAGGACGCTGGGCGACCAGTGCGCGGGCCATCTGCAAGCCGGCGGTGGCGCCGTAGCAGGCCTGCTTGAACTCCACCACGCGGCAGTCGGCGCGCAGGCCGAGCAGGCTGTGGACGAACAGGCCGGCGGCCTTGGACTGGTCGATGCCGCTCTCGGTGGCGAGGATCACCGTGGCGATCGAGGCGCGGGTGGCGTCATCGAGCAGCGGCAGGGCGGCGTTGGCCGCCAGGGTCACGATGTCTTCGTCAGGGGCCGGCACGGCCATGAACTCCTGGCCGATGCCGACCAGGTACTTCTGCGGATCGATACCATGCCGTTCGGCAAGTTCTTCCAGTGCGAAAAAGTGTTGCGGTACAGACAGCCCAATATCATCAATGCCGATTTTCATGTGTATGCCCAATTATTTTTCACTGTTGAAAAAATCCCAAAATACACAACCGGTCTTGTTGTTCCGGTGCCAGTCCCTGCTGGCCATTTAATTATTGCGGCTGAAGCTTTTGCCAAAAAAAGCGAATAATTCCGATGGGATTGATGACGCCTGTTCATGGTTTTTTTGGCTATTAAGTTATGCGTTTTTTAGTGCGCGCAGGCGCAGGCCCCGTGCTGCCACGCGGCTTCCATAAAGGTTTGGGAGAGGGTGTTGAACAATATGGCAATTAAAATTTTCAATTAAATTAATATGAAAATTTTATGGCGTTATCGCCGCATACTTTGCCGTGTTGTTCCGGCTGTTGGTTTAGGCCGTATCGCGTGTGCATCTCTGCATGGGGGACGCTCCTTGTCCATTATTCATCCATTAGTGCCGGACACTGTCCGGGACGTTGTTGTCGCACGAAGTGGCCTGGGCGAATAGTGACAAAAAGTGCGTGCATCGCGGCATGGTCTTCATGTGTCGTGCGCAGCTGTGGTACAACGCCGCAGGACACAGGATTCGTCGCCCGGTTTTCGGGTACACAAGGAGGTGATGGTGTTTTCCAAGATCAGTCTCGATCAGTGGCGCGCGTTCGTCTGCACGGTCGAGTGCGGCGGTTTCCAGCAGGCCGGCGAGCACATGTACAAGTCGCAGTCGGCCATCAGCCACTCGGTCAACCGCATGGAAATGCTCCTGGGCCAGGAGCTGTTCATCATCGAAGGCCGCAAGGCCGTGCTCACCTCCCTGGGCAAGGCCCTGCTGCCCCAGGCCAAGCACCTGCTGGGGGCGGCGCAGAAGCTCGAGCACCTGGCCAACCAGTACCAGCCGGGGCTGTTTACCGAGCAGGCGCTGGCGGTGGATGTGCTGTTCCCCATCGAATTGCTGCAACAGGCATTGCAGGAGTTTGCCCTGGAGTACAAGGATCACCGTATCCGCCTGTACGAAACGGCATTGTCCGGGGCCCGCGAGCTGCTGGAGGATGGCAAGGTCGAGCTGGGCATCGCCAGCAGCCTGCCTTCCGGTTACCTGCAGGAGTTCCTGCTCAATGTCTCGCTGGTCTGCGTGGTGGGGGCCAGCCACCCGCTGAGCGCGGCGCAGGGGGAGTTGAGCCTGGACGACATGAAGAACCACCGGCAGGTGGTGATCCGCGATTCCGGCACGCGCAATTCGCAGAACAGCGGCTGGCTGGGGACCTCGCAGCGCTGGACGGTGAGCAGCCTGGCGGCGGCCGAGAGCTTCGTCGAGCGGGGGATGGGCTTTGCCTGGTTGCCGGAGCATCGGGTGCAGCAGGGGCTGGCGCAAGGGCGGTTGGTGCGGGTCAACCTGCAGCATCAGCGGGAGCGGGAGGTGCCGATGTACATGGGGTATCCCGAGGAGTACCGGCACAGTCCCGAGGTGCGGTTGCTGGCGCAGATACTGCGGGAGCGGTGTCGGGAGTATCGGCCGGGGTGATTGTTGGGGCAGCTTGATGTGCGTTTCATTGCGGTGTCGATTCCAGGTCCCCGCCGTTCAAGGTGTTCTGAGTCAGCGTTTGGCTTTAGCTCGCCGGGGCCGCTACGCGGCCCTTTCGCGACACAAGGCCGCTCCCACAGGATATGTGCCGGTTCTGCCATGGCGCGGTCCCTGTGGGAGCGGCCTTGTGTCGTGAAAGGGCTGCGCAGCAGCCCCGGCCATCTCGAACACTGTCAGATGTTTCCGAACCTGAAACCAAATGCTTCAGCCGGCAAAGCTTGGGAACTATCCTACGCGCTTGCCGGAAGCTGCTGCGTTGTCGGGGAAATACCCCACGGATAACTTCACGGGGTCGCCATATCAGGTGACCGGGTGTGAGAACCCGAGGCGTAAAGTATCGGCAATCCAGTTATGGCAGCCGTGCCCGGGCAGACTTCGGTCTGGCCGAGTTTCTCTTGCGCCTCGGTTTCTCACCCCGTGCACGGCTGCCACCCTTTGTCCCGTGAGAAAGGCGCCGGAGGGCAGCATTCTTGAACTGCGCAGGAGTGTTGACCATGAAAAAGATCGTCCCAGACCCACCCCGTCTAGCCCCCTTCATCGCTATCCGCCCGACCCTCACCCGCGAAGAAGCCATGGCTGCCGCCGTCGAAGTGGCCACCGCCATTTCCGATGTCCTCGATATCTACTTCAAGACCGACCCTGGCGAAGCCCAGGACCGTCTGTTCGCCGCCAGCGACTACCTCGGCCAGCTGGCCTGTGCCTTGCTCGAACACAAGCCAGAGGTGCAGCCATGACCAACGCACGTACCGCAGGCCGGACCCGCTGCATGGACCTGTTCAAGGTCGAGCCGGGCATTCCCTTCGCGGATGCCTTCAGCGAGTTGTCGGTGCTGCTTGGCTGCATTCGCCACCTCACCTGCGAGGCCGAGATGGAAGGCGACCTGATGGCGGGCAGCGCAGCGCGCATGTTGAGTGCCATGGCCAAGGCGTTGATTGATGATATGGAGTTGGGGATGAACAACAGGAATCGATAAAACGTTGGGGCCGCTGCGCGGCCCCGACGATCCCAATGCTTCACCCGCGCAAATCACTCGGCAGGAAATCCCGCTCCGGCTCGTAGTCCAGCTTCAGATACCCCGCCAGCTCGCGCAGGTCATCCGGGCTCAGGCTGCCGGCTTGTTGCTTCAGGCGCAGGCTGTCGACGATGTACGCATAGCGCGAGACGTTGTAGTCGCGCACCGCGTTGTACAGGTCGCGCTGGGCATCGAGGATATCGACGATGTTGCGGCTGCCCACCTCATACCCCGCCTCGGTGGCCCGCAACGAGCCCTGGCTGGAGATGATGCTCTGGCGCCGCGCGCGCACCTGCTCGACATCGCTGACCACCGCGCGGAAGGCGTTGCGCGACCCTTCCAGCACCTCGCGTTCGAGGCTGGTGCGGCCGTACTCGGTGCGCGCCAGCTCATGGGTGGCCTGGCGTACCCGCGCGCTGGTGCCGCCGCCGCTGAACAGCGGCAGCTTCATCTGCACCATCACCGAGCTGTCGCGCTGGTTGCCGGAGCGCTGGCCGAAGTGCGCGCTGGAATCCATCAGGTCGCTGTCGCCCTCGGCGTAGCCCATGGCCAGGTTGAAGGTCGGCAGGTGATCGGCCTTGCTGCTGCGCAGGGTCTGGCCGGCCTGGCTGACGGCGGCCTGGCTGGCGCGCAGGCGCAGGTTCTGCGCCATGGCCTGTTCGACCCAGGCCTCGGCGCGTGCGGGCACCGGCGCTTGCACCGGCAGGCTGTGGCGGATCCCGGCCAATGCCGGTTGCGCCTGCCCGGTCAGGCGCATCAGCGCCTGGTAGGCGTCTTCGCTGCGGCGCTGGCTGTCGATCAGGTTGGCGCTGGCGCGGTCGAAGCTGGCCTGGGCCGAGAGCATGTCGTTCTGGTCGGACAGGCCGGCGTCGTAGCTCAGCCGGGTCTGCTGCAACTGGCGGTCGAAGGCGCGCAGCTCGGCCTTGGCGGTGGCCAGGTTGTCCTCGGCCAGCAGGGTGTCGAAGTAGCGGCTGGCGGTGTCGAGGATCAGTTGCTGCTGGAACGCCGAGAAGTCCAGTTCGGCCTGTTCGTTCTCGGACTGCGCGGCCTTGAAGTCGAACCAGCGGCTGAGGTCGAACAACGGCTGGTCGAGGCTCAGGCGGTACAGGCTGCCGCTGCGCTGCTCGACCCGGTGGCGGTCGCTGCGCACGTCGCCGGCCTCGGCATCCAGGGCCACCTGCGGCAGCAGGCGGGCGCGGGCCAGGGGCACGGCCTCGCGGCGGGCCAGGTAGTTCTCGCGGGCGGCGGCCATGTCGCTGTTGTGCTCGACCACCTGGGCGTACACCGACATCAGTGTCGCGCGCTCGGCGGCAACGGCCTGGGCCAGGGGCGCCAGGAACAGCAGGGGCAGAAGGGTCTTACGTAGCATGTCGTTTCTCTTTATCCGGGCCGGCCGCTCCCTGTGGCAGCCGATCACGGCTGCCACAGGGGAGGGCGGGCGAAGGGGTCAGGCCGGCTGGGTGTAGGCGGCCAGTTCCTGCAGGCGTGGGTCTTCGCTGGCGCGGTGGTCCTTGGCCAGCAGCGAGTACACGGTGGGCAGGATGAACAGGGTGAACAGCGTGCCGACCAGCATGCCGATGACGATCACCAGGCCCAGGCTGAAGCGGCTGTGGGCACCGGCGCCGCTGGCCAGCAGCAGCGGGACCAGGCCCACCACCATGGCCGCGGTGGTCATCAGGATCGGCCGCAGGCGGATCTGCGCGGCGCGCTCGATGGCCGTGCGGCGGTCGAGCTGGTCGGCCTGCTGCAGCTCGTTGGCGAACTCGACCATGAGGATGCCATGCTTGCTGATCAGGCCGACCAGGGTCACCAGGCCGATCTGCGTGTAGATGTTTACCGTGGCGTAGCCCAGGTACAGCGGGATCAGCGCGCCGCACACCGACATCGGCACGCTGACCAGGATCACCAGCGGGTCGCGCAGGCTTTCGAACTGCGCCGCCAGCACCAGGTAGATGACCAGGATGGCGAAGATGAACGTCACCACCAGGGCGCTGCCTTCCTGGACGAACTGGCGGGCATCGGACAGCCAGTCATGGCTGAAGCCGGTGGGCAGGGCATTGGCCTGGGCGGCGAGGAACTGCACCGCGTCGCCGATGCTCACGCCCGGCGCCGGCACCGCCTGCAGGGTGGCCGAGTTGAGCTGGTTGAACTGGGTCAGCTTGTTGGGCTCGATCGACATGTCGAAACTGACCAGGGTCGACAGCGGCACCTGGGCGCCGTTGGCGGCCTTGACGTACTGGCCGACCAGCATTTCCGCCGACAGGCGCTGGGCCCGTGCCACCTGCGGGATCACGTCGTAGGAGCGGCCGTCGAGGGCGAAGCGGTTGACGTAGTTCTCGCCCACCAGCACCGCCAGGGCGTCGCCGATGGCCTGCATGCTGATGCCCAGGTCGTTGGCCTTGCTGCGGTCGATGTTGATGTTGACCAGCGGGCTGTTGAAGTCCAGGTCGCTGTCGACCACGGCGAACAGGCCGCTGGCCATGGCCGCCTGCTTGATCTTGTCCATGGCGTCGAACACCACGCGGTGGTCCTGGGAACTCTGGATCACCATCTGCACCGGCAGGCCGCCGGTGGAGCCGGGCAGCGGCGGCAGCTGGAAGGCGAAGATGGCCACGCCCTCTATCTCGCCCACGGCTTTCTGGATCTCGGCCTGCAACTGGTCGGCGCTGCGCTGGCGCTTTTCCCAGGTGCTCAGGTTGGCGCCGCCGAACGCGGTGCGCGGGCCGTCGTTGCCGTTGACCACCCAGGTGATGTCGGTTTCCGGGAAGGTGGCGAACAGGCGGTCCATGCGGTGCGCGTACATCTCGGTGTAGTCGATGTTGGCGTACTGCGGGGCCTTGGCCACCGCCAGCACCTGGGCCTGGTCCTCGACCGGCGCCAGTTCGCGCTGGGCGCCGAGGTAGAGGATCGGCAGGCTGACGAACACCGCCGCGGCAATCGCCAGGGTCAGCCAGCGGTGGTGCAGGGACACGTCCAGCACGCGGCCGTAGCCCTTGCCCAGCCACTGGAAGAAGCGCTCGGCGCCACGGGCCATCGGCCCTTCGCTGGCCTGGCGGTTGAGCAGGAAGGCGCTCATCACCGGCGACAGGGTCAGTGCCACCACGCCGGACACCACCACGGCGCCGGCGAGGGTGAAGGCGAACTCCTTGAACAGCGCGCCGGTCAGCCCGCCCATCAGGCCGATCGGGGCGTACACCGCGGCCAGGGTCAGGGTCATGGCGATCACCGGGCCTGCGATCTCGCGGGCGCCGACCAGCGCCGCCTGCAAGGGCGACTTGCCTTCCTCGATATGGCGGTGGACGTTCTCCACCACGACGATGGCGTCGTCCACCACCAGGCCGATGGCCAGGACCATCGACAGCAGGGTCAGCAGGTTGATGCTGAACCCGAACAGGCTCATGATCGCCGCCGCGCCGATCAGCGACAGCGGGATGGTCACCAGCGGGATCAGCACGCTGCGCAGCGAGCCGAGGAACAGGAAGATCACCACGGCGACGATCACCACGGCTTCGATCAGGGTCTTGACCACTTCATCGATGGACGCCTGGATGAAGCGCGCCACCTCGAACACGATGTTGGCGGTCATGCCCGGCGGCATGGTCTCGCGGATCTGCGGCATCATCTCCTGCACCGCGCCGACGATGGTCAGCGGGTTGCCGGCGGGGGTGGCGTGCAGACCGATGAACACCGCCGGCTCGCCGTCCATGATGCCGCTGGTGTCATAGGAGGTGGCGCCGAGCTCGGCGGTGCCGATGTCGCTCAGGCGGATCAGCGTGTCGCCGTCGCGGCGCACCACCATCTGGCGGAACTGGTCGACGCTGGTCAGGTCGGTGTTGATGTTGATGTTGGCCGAGACGTACTGGCCCTTGGTCTGGCCGGGGGCGGCCTGGAAGTTGTTCTGGCGGATGGCCTCGGCCACGTCGCTGGCCGACAGGTTGCGCGCGGCCATGCGCGCCGGGTCCAGCCACAGGCGCATGGCCAGCTTCTGGCCGCCGAGGATCTGCGCTTCGGCCACGCCGTCGATGGCCGCCAGGCGCGGCTGCACCACGCGGGAGATATAGTCGGTGATCGCCGGCAGGCCAATGTCCTTGCTCGAGAAGCCGACGTAGATCACCGCCGTGCCTTCGCCGGAAGACTTGGCCACCACCGAGTCGTAGGCGCCTTCGGGCAGGCGGTACTTGACCTGGTTGACGGCGGCCATGATCTCGGTGAGGGCCTTGTTGGAGTCGGCGTTGAGCTTCAGGCGCACGCTGATCACGCTCTTGCCCTGGGTCGAGGTCGAGCTCAGGTAGTCGACGCCGTCGACCGAGGCCACGGCCTGCGAGATGGGCTGGGTGACGAAGCCCTGCATCAGCTGCGAGCGGGCGCCGGGGTATTCGGTGGTGATGGTGATGGTCGCGCTTTCCAGCTGCGGGTACTGGCGGATCGGCAGGTTCAGCAGCGCCAGCAGGCCAAGCATGACGATCATCGCGCAGACCACCAGGGTCAGTACCGGGCGGCGGATGAACAGGTCGGTGAATTTCATGGTGCTACAGGTCCTTTTCAGTGGCACGCAAACCCATTACTGCTGGGCCAGGTCCGGCTTGCGCGTGGTGCTGGCGGCCAGGGTGTCGTCGGTGACCCGCACCGGCATGCCATTGCTCAGGCGGATCTGCCCGGACACCACCACGCGGTCGCCCGGGGTCAGCGCATCGAGCACCACCACGCGGTCGTCGCGGCGCGCGCCGAGCTTGACGAACACCTGCTCCACGCGCAGCGCGCCGTCCTTCTCGCGCAGCACGTACAGCGAGTTGCCGTAGGCGCTGTAGCTGATCGCCGTTTCCGGCACACTGAGCACGTCGGCGT
>NZ_NIBE01000031.1:0-7517 GCF_002205115.1 Pseudomonas sp. DrBHI1
CGCGCGGTTGCCATAGACGCCATCGGTCAGTTCCAGCGAGCCCTCGTTGGCCTCGGGCATCGATTTCAAGTCTTCCAGCGCTGCCGCCAGGGCCACTGGCGTGACGGGCGGTTCGCTGTAGGCGGAAGGATCGGTAGGCGGTGGCTGGCCCACGTCGTCGAGCGACCCGGCGAACGCGCTGGCCAGCCCAAGGCTGACCAGCAGTGCCGTAACGGTAGACAACCTGAACACCTGGGTCGATGTCGCAGCGGGTTTGTTCATTGCCGTATGCCCCGTGTTGTGCAGACCGGCATCTGTTGCCACTCGAAGAGCGACGAAGTGCCTTGAACAGGGCACAGCAACGGCTGTGCCAAACGGCAAATGGCCAAACGCCAGTTGTTTCAAGATGTTGCGGCGGTGCGGGCGAGAAACGCTCAAGGTATTGCCGCAGACCTGGGGCTGGACACCCACTGCTGGGTGGGGAATGCTGCCCACCCGATGCCTTCGATCGTCACCGGGAGCCCACATGGATCCGCTTTACCTTATCGCCCTTGGCGCCATCGTCGCCGGGTTCGTCCAAGGCTTGTCAGGCTTTGCCTTCGGCATGGTGGCCATGTCGTTCTGGGCCTGGGGGCTGGAACCGAAGGTGGCGGCGGTGCTGACGGTATTCGGCAGCCTTACCGGGCAGTTGATCGCGGTGTTCAGCGTGCGCCGGGGCTTCAGCTGGTCGCTGTTGTGGCCCTTTGTGCTTGGTGGCCTGGCGGGGATTCCGCTGGGTGTGTGGGTGCTGCCTTACCTGGACATGCTGTGGTTTAAAGCTGTGTTCGGCACGCTGTTGGTGGTGTGGTGCCCACTGATGTTGCTGGCGCCACGCCTGCCGCGTCTGCAGGGGGGACGACTGGCCGATGGCGCGGTGGGCATGGTCGGCGGGGTGCTGGGCGGCATCGGCGGCTTTACCGGCACCGTGCCGACGCTCTGGTGCACCCTGCGCGGGTTCGAGCGCGACACCCAGCGGGCGGTGATCCAGAACTTCAACTTGTCGATGCTGGCGGTGACCATGCTCACCTACCTGGGCAGCGGGTTGGTGACCCCGGCGCTGCTGCCGGCGTTCGCGGTGGTGGTGTTGGCGATGGCAGTGCCGACGCTGCTGGGCACGCGGCTGTACCTGGGGATCAGTGAGCGGGCGTTTCGCCGGATCGTGCTGGGGCTGCTGACCTTGTCCGGGGTGGCGATGCTGGCCGTGGCGGTGCCGGGGTTGCTGGCGCGGGGCTGATCAAGCTGAACACCACCTCTGAAGGAGCGTACATTCCGACTATCACGCAAGACCGCTTCACCTCAGGCAGCCAACCCTTGCCCGAATCCGGTGTTCTTGGCACCCTTGCCTGCCTTGCCTCTCGACACGCCCGTAAAACAAGGAACCCTCAGGTGAATTGGGAAAAAGTCGGTAAATCCCTGGTGGGGCTGCTCGCCCTGGTCGCCGTCGCCGCCATGCTCTATGCGGTGCTGCGCGATGACGACCGCCTGCAGGCACGCCTGACCTATGCCCATCTCACCTACCCGGGCCAGTTCAGCGAGCGCATCAGCCAGGCCAACGACCTGCTCAAGTATGAGCGGTTGCACTCGCAGATCAGCGACATCGGCGCCGGCGCCCTCAGCCATCCGCAGATCGACAAGCTGGTCGACCTGGCCCAGGCTCCGTACCTGCACCTGTTCGCCAGGCCGTTCGAGGCCGGGTTGGTGGATCACCGCACCGGCCTGCTTATCGAGCTGTACAACCCCGCGCAGGTGCCGCTCAAGGCCGTGCACATCCGCTTGCCGGCCAAGGGCCTGGTGCAGGTGCGTGACGCCGCCGGCAACGACACGCTGGTGCCGACGCCCACCAGCAGCATCGACCTGCCGGCCATCGACGGGGTGAGCGAAAGCAAGGTCTGGGTGTACTTCGATGCCGATTATTCGCAGATCCGTCAGGGCGGGATCAGCATTCGCGATGCCGACGGCAGCGCTGATATCCAGGTGACCCGTGAAGTGGTGGGGTTCCCGGCGCTGCTGGCGCGCTACAGCCAGGTGGTGGTGGCGGTGTTTGCCGGGTTGGTGCTGGGGTTGCTGACGTTGGCGTATGCGTGGCTGGGGCGGGCGAGGACAGCGAGTATTTCGCATCCTCTGTAGCAGCCTTGCTTGAAAAAGACCTGAATGATGACCAAAATATAGCGCTTGAATGAGGGCTATTAACATGCAGAACATCTTTGCCGACGTCACTGTCAGTGTCTCGGAATTAAAGAAGAATCCTACGGCAGTCATGGCCGATGCACAGGGGAAACCGGTGGCAGTCCTCAACCATAATCGCGTCATGGGCTACATGGTGCCCGCTGAACTCTACGAGGCGATGATGGAACGACTGGAAGATATCGAACTGGTGGCATTGGTCAAGGCGCGCGCGGGAGAGAAAGGCATCCCGGTCGAGCTGGATGACCTATAGGCTCGAGTTCCTGCCTTCGGCCCTGAAGGAGTGGGAGAAGCTGGGGCACACCGTGCGTGAGCAGGCCAGAAAGAAGCTCCGGCAACGCTTGCTCTCGCCCAAGGTCGGTGTGGATGCGCTGCGTGATTTGCCCAACCACTACAAGATCAAGCTCAGGGCCAGCGGCTATCGACTGGTCTACCGCGTCGAGGATGATCGGGTAGTGGTTGTGGTGGTGGCGATAGGCAAGCGTGAGCGCGGGCAGGCCTACCGCTCGGCTTACACTCGCTGAGTGTCTGCAGCATCCCAGCTAGGTCGCTGGTGTACAGGCCGACAGCAAGGCCTCGATGAACAGGCCTTCCGCACGGCTCATGCGCTGGTCCCTGTTCCACAGCAGGTGGATGTCCACGTCGGCAATGCCCTCGTGCGGCGGCAGTTTCCACAGCAGCCCCGCGTCTACATCCTCCGCCACCACGTGTTCGGGCAGGCAGCCGATGCCGAAACCGGCAATGACCAGGCGGCGCACCTCTTCCAGGCTCGGTGACGAGGCGACGATGCGCCCGGCGAAGCCCTGCTGGTCGCGGAAGATGGTCAGCGGCGAAAGCATGCCGCCGATCTGGTCGCTGGTAAAACTGACAAAGTTCTCCCGTTGCAGATCGCCTTCGGCCTGGCCGAACAGCCCGTGGTGCCTGCCGCAGAAGAACGCGTAGCGCTGGCGCAGGAACAGCCGTTGCTCCAGCCGTGGCTGCGGCCGACGGTTGAGGCTCAGGCCGGCGGTGGCGGTCTTTTCCTGCAGCGCGGCGACGATGTCGGAGCTGCGCATCACGTCGATCTCCAGCTCCACCCGCGGGTGCTGGCGGTGAAACTCGGCGAGGAAATCATCGAAGCGTTCGCTGACGATGCGGCTGATCATCAGCAGGCGCACCTTGCCTACCAGCTCGTCCGCCGGCTGTTCCAGCAAGCCACCGATCTGCGACATCTGCCCGTATACCTCGCCGGCCAGCTGGAACAGTTGCTCGCCCACCTCAGTCAGCACGAAGCGCGGGCCGCGACGGGCGATGAGCTGGCGTCCGAGCTGTTCCTCGAGGCGCTTGAGCGCCTGGCTCACGGCTGGCTGGGTGAGGTGCAGGCGGGCGGCGGCGCGGCTGATCGACAGCTCCTGGCCGATGACGCGGAAGGTGCGCAGCAGGTTCCAGTCGAGGCGGTCGTTGAGCAGGCGGTCGGGCATGGTCGGGCTCGATAATAAGTGTGGCTAATAATTCGAATAATAAATAGAAAATTGAATTATAGGCTTTGGCGATGAATCATCTCCAGCAGTGCAGGCGCCGTCAGAGCGTCGCCATGTCCTAAAAACTCCTGCCAGAAAAACAACCAAAGGAGCCACCCATGAAGCCCGCCGCTTCGCCCCAACCGCGCCGTGCCGCCGCCGCCGCGTTCATCGGCACCATGATCGAGTGGTACGACTTCTACATCTACGCCACCGCCGCCGCGCTGGTATTCGGCGCCTTGTTCTTCCCCTCCGACAATAGCCTGTTCAGCACCATGGCCGCCTTCGGCACCTTTGCCGTGGGCTTCTTCGCCCGCCCCCTGGGCGGCATCGTCTTCGGCCACATCGGTGACCGCATCGGTCGCAAGAAATCACTGGTCATCACCCTGCTGATGATGGGCGTGGTCACCGTCGCCATCGGCCTGCTGCCGACCTACGCGCAGATCGGCGCGACCGCGCCGGTGCTGTTGATCCTGCTGCGGGTGGTTCAGGGCATTGCCGTGGGCGGCGAGTGGGGCGGGGCAGTGCTGATGGCCGGCGAGCATGCGCCCAAGGGGCGCCGCAATTTCTTCGCCTCGTTCGCCCAGCTGGGCAGCCCGGCCGGCCTGATCTTGTCGTTGCTGGCGTTCAGCGCGGTCACCCGCCTGCCGGAAGACGACCTGATGAGCTGGGGCTGGCGTGTGCCGTTCCTGGCCAGCGCGCTGTTGCTGCTGGTGGGCCTGGCGATTCGCCTGGGGGTCAACGAATCGCCCGAGTTCCTCGCCAGCCGCGCGCAGGCCGAGAAGGCCCGGCGCAAGGAGCAGGCGCCAGTGCTGGAGGTGCTTCGGACCGCGTGGCGGCCGCTGTTGCTGTGCATCGGCGCCAATACGCTGGGTATCGCCGGGGTCTACTTCACCAACACCTTCATGATCAGCTACACCACCCAGCAGTTGCACCTGGAGCGCTCGCTGATCCTCGAATGCCTGTTCTTCGTGGCGATCATCCAGTTCTGCGTGCAGCCCCTGGCCGCTTGGGTCTCGGAAAGGCTCGGCGCCACGCGCTTCCTGGCGCTGGTCGCGCTGCTGGCGATGGCCTCGCCGTACCCGATGTTCGTGCTGGTGAGCAGTGGCGAAGGCCCGCTGATCGTGCTCGGCATTGCCTTGGCGGCGGCGTGCATGGCGTCGTTCTACGCGGTGATCGCCGGGTATGTCAGCGGCATGTTCGACACCCGCGTGCGCTACACCGCCATCTCCCTGGCCTATCAGGTCTGCGGCGCCATCGCCGGGGGCCTGACCCCGCTGATCGGCACCTGGCTGGCGCACAGCTTCACCGGCCAATGGTGGCCGATGGCGGTCTTCTACAGCCTGATCGCCTGCACTTCCCTGGTCTGCGTGCTGGCGCTGACGCGCCGGTACGCCCGTAGCCGGCAGCTCGAGCTGGCCTGAATCTGGAGTATCCGCAATGTTGAAATGCAATGGCGAACGCCTGTGGGCGAGCCTGATGGCCATGGCCGAGGTCGGCGCCACCGCTCGTGGCGGCAGCTGCCGCCTGGCCCTGAGCGACGAGGACAAGGCCGGTCGCGAGCTGTTCGGCCACTGGTGCCGCGAGGCCGGCTTGAGCCTGAGCGTGGATGCCATCGGCAACCTGTTTGCCCGTCGCCAAGGCACCGACCCGCAGGCCGCGCCGGTGATGATGGGCAGCCACCTCGACACCCAGCCCGAAGGCGGGCGTTTCGACGGCGTCTACGGCGTGCTGGCAGGGCTTGAAGTGGTGCGCCGCCTGAACGACCTGGGCATCCGTACCCGCAAGCCGCTGGAGATCGCGGTGTGGACCAATGAGGAGGGCGCCCGTTTCACCCCGGCCATGTTCGGCTCGGCGGTGTTCACCGGCACCTTGCCGCTGGCGCAGGCCCTGGCGATCCGCGATGCCGACGGCATCAGCGTCGCCGATGAACTGGCGCGCACCGGCTTTGCCGGCCAGCGTCCGCTGGGTGGCGCCGTGGACGCCTATTTCGAGGCACATATCGAGCAGGGCCCGATCCTCGAGGATAACGCCAACAGCATCGGCGTGGTCAGCGGCGGCCAGGCGATCCGCTGGCTCGACGTGACCGTCGAGGGCATGGCCGCCCATGCCGGCACTACGCCGATGAAGCTGCGCAAGGATGCCTTGTACGGTGTGGCGCGGATGATCCAGGCCATCGAGCAGCTGGCCACGGACTTCGCTCCCGAGGGCCTGACCACGGTCGGTGAGCTGAACATCGCCAAGTCGTCGCGCAACACCATTCCGGGCGTGGTGCGTTTCACCCTCGACCTGCGCCATCACCGCGACGCGGCCATCGACGCGATGGAGCGCGACATCAGCCTGCAACTGCAGGCCATTGCCAACCAGCGCGGCCTCAGCGTGCGCATCGAGCGCCACTGGGTCAGCCCGGCCACGCCGTTCGATGCCCAGTGCGTGGCCGTCGTGCAGCAGGCGGTGGATGGCCTGGGCTACAGCCAGCAGTCCATCGTCAGTGGCGCCGGTCATGACGCGATCCTGCTGGCGCGCTTCTGCCCCACGGCGATGGTGTTCATCCCCTGCGTCGGCGGGCTGAGCCACAACGAAGCCGAGGACGTGTTGCCCGACGATGCCCGCCAGGGCGTCGATGTATTGCTCAACGCCGTGCTGGCCCGTGCCGGCCAGGTTGACGAAGGAGAGGCCTGATGCGCTGCTATTTCCACCCCGAACAACTGCTGCACCATCCGCGCAGCTATTACTCCCGTGGCGCGATGCGCACCCCTCAGGAGGTGCCCGAGCGCGCCCAGCGGCTGTTGCAGGCCGCCAAGGGCCTGGGCTTCGACATTCGCCAGCCTGCCGACGCCGGCCTCGCACCGCTCAAGGCCGTACACGGCGAGGCCTACCTGAGTTTCCTCGAACAAGCCCATGCGCGCTGGAAAGAGGTGCCCGAGGACTGGGGCGACGAGGTGATGTCCAACATCTTCGTGCGCGAACCCAACGCCCTGCGTGGCATTCTTGCCCAGGCTGCTCGCTACCTGGCCGATGGCAGCTGCCCGGTGGGCGAGCACACCTGGCGCTCGGCCTACTGGTCGGCGCAGAGCGCGGTGGCGGGCGCCCAGGCGATTCTCGATGGTGAACCCGCCGCTTACGCTTTGTGCCGGCCGCCGGGGCATCATGCCCGTTACGATGCCGCCGGTGGATTCTGCTACCTCAACAATGCCGCCGTGGCCGCCCAGGTATTGCGAAGTCGCTACGGCCGCGTGGCGATCCTGGACACCGACATGCACCACGGGCAGGGCATCCAGGAGATCTTCTACGAGCGCGACGATGTGCTGTATGTCTCGGTGCACGGTGACCCGACCAACTTCTACCCCGGCGTGGCCGGCTTTGCGGACGAGCGTGGCCAAGGCGCGGGGGAGGGCTGCAATCTCAATCTGCCGATGGCCCACGGGGCGAGTGAAGCGGACTTCATGGCGCAACTGGAGGTTGCGTTGCAAGCGGTGAAGAACTTTGGCGCCGAGGTGCTGGTGTTGTCGTTGGGGTTCGATATCTACGAGCTGGATCCGCAGAGCAAGGTGGCGGTGACGACCGACGGTTTTGCGCGGCTGGGGGAACGTATTCGGGCGCTGCGGTTGCCCTGCCTGATTGTGCAAGAGGGGGGGTATCACCTTGAGAGCCTGGACGCGAATGCGCGGGCGTTCTTCTCTGAAAAGCGGGATTGGCGATAGGACTATCGCGGGGCAAGCCCGCTGGAAGTGTCAGATTTTTTGTGTGCGGGCCGGTAACGGCCTGCCGTCAGGCAGGCCCTGACTTTCACCAGGTCGGCCTGATGAACCGATC